>CAZIVO010000066.1:0-19820 GCA_964542765.1 uncultured candidatus Brocadiaceae bacterium | reverse complement strand
GATCACGCCGCACCATACGCTTGTCAACCACGCGAGTGAGTCCACCGGTGCCAGGCAAAACGCCGAGGTAGGGCACCTCCGGCAAGGAGACCGCCGAGGTACGGTCATCGATCAAGTAGATCTCCTCGCACGCCAACGGCAGTTCGTAGCCGCCGCCCGACGCCGTGCCATTTAGCGCGGCCAAATAAGTCTGGCCGCTGTGGGCAGAGGCGTCCTCGATATAGAGTCGTGTCTCGTTGGTGAACATGCAGAAGTTCACTTTGAAATCATGCGTCGAACGCCCAGCATGAAGATGTTGGCGCCCGACGAGAACATGCCTTCGAGCGCGCTGGTCACCACCACGCACGAAACCTCCGGGTGTTCGAAACGCAATCGCTGCACAGCGTCAGCCAGTTCGATATCAACGCCGAGATCGTAGGAGTTGAGCTTGAGCGCGTAGCCAGGTTTGAGCCCCTCGTCCTCCTGGATCTCGATGGTGATCGTCGCCACCGCCCCATCCACCGAGAGATCGAGGTGGCGATAGAGGGACGGGTGAGTCTCAAACGAGAAGGTCTCGGTAATGGAACCATCAGCCGTTTCGGTCATACCCCGCACCTTGCCAGAGGGTCAGGAACCCTCCTAGCAGAAAAAGCATTATACTTCCTTATTTTTCATAGATTGTGCAGTATATTTCCACAATGGATGATCGGGGTCAGGCGGTGTTGCAACGGGTCGGAGCGCGGGTCAAACAACTCCGCAAGGAGGCGGGCCACGCCGCCAAGGAAATGGCCATGCGCAGTGGGCTCAGTGCGAGATTCTACGCTCAGCTTGAAGCTGGAACTGCCAACATCGCCCTCAGCAGGTTGGCGGCAGTGGCAGCGGCACTGGGCACACCTCTGGAGGATCTGGTCTCGGGTGGCGCGGGTGCCAAGGCCATTGCCCTTCTCGGCTTGCGCGGGGGCGGCAAGAGCGCGATCGGCCCCTTGCTCGCTGAAGTTCTCGGGCTTGAATTTGTCGAACTCGATGAACAAATAGAAGCCCGCGCTGGACTCGACCTCGCCGAGATCTTTGTTCTGCACGGCGAAAGCTACTACCGACGCCTCGAGATGCAATGCGTCGCAACAGCCCTCGACAAACCCCAGCCTTTCGTGGTGGCTCTCTCAGGCGGCATCGTCCACAACACCGAAGCCTTTGACCGCATACGACGTGAATGCACCACGGTATGGATCAAGGCACGACCAGAAGATCACATGCAACGGGTCATCGATCAGGGCGACCATCGGCCGATGGCCGAGCGCAAAAACGCCATGGCGGAACTGCGCACCCTGCTAAAAAATCGCAAGCCGTTCTACCAGCAGGCCCAACTCACCATCGACACCTCAAAACTCGCCGTGGCCGAAGCAGTCACTGAATTACAAGCCACACTGACCGACTTCGGCTGGCAGCCCCGTCGTCACCAGCAGTAAAAACCCTCGCCGGTCTTCTTGCCGAGCTTGCCATCGGCCACAAGAGCCTTGAGCAGTTCGGGTGGCCGGAACTGCTCTTCTTGCAACTCACGGTGCAGGTACTCAGCGATCTTGAGGCGCACGTCAAGCCCAACGAGATCGGTGAGCCGTAGCGGCCCCATCGGATGTCGGTAGCCGTGCACCATCGCCTTGTCGATATCCTCAGCACTGGCCACCTCCTGCTCGACCATACGGATTGCCTCAAGCCCGAGACAGATACCCAGACGACTGCTGGCAAACCCGGGTGAGTCACTGACGACAACGAGTTCACGCTCCATCCGCTCGCCTACCCCCCGCACTGTTTCGAGCACTTCCGGGGAGGTCTGCTCAGCACGCACAACTTCAAGCAGTTTGAGCAGGTGCGGCGGGTTGAAAAAGTGCATGCCTATCACCTGTTCGGGACGAGGAACGGCTCGAGCGATCTCGGTGAGACTCAAAGAGGAAGTGTTGCTCGCCAGAACGGCATGCTCAGGCGCTGCCACACTGATCTCGGCAAACAGCGACCGCTTGAGGTCGAGCACTTCAGGAACAGCCTCGATCACCAGGTCGGCATCGCCCACAGCCTCGCTCAAGTCAGTCGTTGCCGAAAGCTGTGCCAGCGTCACGTCACGATCTGCCTCGGTAACCTTGCCCTTCTCGACTCCCTTATCCAGGTTGGCGCGCACCTGCCTCAATCCATCATCGAGCGGCTCTTGTGCTATATCGAACAGGCATGTCGTATAGCCCGCGGCAGCAGCAACATGGGCGATGCCATGGCCCATCGTTCCCGCGCCAATCACCGCGATCTTCTCTACCGAGCCGCTCACGATGACTCCTTGCTTGCCTTCGCCGATCGCTTCTCCAGAAACGCCGTCATCCGCTCATCCTTCTCCGGATCATCAAACAGCACCGCTTGCGAAGTCGCCTCCAAGGCCATCAGCGCGTCGGTACTCATGTCGCTCGCGCCGTTGAGCATGGTCTTCGCCATCCGCACAGCGAGGCTACTGTTTTTCGCGATCGCATCCGCCAACTCGCGAGCAGCGTCCAGCACGGTCGCATCGGGCACCACACGATTGACAAGGCCGATATCGGCAGCCTCTGCGGCATCGATGATCCTCCCGGTAAACACCAGTTCGCGAGCACGACCAAGACCCACCAACCGCGGCAACCTGTAGCACCCGCCAGCACCTGGAATGATGCCAAGCCCAACCTCCGGCTGACCAAACCTCGCGCCTTCCCCGGCGATCCGCAGGTCACACGCCATCGCCAATTCACAGCCACCACCCAGCGCCCACCCGCGCACGGCGGCTATCGTCGGTGCCGCAAACTTCTCTATCTCGGCAAACAATTCCGTATTGATACGCTCAAACGCCGCGTCACGCCGACGATCCCTGAGTTCGGAGATGTCTGCCCCACTGACGAAGGCTTTGTCGCTGCCCGCGAAAATCAACACCTCAGGCAAAGCCTCGGCCGACAGTTCGGTCAACAAGGCCCGGATATCCCTAACCATCTGGTGATTGAGGGCATTGCGAACTTCGGGGCGGTTGAACATGCACTGCACAACACCGCCATCGCGTTCGATCAGCAAAGTCTCGTAATCGCTCATGGGTTCACTCGGGCTGGGTTGGGGATCAGTGATTCCGCCCCTGCGTTACCTCTCGCTCAATCTCATCGTGGATCTGCTCAGGCATCTCGGGTCAGCATCATGATCCACCTGCTCGGTAGATATTCCAAAGGATCACGCCAAAGAATATAACGAACATGATTGCGTAGATGGTCGCGGTCACCTGAACCGCAACCGACTAGTCTCCCCCCGCCAGCATGGAACCTATCTATCTCGACAATGCCGCCACGACTCGGCCCCTGCCTTCCGTCATAGATGCCATCTCCCATCAGCTCGATCTCTGCTTCGGCAACCCATCCTCCCCACACGGTTTCGCTGACGCTCCTCGACGCGCGCTGAATGATGCGCGGGAGTTCCTTCGCGGCACGGTCAGCGCTGCAAAGCTCATCTTTACGTCGGGCGGGACAGAAGCGGACCTTCTGGGGGTCGCCGGGGCGGCGCGCTGCCGGCCCCCGGGGCGAGTTCTCGTCGGTGCCGCCGACCACCCGGCGGTGCTCGCACAAGAAAGATTGCTCGGCTCCTCCCACCGGATAGTGCCTGTGCCGGTCACAGATACCGGCGTCATCGAACCGCAGACGCTGTTCGAATTGCTCGGCAAGGACGTGCGGGTCGTCTCTCTCCTCCACGGCCACAACGAACTCGGATCTCTCACTCAGATCAAAGAGCTCACCGAAATAGTGCGCCGTGTCGCTCCGAATGCGCATATCCATGTCGATCTGGTGCAGGCATATGGAAAGATCCCCTTCGACCTCGATGAGGCTGACGCCGATTCCGTCGCAGTTTCGGGACACAAGTTTCACGGCCCTCGCGGCGCCGGCTTCCTGGCCCTGTCGAGCAAGGCTCGTCTTGACCCACTGCAAGAGGGAGGCGGGCAGGAGTTCGGAATGCGCGGCGGCACCGAGAATGTCGCCGGCGCGGTCGGGGTCGCAATCGCCGCCGAAGCGGCCATGACCCACATGGCCGAAACCGCTGCGCACACCTCACATCTCGGCCAATCGCTGTTCTCACGACTCGAGGAAGCCTTTCCAAAGGCCACCCGCCTCGGTGACGCAAATCATCGCCTTCCGCACATCCTCTCCCTGCGCCTCCCCGGCATCGTCGCCGGGACGTTGCAGGAACGCTGTAGCCACCGCGGGCTCGCCTTCTCAACGGGCTCGGCCTGCCATGACCCACAAGCGAGCGAAAACCATGTTCTGAGGGCCATAGGACTCGAGCGGCGGGCCAGTCGCGAAGTTCTACGCCTATCCTTCAGCCATCTCACAACCCAAGAAGAGGCCGAACAGGCCGCCGAAATCATCATCGACGAAGCTGAGAAGCTGACGCGCGTGTCGATCTGAAGCCTGTTATCCTGCACATTCTGACGTGCCCAAGGACATCACAACAACCCCGGCCATGGCCCAGTACATGGCAGCCAAGAACCAGCATCCTGATGCGATGCTGTTCTTCCGCATGGGCGATTTCTACGAGCTCTTCTTCGAAGATGCCAAGGAAGCCAGTCGCACACTGGGCATCGCCCTGACAAGTCGAAGCAAGGGAGACAAGGCCATCCCGATGGCCGGCGTGCCGGTCCGGGCAGTCGATACCTATCTCGAGCGACTCGTACGCGGTGGCTACAAGGTCGCAATCTGCGAACAGGTTCAAGACCCTCGCGAAGCCAAGGGGGTCGTCGATCGAGATGTCGTACGCGTGCTGACTCCCGGCACCTTGACCGAAGACAACCTCCTCGAAGGCTCCCGCCCCAACCATCTGGCAGCAGCCGTGACGAATCGAGGCCACGCCGGCATCGCGTGGATAGAGATCTCCACCGGCTCCTTCCTCGTGACCGAGTGCCCCGAATCCCGCATGGTCGACGAACTCTCGCGCATCGACCCGGCAGAGATCCTGATCGCCGAAGATGCCGAAGCCCTGCAGGAAACTGCACAGGCCATCATCGGCACACTGACATCGCGGCCGGCCTTCGAGTTCGGACGCGACAGCGCCGAGCGAGCATTGAACGAGTTCTTCGAAGTTGCGACGCTCGAAGGCTTCGGGGTCATCGATATGCCACTCGCCGTGGCTGCGGCCGGAGCCCTGATCGGCTACCTCCGCGAAACTCAAAAAGCCGCCCTGCCTCATATTCGCAGCATCGAAGTTCACCATCGTTCAGCCGTGATGACGCTGGACCGCGCCACTCGCGCCAGCTTGGAGATCGTCGATACGATGCGAGGTGACGGCGTCGGGACACCGCTTCTACACATCATCGATCGCACCCACACACCAATGGGCGCACGGCTGTTGCGCGAACGACTCCTCTCCCCGCTGACCGATCCCACGACCATCAACGAGCGACTCGACGCCGTTGACGAACTCCATGATCGCAGCGATCTCGCTGCCAACATCAGCGAACAACTTTCCGGAATCCTCGACCTGCAACGGCTGACAGCTCGCATCTGCACCGGAAGATCTAATGCTCGCGATCTCATAGCCCTCAAGAACAGCCTCCTCTCCCTGCCACCCATCCGAACCGAGCTCTCGCGTTGCAAGTGCGGCTCGCTCGCCGCCATCGCCCAGACTCTCGACCCTCTCGATGACCTTGCTCGCACCATCGGCGAATGCATCGTAGACGAACCACCGCTCACGCTGAGGGAAGGCGGCATGATCCGCTCCGGCTACCACGACGAACTCGACGAACTGCTGACAATGGGCCGCGATAGCAAGCAGTGGATGAGCGATTTCCAGATGCGCGAAGCGGAGCGCACGGGAATCGCAAACCTTCGCGTCGGCTTCAACAAAGTGTTCGGGTACTACATCGAAATCACCCACGGCAACCGCCACATCGAAGTCCCCGCAGAATACGTCCGCAAGCAGACCACCAAAAATGCTGAGCGGTACGTGACCGAACAGCTCAAGGAATTCGAAAAGAAGGCTCTCGATGCTGAGGAGCGATCGCGAAACATCGAATACGACTTGTTCTGCACGCTGCGCGACCATCTCGCGGGTGAGAGCGCGCGGCTGCAAGAAACTGCCGCTCTGGTCGCAGAGATAGATGTCTACACAGGGCTCGCGGTCGTTGCTCGCGAACGCGACTACCATCGTCCCGTAGTCGATGATAGTCATCTCCTCGAAATTGAAGACGGGCGGCACCCTGTCATCGAGGCCACACACACGGCAGGCACCTTTGTCCCTAACGACACACAGTTGGACCCACCATCACGACAACTGGTACTGCTGACCGGCCCCAACATGGCCGGAAAATCCACCTACATCCGCCAGAACGCGCTGATCGCCCTACTGGCGCAAACAGGGTCCTTCGTGCCCGCGAAAACGGCAAAGATCGGGGTCATCGATCGCATCTACACTCGCGTTGGAGCCAGCGACGACATCAGCCGTGGTCAATCAACCTTCATGGTCGAGATGACCGAGACCGCAAACATCCTCAACAACGCCAGCTCACGCAGCCTGGTCATCCTCGACGAGGTCGGTCGCGGAACGAGCACCTTCGATGGCTTGGCACTGGCGTGGGCCATCGTCGAAGATCTGCATGATCGCATCGGCTGCAGAACCCTCTTCGCAACCCATTACCATCAACTGATGGACCTCGCAGAGCCGGAAAAAGGCATCGTCAATCAGCGCGTCGCGGTCAGCGAGTGGGGTGATGAAATTGTCTTCCTGCACCGGATCGAGGACGGCGGCACAGACCGAAGCTACGGTTTACACGTCGGGCGACTGGCCGGGTTGCCTCGGTCCGTCCTCGAACGAGCTCGCAAGATCCTTCTCCAACTCGAAGATGAAGGCGTGACCGTCCAGGGAACTCAACCCGAAGACGCAACCGACGCCTCGGGGAAACAAGGCTCCTTGTTCGAGCCTCCGAGGGACAAGATGGCCCACGAACTTCAAAAACTCGACCTGGAAAGCACGACGCCGCTCGACGCCCTGCAAAAACTCGCTCAATGGCGCCGCCTGCTCGACCATCAGCAATAGCTCAGAGGATCCCGTCCAATGCCTGAACCTACCGACTCCATGCGAAACGCCGAAACTGTCGGAGCAACGGCTGCCAAGCGCCACATCCTTTTGTGTTGCGATCAGACGCGACCCCTTTGCTGCGAAAAGGAGCAGTCGCTCGAATCATGGGCCTACTTGAAAAAGCGGCTGAAGGTACTCGGTCTCTCGGAAGCCGGCGGCATCTTTCGTAGCAAAGCAAATTGCCTGCGCATCTGCCGAGATGGCCCCATCGCAATCGTCTACCCCGAAGGAGCATGGTACGGACACTGCGACCCACCGACCCTGGAGAGGATCATCCAAGATCACCTGATCGGAGGACGGGTCGTCGAGGATGCCCTGATCATCTTGAACAGATTGAAAACCGAAGAGAAACCAGAAGAAGGGAAGTAGCGCCAACCCGCGCTCAGCACCCGACCAGACAGGCTTCGCTTCCACCTCGGCCGCCGCGATAAGGAAAGATCCTCACGATCGCATGGTTGCAAACATCACCAGACCAAGAGACCCAAAGAAGATCGTTGAAGCCCAAGCGGCGACGATGGGGTGAAGATATTCATGGCGGCCAAGGTTCTGGAAGGCCAGATCAATGGCCAGGTAACCGCCACAAATCAGGATCGCGATGATCACGCGGCCGATCTTGTTGCTGCGCTCGAAACTGGTTGCAAGAGGCAAGGCGAGCAGCAAAAGGATGAGATTCGCCAACGGATAGGTGAAGTGATAGTGAAAAGCGATGGTGAACATCGGTCGGTTCGGACTCATTTCAATCATGCCACTCAAATCTGAGTAGGACAGAAGCGAGATGTCCCGGCCTTCCTTCCCGTATCGCCTGATGATTTCGGGCGTAGCCTCGCCCATCCCCAGCATCGCTCGATCTCGTTCGATATCGCCACTACGCTCCTTTCCCAGATGGAGCTCCCAGTCCCCCTTCTCGGGATCCCAATCCGCTGCTAAAGCCGTGACGGAGACAATGTCCTCTTCCATTACTCCGCGATCCCAAAGGACAACTCCTTCCATGCGCAAGCGACTGTGATCGTAACGCTCACACATCAAAACCCTGCGCGGATCCGTTGGCGACCGCAACACAACCGAGCGTGCATCGACCTCCTCGATCTCTTGGTCACCCATGCTTTCCCGCAAACGATCCATCGACCGTCCGACTGTCGGCATTGCAAACTCCCACACAGCGGCCATCGCAAGCGCGGAAAGGATGCCAGTGACAACAACGGGGGTCAGGATGCGAAACATGCTCCGACCCGTAAAGATCATCGGCACGATCTCATTCGAGCGCATGAACCGTGACAACGAAAACATGCTGGCGATCACGGTGACGAATGGGGCGACCGTTACAAAGACCCAAGGAGATGACACCACGTGAAAACGGGCCCATCTGCCGATCATGGTCATGAACGGAATCCCCAGATTATCGGCGCTCCTCACATAACCACCCATGTTGATGAGAAGGTCGAACACGATGAACAGAAAGAGCAAGAAGGCGAGGCAGGCAAGATATGAGCCTGCCACCGTCTTCCAGATGTAACTGTCGAGAGAACCCTTCATCACAAACGCAGCAATCGCCAGCAGAAGGGAACCCCCAAGACCGTAATCATGAATGCGGGGAACCACGCGACAACAGGCCACTGGGTCAGGCGAGCTATCTGGGGCGAAAGAACATCAGAAACATAGAACAGCAAGAGCGGAATCATGCTCAACAAAAGCGCCGTGACTCGACCGCGGCCGCGAGTAAAAACCCCGATGCAAAACCCAAGCGGCGCAAACAAAAACGGGATCAGCGCAAAACAAGCCCGGCGATGAATCGTGAAGCGTGCTCCGGAAGGATTGTGATGCACGCCACGTTCAACCTCACCGAGAAGTTGATCACTGCGAACATCCTTGTCACCATCTGTGCGGCGACCTTGCTCGGTGATTTCCCTGATGTTGACGATGAAATCCATCCTCTCCACGCGCATGCCCACGGCGTCACGGAGATCTCGCAACTTCAAGGTCAACTCCACACTGCCAGGTTCGTGTTCAAGCCACGCCTCGTCCGCCTCGAACACCTCGCCAATCTCAGCGATGTTCGCACTTGAAGATCGAAGGCCCCGCCCCCTCCCTCGCTTGACGATGACATTGCGAAAATGGCCACCCGCGTCCTTGCTCTCCCAGGACATCACAAAGTTGCCAAACACGATCTTGTCACCAGACATATCTGTGTTGAGAAACAAGTTGCGAGCGATGTCTGCAACGACTCGGTACTTGTTGAAGTGCGCCCACGGGATCACGTAGTGCTGGGTATAAGATCCCACGAGTGAGAAGAACAAACCCACCAGAAGCACTGCTACCATCGGAACGCGCGGACTGATGCCCGCTCCCCGGATGGCTGTGATCTCACGTTCCTGTGACGCTCGAGCGAAGGTCAAAGCCGACGCGAACAACAAGGACATTGACAGAAGGTGCGGGAAAGCGTCGGCGGTGAAATAGAAGGTGATCAACATCGCGTCGAAAAGATTCCCGCCCTGCGAACGATCGATTCCCCGCGACACGAAACCGATCATGACAATCCCGAACAAAACCGAAAAGGTCAGGATGGTGCTGACCGTGACCTCTCGCAGATAGTATCGGTGGATTTTCCACATATCGCTCAGGAACGCCTATCCGGCGCCTGATCAAACGTAACGCAGAGAAGGTGGTCCGCCAATCTCACCGCTTTGGTTTCAAGATGCTGCCGGCCAGACCCATCATTACCCAGGGGCCGTCGGCCTGATAGATACCTGGCAGCGGCCCATCCCACCCTCTTCACAAGAATCCTTACGTGTTCAGACAACGGAAGTCTCACCGCCTCCGGTATATGCTGATAGCAGTGCAAGCGCATCCGGGTCAAAGATCATTCGTGGAGGTCAAGGGAAACGACTTCGCCTGCTTGGTGGATATCGAATTCCAAGAACTCATCAAAACCCTCCTGGCGGAGGGCAGCCCGGAATCCTGGCAAGGACTCCAGGAGGTGAAGTCGTCCACGGTCCGCAGAATCCTTTCCGGCACCCTGGGAGACCGGCAGGACTTCGGCGTCCACGTAAAACTCTTTCGCGCCGTTCGGTTGTCGGACTACGCCCGTGACGCCATGACCGGTTCGCGAGCACATCGCGAACTCAACAACCTCCGACAGGCACGAGAAAAAGGCCTCCCCTGCATCCGACCAATCGCCGCCGGCACACGGTCGGGGAAATTCGGATCGCGCAGCTTCCTCGTCACCGAGACCTTTCCGGGAACTAGCTTGCCTCGTGGACCTCTTGATTCACTCGTAGCTGAGCGAGCAGGCGAACTTCTCGCTCGCGCTCACGACACCGGCCTTCGAACTTCTGATCTTCATCCGGGCAACATCCTGCAAACGGACCGTGGCGAACTTGTATTGCTCGACCTTACCAGCGCCTTCTTCTCCTCCCCGCTCGGAGAGGGAGAGCGCGCCCATGCCCTTGCATTCTTTTGCCGAGACCTCGATGGCAATGTGCTCGACCCTGCAGCTCAACCCTTGATCGAAGCCTACGGCGCAAGCCCGCGACTGCTCGACGCAGCCGTCCAGAAAGGGCGTAAACTCCGGCACCGAGGCCTCTCTTCCTTCGCGCGCAGAGCATTGCGAGCTTGCGCACACACCAGCCTCGAACGCGATCCTGCCGGCGGCCGCTGGTACCTTCACAGACCGGAGAGTTCCTTGCACCCGGCGGCAATCGAACTGGCTCTCCATCCCCCCGATCCGTTGAAATCTGGTCGGCGTGGAACTGTTCACATGAGTGATGAACTCGCTCTCAAGGATCGACCAGCAGCAGCAGCACGGCGCCTGTTCGAAGCGGCCTACCAGCTCGCCTTCGCACAGGTCCCGACCGCAACGCCTGTCGGCCTACGCCTCTACCGCGGCCGCGGGCAAGTGGTCTTCCGGCGGCTCCCCTGGCCAAATCTGAAAGAGGCTCTCGAGGATGCTCCCTTGGCCGATTCCGAGATCCACACCTCTGCCCAGCGGTTCGGGCGCGCTGTCGGCCGCCTGCATGCACACGGCCTCCGGAATCGCGACATGAAGTTTGAAAACTTGATCCGAAACCCCGAAACGGGCGAGGTGAGCATGGTCGATCTCGATGGGGTCCGCCGGAAAACCCCATTCGATTCACGCGGCCAAGCCGCCGACCTCGGACGACTGCTCGCAGCTTTCCGGGCAGCCGGCGAGCCTGGCGGACTGCGCAGCATCGCCTGCTTCAAACGCGCCTACAACGCCGCGCGAAAAAGCCTTCTGATCGAACCGATCAACCGCCGGACACGTTATCTCGCCGAAGCTCGCGCCAGCGCATGGGCAAGTGCGCACTGACTTGCTCGCTGCTGCGGCCGGCTACTGAAACTCCGGCAACCCCATGAACTCGCTGCTGCGGCCGAAGTTCTGTGTCCAGTATTTGCCGGAATTCCCGGACCCAAATTCTGTGTGTCCGGGATTGAGCAAGTTGCGGTGATGACCGCTCGAGTGAATCCAAGCATTGTGCGCACCTTCAGCCGAACCGTTGGTCGCGCAATTCTCGCTCGCACCGCGTTGATATCCCTCCAGACGCATCCTGTCGAAGGGAGTCCGGCGACCGGCCGTTGGTGAAAAGTGACCGAAGTAACCGAGCGTCGACATTTCCTCGCAATGCCCACGAGCGGCACGCTGGATCTTCATATTCACCGCCAGTGGTCTGTGGTTGAACATGCGGCGATAAGCGTTGGTCACCTTGATCTGCCGCTGCTCGGCATTCGGCAATCCCGCAAGGATCTTGATGTTGTAAGCCTCGATGCGGGCATACAGCTCATTGCGCTCGCGCTCCTCAACCGACAAGCAGAAGTTCTGCAAGCCAAGAACCTTCGCCGATGGCAAGGTCATCACCCAGGCGACATCCGGACCCACCTCATCGAGTGGCTGCCCGAAAGCCATCGATGTCTCCCTGAGCCAAACATAGCGAGCAAACTCTTCACGGAGCTTGCTCGGGATACTCGCCTGTCGCTCTGTTGACTCCCAGATTTCCCTGATGGCGGCGACGCGCTTGTCGACCTCTTGCTGCACTGGCCAGTATTCGGCCGCCTTCTCCCCGCTGACAGCGGGAGGCCTGTAGGGATAGAAATATTTGACCTCATCGAAGATGAGCTCTTTGGCATGCTCCCGGAGAGAGTCGAGTTCGAGTCGCCTCGTATGGAGCTTGCCGTGGGCCTTCCTGAAGGAGTGGCCCGCAATCCGCTTGGCGAGGGCGGCCTGATGACGGTCGAGTGCCGCAAGCCAGGCCGCCAATGTGTCCTGATTACTGTCACGCAACTCTTCGAGCAGCTTGCTCCAGCCATCGCTCTTGCCGTTCAAGATCCCTGCGAGGCGGCGTTCCAAGCTCCGACTGAGCTTGAGGATCTCCTGCTGGCGCTGCGAAACGAACTGCCCACCCACGAGGCTGAAACTCCCGGCCTCTTCGGGGAGACCTCGGCCCTCCCGGATCAAGGCGTCGATGTCACTTGCTCTCGACCGATCAACCTTCGTCGCACGCACCAGCAAACGCTCGGCAATATCGGCATCCCCATCGCGATAAGCCATCACGGCCCCTCCCAGAAGCCCCTCGATGCCCACCTTGTTCCGCTCGATCAACTCCGCAAGAGATTCTGTTTTCAGCTCGCTCCAACCAACAGCACGCTCACCGGTCGCCAGCTTCAAAGTAAGTTTGCTACCCCCCACACCGATGACCTCGCCAAAACCGCCTTCGCGAAGTTCGACCCGAAGGTCCTTGGCGCGAGCCTCCGGCAGCCGATCGGCAAGAGCCTTCGCCATCGCCACGATCTGGCCATGCCCTTTCGCCTTACTCTCGAGGTAGAGGGCAAAATCCGGATCACGTGTCGCAACCCGCTTCGCCGCAAACACCAGGAGTTCCTGTGCCCGGGCGAGATCACCGGAGTCCTCGACCCGGCGCACGTCCTCGAGCAGTTGAGAAATCTCCTGCAGGGTCGCCCGTGCACTCTTCGGCTTGACGGCATTCGTCTGCGCGATGCTCGGCCGGGCAACCCCTCCAGCAGCCTCATCCTTCGGAACCTGTCCAGCGAGCGCAACGCCGCGAAGGCGAGCGATCTCACTGCTGATCCGGGCGGCCTCGGCAGCCGGGTAGCGAGCCGTCTGCCCCTCCAAGGATTTCACCGCTTCTGCCAGCTTGCCGGCCTTCTCGAGTTGCTGTGCACGCGCCAGCTGTCCCGAAACTCTCGCCTGCACGCTCTTGCTCACGCGTGCAAGGCGATCCCTGTAAGGACCCGACTCCGCCAGAGGAGTCGTCGAGAGGGCTTGGCGAAGCATCTCGATGGCCTCGACATACTGCTCGGCAGCCGCCAAAGAATCGATCTGTGCAAGCAAAGAATCCTGCAAGGATGGTTCGGAGACCACGTCTGCGGGCACCGGCTTATCCTTCGGCGGCGCACGCTCCACCTCGGCCACACGACGATCACGCGCTCGACGGAGGATACGGTCATAGCGCCCCAGCACGATGTGAGCAGATTCCCTGTCAATCTGGCGGGCACCGCTCGCCTTCAGCGACTTCAATTCGGAGATCTGCTCTCCGGGAGACTTCAGATGGGCCTCCTCCTCCACGCTCGCAGCAATCTCGGCAACCCTGGCCTCGGTAGCGTCAAGCTGCTGCTCCGCAGTTTGCACAACCTTGAGCAACCGCGGGTCCGAGCCTGCGGTCTTTCGGCGGTAAAGCTCGATGGTCTGGTGCGCTTGCTCGAACTTGCCCACCCGACGATCCTTCGCCACCGCATCAAGAAAGATCGTTACGGAACCGCTCGTGGACGAGGAAAGCCCCCACCAAACCAGCACCGACGTGAGGCCCAAAATAAAGCAGATGAGAAATCCGCGGCCACCTCGATTAGACCTCGCAGCATGACGACGAGGCAACATCCGATTCTTTGGGTCAAGGTCTGGTGACAAGGGTCTAACGCCGCTACAGGGTCAGGACAGTTTAGTTCGCTTGCGAGGACAAGGGTAGGGGCCGTGAGCCGACATTCCCCAGCAATAGTCAATCATGCCGGTCAAAGGCGTAAATCCTCGGAAAGGTCTTCCCTGCACACTTCCGGCCCATCACAGAGTGCAGCGAGACGTTGCATCTCGTTCTGCAATTGACGCACATTTCCCGGCCATCCGGCAGACAGCAGAGCCTTTTCCGCCGTCTCATCGAACTCCAGCAACGAACCTGTTGCTGCAAGAAAATAGCGGGCCAAAAGAAGGATGTCCGCGCCCCTCTCACGCAGTGGCGGTGATTTGAGTTGCAAAGCATTGAGGCGGTAATAGAGATCCTCTCGAAAGCTCCCCTCACTGACGAGCTTCGCAAGGTCTTGGTTAGAGGCGGCTATCACGCGCACATCTATCTTGCGAAGCTCACTACCCCCCACCGGTCGAACTTCCCCTTCCTGGAGCGTGCGCAAGAGCTTCACCTGCATGCTCAAGGGCATGTCCCCTATTTCGTCCAGAAATATGCTGCCCTTATCAGCGCTCGCGAAATGGCCAGGATGATCGCGAACAGCGCCGGTGAAGGCTCCTCGAACGTGCCCGAACAAAACGGACTCCAACAGGTTCTCCGGGATCGCCGCGCAGTTCTCGGCGACGAACGGGCGAACACGCCGCGGACTGACCTGATGCAGAGCTCGCGCAATCAATTCCTTGCCCGTTCCACTCTCACCAAGAATCAATACTGGGGTTTTGACACGCGCAAACTTCTCGATCAATGCCCGCAACGAAAGGATGGGCTCGGTCTGACCCACCATCCCATGCCAAGCATCCGTGGCTGCTCCGTCCAGCGCCGAAATTTGCACAAGTTCGGCATCGATCAATTCACGCATCTCCGCGAGCAAGGCCGCGTCCTGACCAGCCTCGGCAAGAAGGCTTCGCAACCTCTCCAGAGTGTCGTGTGGCCGATTCATGGCGAATCGAAGCCCTCCTGATCGACCAACACCTCGAGCACATCGTGATCTGGCAAGAGAACTCGCGTATTGCCATCGGCAAAACGCACCCCGGCCTTGGCATGCGGCCCCGCGCCATGAATCGCGACCACCTGACCATGACCATATACCGCATGATGGACCCGCATCCCCTCACGGAGTTCCGCTTGCGGAACTTCTTCCTGGGACCACTCATCCACTTCCCAGTGCCGCGAAGATTCCGCCGCGCCACCAAAGCATTCCGATGGGATCTCTGCCAGGAAACGCGAAGGCTCTTGCGGAAGGAAGAGGCCCTGATTGTTCATCCGGCTCTGACTTCTACTCAACCAGACGGTCTTTCGAGCTCGCGTCAGCGCGACATACATCAGGCGCCGCTCCTCCTCGATATCATCATCGGAGTCAATCGATCGACTGTGCGGGAAGAGGCCATCTTCAATGCCAACAGCCATGACGTGGTCAAACTCCAGGCCTTTCGCCGCATGAACGGTCATGAGGCTGATCCGCGGCCCAGCCTCTCGCCGCCGATCCTCGGAGGTCAGCAAGCTCACGTGTGCGAGATACCCGGCGAGTCCCGTGTCATGTTCTTCGTCAAAGGTCGCCGCATCAGCCAGGAGCTCATCAATATTCTCCTCGCGGGCCACATCTTCAGGCTCACCAAGACCACAAGCATGGCTCACATAATCCGCCGCCTGCAACACCTTCTTCAAGGGTGGTGCAGCCGCCGTGGCAATTTCCCGCGCCTCCAGGATCAACTCTGCCAGAGCAGCCAGACTCTTGCGCGCGCGCGCCTGAAGTCCGATCAAGAGGGCCGGCTCTGCGATGACTTCAGACAAGGCCATCCCCTCGGCGCTCGCGATCACGCGAAGCTTTTCTACGGTCGCCTTGCCTACGCCCCGCGGAGGCACATTGATGATGCGCCCCATGCTGATGTCATCGAGTGGATTGACGATGATGCGGAGGTAAGCCAGGAGGTCTTTGATCTCACGGCGCTCGAAGAAAGAGAGGCCCCCGACAATCTCATACTCGACACTCAAGCGACGCAGGGCCTCTTCGAGCGCGCGACTGAGGAAGTGAGTGCGGTAGAAGATCGCGATCTCTGCAAGGCTGACACCGCGCCCGAGCAAGTCGAGAATCCTTTGAGCCACCTCCCGCGACTCCGCCTTCGGGTCGGCAGCCACCAACAATCCCAGCGGTTCGCCCTCGGCATTCTCCGTGCGCAACGACTTGTCCTTGCGGCGAAGGTTGTTGCGAATCAACGTCTCCGCCGCATGCAGAATAGTGACCGTTGATCGATAGTTCTGCTCGAGCACGATCGTGGCCGTCCCCGGGTAATCCTGTTCGAACTCGAGGAGATTACGGATATCAGCTCCACGAAAGCTGTAGATCGACTGGTCAGGATCACCGACGACACAGATGTTGTGCAAATCGCCCGTGAGTTGCCTGATCAGGTCATACTGGACCCGATTCGTGTCCTGAAACTCGTCCACGAGCACCCATCGAAAGCGGCCCTGATATTCGGCAGCTACCTCCGGTTCCTGTTGCATCACCGCCAGGAAATTGAGCAGGAGATCATCGAAGTCCATCGCTCCAAGCTGCAGCATCCGCTGCTGATAAGATCGATACACGGCATCGACAATGACATCGATCTCCGTGTAGCCAGGATCAAACTCCTCGGGTGCAATCCCATGGTTCTTGAGGCGAGAGATGGCCCTGCCAATCTGCGCAGGCTTGACCAGCTTGCGCCCGGGAACCGACAGCTCCTCCATCAAGAGCTTGATGCAGGTGTCGCGGTCGTAGGTGTCGTAGATCGAAAAATCTCTCGGGTAACCCAAGCGGTGACCGCAACTGCGCAGGAACCGTGCGCATGCCGAGTGGAAGGTCGATAACTGCACCCGGCTGCCCCCGAGTTCCAGAACCCGGCGCTGCATCTCACCAGCCGCCTTGTTGGTGAAGGTAAGCCCCAGGATAGAACTCGCCGGCACACCGTCACGCAGGAGTCTCGCAATGCGCCGGGTGATCACACGAGTCTTGCCGGACCCGGCGCCGGCCAGGACCATCAACGGTCCCTCTCCATACTCGACGGCTTCGCGTTGTGCGGGGTTCAGGTCATCGAGGATCGGATCCATTCGCGGCGTATCTTGGGGTGCCCTTGCCGCTGTCGCAAGGTGCCGACCTCGACAGCGCCGAGTTGTCACGACCCCCACTCCCCGCCTCAACCGCGTCGAGTGCGCCAGCCAAGTCCGCGCAAAGATCGTCTCCGTCCTCGATCCCGACCGACACTCGCAACAGATTCGAAGAAATGCCCGCCGTCCTTTGCGCATCAGCGTCCATGGCTGCGTGGGTCATGCTCGCAGGATGGGCGATCAGGCTCTCCACGCCACCGAGAGACTCGGCGAGGGAAAAGTGCCGCAAGCGCCCCAGAAAAGCCTCGACCGCAGAGGGAAGGTCCGCAATTTCAAAGCTCAACATCCCTCCGAAACCCTTCTGCTGCCGCTGAGCAAGAGCATGCCCAGGATGATCCGGCAATCCCGGATAATGAACTCGTGCGACCAAGGGATGATCGGCGAGAAGTCTCGCCAGCCGATTTGCATTCTCTTCATGCACTCGCATCCGCGCATGAAGCGTTCGTACCCCGCGCAGAGTGAGGAAGCTATCGAAGGGAGCGCCGGTCAAGCCAAGGCAATTTGCCCACCACGACAGCTGCTCATGCAACTCCGACGTCGCTGCCACCACTGCTCCACCGACCACATCGCTGTGCCCATTGAGATACTTCGTTGTCGAATGCACAACGATGTCCGCACCCAGCTTGATCGGTTGCTGCAGAACCGGTGAGAGGAACGTGTTGTCCGCCACCAGCAATGCATCAGCAGATCGAGCCCGGGCAGCGATAGCCTCTATATCCGTGATCCGCAACAAAGGGTTGCTCGGCGTCTCTACCCACACCATGCGCGGCACCTCGGCAAAAGCTTGATCGACAGCCGCGACATCATTGAAATCGATGAAGCGCAAGCGGAATTGCCCCTTGGCTGCAAGGTTCTCGAACAAACGGTAAGAACCTCCATAGCAATCGTGGGGAGCGACCAGAAGATCGCCCGGAGAAAGCAACTGCACAACAAGAGTGATCGCCGACATCCCTGAAGATGTCACCACTCCTCCCGCGCCGGACTCGAGTTCAGCCAGCGACTGGCCAAGAAGATCCCGGGTTGGATTCGCAGTGCGCGTGTAGTCGTAGTCGCGCGGCCTGTTGAGGCCTGCGAAGGTGAAGTTCGAAGAGAGATATAGCGGCGGCACGACGGCGCCGAATTGAGGGTCCGTCTCGATACCACTGCGAACCGAGGATGTGCTCTGATGGGTCATGGCGACACCTCCTGCCCGACCAGAACTCGGCGCAAGATCGAGCCAATCGCACTCGTCTCCTTCAAGAGAATCGATCTCCACCAGTTCGGTGACCCCACCCAGAACAAATGCAAGTTCGCGAAGTTGTTCAATGGGCACGATCTGATCGGAGGTCACCCCGATCAATGTCGTCGGAACAGTAATAGCCGACGGATCCACCCGGTGTAGGTCGATCGCTTGCGAAAGGCACAAGAAAGCATGGGGATCAAAAGATTCCGCGAAGGCCTCGCCACGAGCATCGAGGTATTCCTCGACCGGGAATCTCACCCTTCCATCCACGATGCTCGGCGCTCCCTCGAAGCGCGCAGCGAACTCTTCCACGCTGCGGTAAGTTGTCATTCCCAGACCTCTTGCCAGGGCAACAGCACGCTCAGGGGCGCCCAGTTCGATACCCAAAGACACGATCTTCCGTTGCAAACTCCTCCACGCAACAGCCAACGGATGCGGGCGGTGAGGGGCGCTGATGGCTACCAGATGTTCCAACCTCTGAGGCCAACCTTCAGCCAGGGCCAGTCCGACCATGCCGCCGTAGGAGGCTCCGACCACGGCATGCAACTTTTCGATCCCCAGAAAATCCAACAGATGAGTGATCGCTCTCGCTTGATCACTGCTGGTGATGGCTGGGAAAGGTCGGCGGCCACTGCTGACCGGCCCGGTGGAAGCACCATCGCCGCCCAGGAAGTCCACACTCAGCACGCGAAAGCGTGCGCTGTCGATGGCAGCTCCATCGCCAACCATCTGGTCCCACCAGCCGTCTCCATCATCATTGGAAACAACGCAGCGGCCCGAAGAGATGCCCCCTTGAACCAGAACAACCGGAGCTGAATCGGGACCCACCAGTTCGAAAGCCAGATGGCTGCCGCACAGGTCGGCCCTGCTCTCCAGAGAAAAGGAAGCCGGCAGGTGATAAACACCGGTGCCTTCCCCGATAGTGATGCAACTGCTCGTCATCGGATAGCCCTCCTCGAAGCTCTTTCGCTTGCACAGAACTCTTCGACGTCTTCGAGCAATGCCGACGCGGTGCCTGCAGGCCCCACGCCCATGCCAACGTGCAGGCGCGCGCCGAGGCCCCGAACCTGATACGAGTAAGCGACGCGGTCCGAAGGAACCGCCAAGGCCGACCCCCGATCGAGTTCCTCGTAGGCGAGGCTGACTCGCCCCTTGCGGTCAGCGCGAGCCACGAGGCGCGTGGTCTTGCCCCGGGTAGCCCGCTCGCGAAGATCATTCGGATCCAGATCGCGCAGGTCTATTCCCAAAATCACCTCCGGGTGGACCTGATGACCGAATACCGCACCAGTGACAATGGCCAGTTTGGTCGCCGCATCCACCCCACGGAGATCGAGGCCAGGATCGGGCTCGAGAACGCCGCGATGTTGAGCGGCTGCGATGCCTTC
>CAZIVO010000065.1:0-19932 GCA_964542765.1 uncultured candidatus Brocadiaceae bacterium | reverse complement strand
TTTTGATCGAGCTCTTCGAAGGGAGTGTCGAGATCGATCGCATACTTGCGTGCGACCACGGTGGCAACCTTGTGATACCAGCCACTCCTGCGCGTCAAGAAAGTGAACGCCGAACCCTTGTGACGAATCGCTCCCCTGAACAACGGACGTTCGGGGTGATTGACGAGGAGTTCCGGGTCGCAAGAAACCACTGCGCCAATCCCGCTGCACTGATCGCAGGCGCCGGAATGGTGGTTGAAAGAGAAGTAGCGCGGGTGTGGCTGCTCGGGCACAGCAAACCCGCAATGTGGACAGGAGCGGTCCAAAGAAAACAACAACTCCTGGCCTTTCGTATCCCGGACGATCACCCTGCCATCGCCCTGGACCTCGGCCTGCTCGATGCCATCCACGAGGCGCCGCCGGTCATCGAAGGTCAACCGATCGATGATCAAGGACAAACTCAGGTCAGCGCTCTTGCTCGGCACCTCGAAACTCGACTCGAGCCGCTGCTCGAGGCCATTGACCATGGCGCGGACGTAACCAGCACGACGCCACTGCTCACGAAGACCCTCCAGGAAGGCCTTGAGTTCGCGCTTTCGCCTGAACAATCCGGCGGGCACTGTCACCGGAACCAGCAGATACCCGCGCCGCCCCTCGAATTCACGCAGCACGGTGCGGGCAATACTCCCCGGCGCGTGCAAAACCAGCTCCTGCCCATGTTCGGGACAGTGGGACCGCCCCACACGTGCATACAGCAAGCGCAGGTGATCGTGAATCTCGGTCGTTGTTGCCACCGTCGAACGAGGGCTTCGGTGGCTCGCCCTCTGCTCGATCGCGATCGCCGGACCCAATCCGTCGAGGCGCTCGACCGGAGCTCGATCCATGCGCCCCAGAAAACGTCGAGCATAGGTGGACATGCTCTCGACGAATCGGCGCTGTCCCTCGCTGAACAGGGTATCGAAAGCCAGGCTGGACTTGCCCGAACCCGAAACTCCGGTCACGACCGTCAAACGATCCAAGGGCAAGCGCGCATCGATGGCGCACAGATTGTTCTTGCTCGCCCCGCGGATCTCGATCTCGGTGATGGGCGAACTCGACCGACGCTTCGCCTGCCGTGTAGCCGATGACTTCCGGCGACGCCTGGGTCCGAGGACGGGACCCAGTGCTCGGCCGGTGTGCGACTCAGCGATCTCGGCCACGTCTTCGGGTGTGCCTACGGCCACCACATAACCGCCTGAGTCACCACCCTCGGGACCGAGATCGATGACCCAGTCCGCATTCTTGACGACATCGAGATTGTGTTCGATGACGACCACCGTGTTACCACCCTCCACGAGGCGGTGGATCGCTGCCAGCAAGGTTTCTATGTCGGCGAAGTGAAGCCCCGTTGTCGGTTCGTCCAAAAGATAGATCGTGCGCCCTGTCGCCGGCCGATGAAGCTCGCTGGCCAGCTTCATGCGCTGCGCCTCACCGCCGGACAGAGTCGTCGAAGGCTGCCCCAGTTTCACGTAACCCAGTCCAACATCGAGGAGCGTACGCAAGATCCGCGCGATCTTCGGCAAGGCGCCGAAAAGCTCGTGGGCCTCGGTCACCGTCATCTCCAGGACATCGTGGACGTTGTAGCCCTTGAACAGGATCTCGAGAGTCTCGACATTGAATCGGCTGCCCAGACAGTCCTCGCAAGTGATCTCGACAGGCGCCAGAAACTGCATCTCAAGGATTTTCTGGCCGGCGCCATCACAGGATTCACATCGACCACCCTGCACGTTGAAGGAGAACCTCCCCTTGCGATAATCGCGCAACCGTGATTCCGGCATCGCCGCAAAAAGATCGCGAACGTGGGTCCACAGGCCCGTGTAAGTAGCAGGATTGCTGCGCGGCGTACGACCGATCGGCGACTGATCGATCTCGATGACCTTGTCCAGAAGATCGAGTCCCTCGATGCGGCGATGCTTGCCCGGAACCTCATGTGCGCCATGAATCTCCCGCCGTAACACCCGCTTCAGGATGCTGTTGATCAGCGTCGACTTGCCCGAACCAGAAACACCCGTCACCGCCACCAAAAGACCGAGTGGGATCTTCACATCGATCTTCTTGAGATTGTGCTGACATGCCCCACGGATCACGAGACCACCCTCACCGGGTTGGCGACGCTCGGACGGGATAGGGATCCGGCGGTCGCCGCGCAAATAAGCGCCAGTGCAGGAGTCGTCACTCCTTTCCACCTCTTCTACCGATCCGGCCGCCACTATATGGCCACCATCGCGCCCGGCCCCCGGACCGATATCGACCAGGAAGTCGCTGGCCCGCATGGTCTCCTCATCATGCTCGACCACACAAACCGTGTTGCCGCGGTCGCGCAACGCGCCCAGGGTTTGCAACAGGCGAGACTGATCCCGTGGGTGCAATCCGATGCTCGGCTCATCGAGCACATACAGGACTCCGCGCAAACCAGAACCGACCTGCGCCGCCAATCGAATCCGCTGGGACTCGCCCCCGGACAAGGTGCGCGCACGCCGATCCAGAGTCAGGTAGCCCAGCCCCACCTCTTCCAGAAAGCGAAGTCGGTCCTCGAGGGCGCGCAAGATCTCCACGCCGATCTGCGCCTCAACGCCATGCAACTCGAGGCCGGAGAAGAAAGCCCGCGCCTCGATCACTGTCCAGGCCAGGATCGCCGGCAAGCTGTGACCAGCGTAAGTGACCGCACATGCAATCTCCTTGAGACGTGCGCCCTCACATGCCGGACAGCGGGCAGCAGCACGGAAACGATCCAGATGCCGTGCGGTCGCGCGCCGGTAGACACTCTCCAGATGTCCGATAACGCCGGTAAAACTCTGTCGATCGAGTCCATGCGCGGCATAGCGCGCGCCCTGCTTGCGCCAACGAAATTCGAATTGCTTGGTCTTGCTGCCATGGAGCAACACCCGGCGATCCTTCTTCTTCAACTTTTCCCAGGGATCATCGAGAGAAAAGCCAAACTCCTTTGCAACCTGCGCAAGGTGTTCGAGAGTCAGACGACTGTAGGCGAGTTTGCCCTCGGCAGTGATGCAGGCCAGCGCACCATCGCTGACCGATAGCGCCGGGTCAGGAACCAGAAGTTCCTCGCTGAAACTATGTGTCTCACCCAGACCATCACAGGCAGCGCAGGCTCCAACCGGACTGTTGAAGGAAAACAAACGCGGCTCCAGTTCCGGCAAGGAACCGTGGCCTTCAGGACAAGCTCGGCGCGTCGAAAAATATTCGGCATGGTCTTCGTGAAGCACGGCAACCAGTCCATCGCTCAGATCCAAGGCCTGCTCGACTGCCTCCGCCAGGCGCGAGCGCTTTGCGCCGTCCAGCCGCAACCTATCTACGACCAGTTCGATACTGTGATACTTGTAACGATGAAGTTCGATCGGCTCATCGAGCCGCCTCAACTCACCGTCGATCCGAGCCCGAACAAAACCCCGCTGACGAAAGTCCCGGAGCTCTTGCCGATATTCCCCTTTCCGCTCTCGCACAACCGGTGCCAGAACCATCACCGCCTGCTCGCAATAGCGGTCGGCAATGGCTTCGACGATCCTGTCGAGCGACCATGACTCGACCACCGCACCACAGGTCGGGCAAGCTGGCGTGCCAAGACGCGCCATGAAAAGCCGCAGGAAGTCCAGCACCTCGGTCAAGGTCCCCACCGTCGAACGCGGACTGTGACCGGCCGCCTTCTGATCGATCGAAACGGTAGGCGAAAGGCCATCGATGTGATCGACCTTGGGCTTCTCCATGCGCCCCAGAAACTGCCGCGCATAGCTCGACAAACTCTCCAGAAAGCGGCGCTGCCCCTCCTTGTAAATGGTCTGATAGGCGAGGCTGGATTTCCCGGAGCCGGAGACACCGGTGAAGGTCGTCAGCGCATCACGGGGGAATTCGAGATCGACGCCGCGGAGGTTGTGCTCCTTGGCCCCCTTTATGACAACGGTCTCGGTCGATCTAGCCATCGAGAACAACGGTCTGATGCGGCCACGAGGACGCGGAAAAGCTCACCATCCTAGCAGATGGTTCGGCCGGGCCATAACAACGGTCAGCAAGCCCGCTCAGCCCCTCCCAACTCCGCTCGACCGTCAAGAAGCACCGCCCGAGAAAGCTCCCGGGTGACCGCCGATGATGCGCAACACCTCATCATGCAGATGACCGTTGCTGGCCAGAATCTGTCCGCCATGCAGCCAGTCACCCCCACCTTCGAGATCCGTAACCCGGCCGCCCGCCTCGCGCACCAGCAGCGCCCCCGCCGCAACATCATAGGGCTGCAGGTACATCTCCCAGAAGCCATCGCAATTCCCCGCGGCCGTCAAGCACAGGTCCAGTTCCGCCGATCCAAGCCGCCGCAAGTCCCGGCACAACGGTAAAATCTTGCTCAGACGCGCACTGTTGTCCTCGACACCCGGCTCATGACGGTCATAGCTGAAACCGGTACAGAGTACCGCATCAGCGAGTTTAGCCGTCGAACTGACGGTCACCCTCTCACCATTGCGGTAGGCACCACCACCACGAACGGCGCTGAATGTCACGTCGAGCGCAGGAGCATGGATCACTCCCAGAACCGGCTCATCTCGGTATGCCAAGCAGATCGCAACGCAGTAGAAGGGGATTCCATGCACGAAATTAGTGGTGCCGTCGAGCGGATCCAGGATCCATACATGCTCGGCATCCATGCTCGGCGATCCTTGCGGGGTCAGCACGCCTTCCTCGGCAAGGATCGCATGTTCTGGATGATCGAGCATCAAACGCTCGACAATGAATTTCTCGGACTCACGATCAGCAGCGGTCACCAGCTCACGCAGCCCCTTGAACTCCGTGCGGACCGACCGGAAACGAGGCTGGTGCCCCATCAGAATCTGCCCCGCTTCACGCGCGATTTCCTCGACCCTCGGTGCGATGGCCTGTAACTCCCGGGTATCGAGCATCATGGTGCAGGGGTCTCACCGAGCGTCGCCATCGCTGCCACCATGCGCTCTTGAATCAGCTTCAGCCGGGCGTTCAGCCCCTGCTTATCCGGGTCATAGTTCATCAAGATCGAAAAGACCCTGTCAGCATCGATCACTCCCGAAAGAGCCGACACGCCCCGGATCCACCCGGACTTCGCCCGCACGCGCGAAGCCACCGGAGCCTTCAAGAAGCGGCGGCGCAGGGTGCCGTCCTTGCCCGCACGCGGCAGCGCTGCCAGAAACATCGCTCCGAAAGACCTGTCCAAGGCCCTCTCGAGAGTCCTTGCCAGCAGCGCCGGGCTGACCCGACTCCCACGGGAGAGCCCGGACCCATCCACGGCCACGAAACCGTCGGGAAGCGGACCCACGAGGCGGTGCAACTGCACCTCAAGCGCCTTGATTCCCCCCTCGAACGAACCGTCCCCTTGAGTGTTTGCCCCGAGCACACGCAACACCTGCTCAGCATCGAAGTTGCTCGAATCGCGCAGAATCCGCTCCAGCGCCGATCCAATGGATGCCTGGATGACCAGCGGCTCGAGCGTGCGAGCCGGCGCAGTCGCCGCAAAGCCCAAGCCCTCACGGGCAAACACCATGCGAAGCACCTGCTCGAAGACCTCCGAAGGGGCATCGTGAACGGTGGCTTGCAGCACCTGTGGCTTCATCTTTTGGTTGAGCCTTCCCGAAACCCGAACCGCTCCGCCTTGCAGGCGAATCCAATGGGCTGAACTCCGCGACGACATCGTGATCCGGCCCTTGACGGGATATCCCGCAAGGGGGGCCAGGACCCGCAAACCAGCCTCGCTCCCTCGACCCGCACTGAGTTCGACCTGAAAGCAGCCGCGGTCGAGAACAAGCCCACCCGTCGGCGGACAGTATGTTCGGTCGAGCTGGTCTTGCGGCCATCCCTGGGGCCTCGATGCCCCACTGAAACTCCCCAGATCCAGCCTGACTCCTCGCAAGGCCTCGCAACCTCGCGACTTCAACTCGCTCGCCAGCTTGGCCAGCAGCAGATCAGGGGCCATTTTCGTGCCCGTCACCCAGTTAGGGTCACCACCCGCTTTGACCACCAGGACACCGTCGGTGACGGTGAAACTCGTCCGAAAGCGATAGTCATCCCCCAGACCGAGAACTGCCGCCGCCGAGGTCAGGATTTTCTGATTGCTCGCCGGTATGAAGAACTGCTCCGCCTGATAATCGAACAGGCTGCGCCCGTCATCACGCACGACCACCCCGACCCTTACACCCTGTTTCTCTGCCTCGGCAACCAGAGCTCGCAGGCTCGATCGCCCTGCCTGAGCATGGCCGGAACCGACCAGCGCGATCGCGGTAAACGCGATCGAAAAAAGTCGGCGGCTGCTCCTCATGTCACGAACTCCTCCAGTCACCGTCCTCCCCCCACTTCACGGCAGGTTAGACGCGAGCATGAGGACATGCCAGCACCACATCACCCACCTCCGGAGCAGAGAACTGCTGAAAGACATTTGACTTTTGAAGCCCCCTCCGTTCCTCGCTGAATCACCCTTCGTTTTCCAGATTCCAACCGGTCGACAACGCCATGGGTCAACCGGACACACCCGACGATGACGCAGCAAAATTTCTCACAGTGCCACTCCCCCACGCACTCACCCTCTTGAGCGGATTATGTGTGTTTGAGAAGAAAACAACCGGCCGATCACAAGATTTAGGGTTGTCCGCCGAAGACATACCCCATACATGGTATGCTCACGTGTTCGGCTGTCCGTTTTGCGGTTACGAATAGCCGAGTCAAAACAAGGCAAAGTGCCCGGAACAGACTTTATTCTGCCGGGTTCGAGCCTCTTCAACGCCATGAGACGGTCAGATCAAACAGCCTCGAAACAGCGCAGGGAAGCATCTTGTTCACGCACGTGCCATGCTGCACCGATACGGCATATCCGAACGAGGGTCAGAACTCGACGGCGTATGGCGGTCCATGTGAGCGGGGTCGGCGGGTTCCTGCAGTTCGAAGCGAAGCTTGGTGCTAGCTCTCGACAAAGAGTCGAGACGAATACCGAGCAGGGACAGAAAGGGAGGGTTAGGTGAGGATTCCACGCCGGTTCACAACTGAAGGTCAGTCGCCCTACGAGGGCATCAGTTTCACCGAACGCCGTTCCGAGATTCGCAATCCAGACGGAACAACGGTCTTTGAGCTCGATGGCATCAAGGTGCCGGAGAACTGGAGCCAGGTTGCGACCGACATCATCGCCCAAAAATACTTCCGCAAGGCCGGCGTCCCGCAGAGCGACGCGGAAGGCAAGCCCGTCCTGGATGAGAATGGCCGCCCGGTGCTCGGCGGAGAAATCGATGTCCGACAGGTCTTCGAACGCCTTGCGAACTGCTGGACTGACTGGGGGGCCAAACACGGCTACTTCACGACCAAGAAAGATGGCAAAACATTCCGTGACGAACTCTGCTACATGCTGGCCGCCCAGTATGCCGCGCCGAATTCGCCACAATGGTTCAACACCGGTCTCCACCACGCCTACGGCATCACCGGCCCGGCCCAGGGACACTTCTACGTCGACCCACAATCCGGCAAGGTCCGCAAGGCGCGCAACGCCTACGAACGGCCACAGCCACATGCATGCTTCATCCAGTCGGTCAATGATGACCTCGTTAACCCGGGTGGCATCATGGATCTGTGGACCCGTGAGGCTCGCTTGTTCAAGTACGGCTCGGGGACAGGCTCCAACTTCTCACGCCTGCGCGCAGAGGATGAAACCCTGTCAGGCGGCGGACGATCGTCAGGCCTCATGTCTTTCCTACGGATTGGCGATCGGGCCGCAGGCGCCATCAAGTCAGGCGGCACCACCCGCCGGGCGGCGAAGATGGTCTGCCTGGACATCGACCATCCCGATGTAGAGAAATTCATCAACTGGAAAACCATCGAGGAGCAGAAGGTGGCGGCCCTGGTCTCGGGCAGCAAGATCAACAGGCAACGCATCCACGACGTCATCAACGCTTGCTGGGTAACAAACGAAGAGGGTGATGAAGTTGCTGCCACTCAGCCAGCCGAGAACGAGCAACTGGCACAAGCGCTGAACGAAGCCCGCAGTTCCCTCGTCCCCGAAGCCTACCTGCAACGTGCCCGCGCCCTCGCCGCGCAGGGATTCCGTGCCATGCCCATCGAGGAATACGACACCAGCTGGGATGGCGAGGCTTACAACACCGTATCCGGACAGAACTCAAACAACTCGGTTCGCATCCCGAACAGCTTCTTCGGGGCAATCGAGAAGAACGAACCCTGGAAGCTCTATCGCCGAACAGATGGCGCGGTCCACAAGGAGGTCGACGCTTCTGATCTGTGGGACCAAATCGCGCAAGCGGCCTGGTCTTGCGCCGACCCTGGCGTTCAGTACGACACCACCATCAACGAATGGCATACCTGCTCTGAAGATGGCAGGATCAACGCAAGCAACCCGTGTAGCGAGTACATGTTCCTCGATGACACGGCCTGCAACCTCGCCAGCCTCAATCTCGGCAAGTTCATCAAAGATGATGGCGACTTCGACATCGATGCGTTCAAGCATGCGACACGCTTGTGGACCATCGTTCTCGAGATCAGCGTCCTCATGGCGAGTTTCCCGAGTGCCGAGATCGCCGAAAAGAGCTACGAATACCGCACTCTCGGCCTTGGCTTTGCCAATCTCGGCACCATCCTCATGCGATCGGGAATCCCGTACGCCTCCGAGAAAGCCTATGCGATCGCCGGCGCGGTCTCGGCCATCATGTGTGGCGAGTCCTACGCCACCTCCGCCGAGATGGCCAAGGAACTCGGGCCCTTCCCGGGCTTCGAGCGCAATCGCGAGCAAGTGCTGCGGGTCATCCGCAACCATCGTCGCGCTGCCTACGAAACGCCGGGTCACGACTTCGAAGAACTGACCATCCTGCCACGAACGATTCCGGCCCAGCACTGCCCCAATGATTTGCTGCAGGCCGCACAAGAGGCGTGGGACCGAGCTCTTCGAACGGGCGAAGCCCATGGCTACCGCAATGCCCAGGTCACGGTCATCGCGCCCACCGGCACCATCGGCCTGGTCATGGATTGCGATACCACAGGCGTCGAACCGGACTTCGCCCTGGTGAAGTTCAAGAAGCTCGCAGGGGGTGGCTACTTCAAGATCATCAACAAGAGCCTTCCACCCGCCCTGCGCAAGCTCGGTTACACAGCCGCTGAAATCGATGACATCGTCTCCTGGGCAGCTGGCCGAAAGACCCTCGCCAACGCACCACACATCAACCATGAGACCCTCAGCGCCAAGGGTTTCGATGACAAAGCTCTGGCAAAGATCGAAGAGGTCGTGAGTTCTGCCTTCGACATCAGCTTTGCCTTCAATCGCTCCATCCTCGGTGATGAGTTCTGCCGCAACGCGCTGGGGATCACGGACGAACAACTCGAGGACTGGAACCTCGACGTCCTCATGCATCTGGGTTTCAGCAAGGATCAGATTGCCGAGACCAACAACTTCGTCTGCGGCACCATGACGATCGAGGGGGCGCCCCACCTGAAGACGGAACACCTGCCCGTCTTCGATTGTGCCAACCGCTGCGGGAAGACCGGCCAGCGCTTCATCCCCTTCGAAGCCCATATCCACATGATGGCTGCGGTACAGCCCTTCATCAGCGGCGCGATCAGCAAGACCATCAACATGCCCAACGATGCGACTCTCGATGACGTCAAGAGCGCCTATGAGATGGCCTGGAACGGCATGATCAAGGCGGTCGCATTGTACCGCGATGGTTCCAAGCTCTCGCAACCCCTGAGTTCCGTGGTCGATGATGACGAACCTGAAGCGGCCACCGATTCTCCTCTCCCGGCTGAAGTGGCCAAGATAGCCGAGAAGATCACCGAGAAGGTGGTACATCGCTACCTCGCACGACGGAGAAGGCTGCCGCAGCGTCGCGCTGGCTATACCCAAAAAGCAGTGATCGGCGGGCACAAGATCTACCTGCGAACGGGCGAGTATGACGATGGAACCCTCGGTGAGATGTTCCTCGACATGCACAAGGAAGGCGCCGCCTTCCGTAGCCTGATGAACTGCTTTGCCATCTCGGTATCGCTCGGCCTCCAGCACGGTGTTCCTCTCGACGAATTCGTCGACGCCTTCGTCTTCACTCGCTTCGAGCCCAATGGCCTGGTCCAGGGCCATGACCGGATCAAGATGGTCACATCGGTGATCGACTACGTCTTCCGCGAACTGGCCATCACCTATCTTGGACGGAGCGACCTGTGCCAGGTCGACGAGGAAGATCTGCGCAACACAACTACCGGCCAAGCGCCTGATTACACGGAAGAGGAAGTCGTCTCCGAGACCACCCACGACCCCTCGGACTACGAGAGTCCGAACACCCCCGAGGGCCTTCGCCCCCGCAGTATCGGAATCGGTACCTCCGCTCATCCGCAAAGCGCGGAGTCGGCAGCAGCCGAAGAAACCGAAAATGACTCCGCGCTGGCCGCGGTCCCACGGGTGGGATCGAAGGAAAAGGTGCAACTCCGTTCCAAGATCGTCGAGGCACGCCTGAAGGGCTATGAAGGCGACCCTTGTGGCTCTTGTGGTCAATTCACACAGATCCGCAATGGCACCTGCCTGAAATGCGATTCCTGCGGCTCGACCAGCGGATGCTCCTGAACGCCGAAGCGAGCGCCCCGCTGGCCTGCGGTCCACGGTGACCTGACCGAGTAGCCGCCATGAGCGGCAATCCCGCTGCCGTGGGAGCCACAGTCGCTCCCCGCATCGGCGAAGACGTCTCTTTTTGAGAATGTCTGCCAAATAAAAATGAGCCCTTAATCCCCCATGGGAAGGGCTTTTCAGTGGATTTACACAACAGCGCTCAACCCCCGGGGCGCATCTCTCCGATGACTCTCATAACGCAACAGCAAAGAGACATCGGCACATGGATAAGACAGTAAAAGTCGCGCTGGCAGTCATCATCCTCCTGGTTTTCAACGCCTGCAGCAGGTCCGGCGGATCCCCCTTCGGCAGCCAACCCCCCGCTGACGGCAGTTCGGGATCCTACACCGACTACCTCTCGGTCGTTTTCCACAGCCCGGCCAATGGAGCCATACAAGTCGCGGTTAACGAGGAACTCGCGATCACCTTTGACAGTTACGTCGCCATTGCCTCGCTGAGCAATCCAGGGACATCGCTCACCATCACCGGCAGCGACACGAACATCCCGGGAAGCTTCACCATCGCCGAGGGTGGCCGCACCGCCATCTTCCGGCCATCGGCTCCGCTCGACAAGCAAACCGACTACACCTTCAATCTGTCCCCTTTCACCTGCGACAACAACCGAAGGCTCTTGGAGTATCCCCTCTCCTTCCAGTTCCGCACACTGGACGATCAAGCGCCTACAATCCCCGCAGCGAGCGCCAATTCCAGCAGCAGCGATGTCGATCCAAAAGGTAGCTTCTGGATCGACTTCAGCGAACAGATGGACAAAGGCAGCCTCTCCACTGCCACGGTTTCGATCACAGACTCCCTTGATCAACAGCATCCGGTTGCACTCTCTCTGACTGGCAACCGCCTGACCGTCGACCCCATCGCCGACCTCCTTGCAAACCGCCAGTATGCCCTCAAGATCAAGGGGGATCTGAACGGAGCCCTCGATCTGGTCGGCAATCCTCTGGCAGCAGACTGGCAGAGCGACTTCACGACAGCTACGGACACCCTGTCACCACAGATGGTCAAACAATGGCCACCCGCAACCAACAACCTCTCCCCCAATGTTCAGCCAGAAGTCACCTTCGATGAGTCCATCGATCTCGACAGTGTGGGACCCAGCTCCGTCTTCTTCCTCGACAACTTCGCTACCTTCGTCAGCTTCGAGGCTCAAACCTCCGCTGATCGGCGCACCGTACGACTGGTGCCATCTGCACCACTGATCACGGGCAGAACCTACGTTGCCAATTTTCTCGCCGGCACCGCCGGCCTGACCGACATCAACGGCAACCATCTCGGAGGAACAATCATCCTGGCCTTCACCGTCGGTGCAGACTCGACAGCGCCGGCCCTCAACGGAAACTTCCCTGTCGACAACGACAGCAGGATCTCGGTCCATGCCCAGATGACCATATCCTTCGACGAGGCACTCGACCAAGACAAGGTCGACACCGAAACCGTCACCCTGATGGGACCCGAAGGCCCAACCCTCGCAACCATCTCCCTCGAAAACGCCGACACAACCGTTCGCGTCATTCCGACGAAGCCCCTCAGCATCGACACTCCATACACACTCACAGTCAAAGGCGGCCCTTCTGGAGTTCGTGACGGCGTCGGCAACTTCATCCCGCTGGATGTTCAGATCGGCTTCCGAACGGTAAGCGACAGTAGCACCTCGTCAGTGCGCATTGCCCCGCATGACGGAAGCTTCATGGTCGCCACCAACGCACAAATCGTCGCCATCTTCGACACTCCGATGGACCCAACAAGCATCACCCCGACCACCTTCAAGGTCACTGATGACTTCGGGCAACCCGTGGCCGGGAGCCTGAGCTTTCTGCGCGGCAATCGCGTCGCCCGCTTCAAACCGGATTCCCAACTCGCCGCCAGCACCAGGTATCGAGCCACCATCGTCAGCGGCCCGCTCGGAATCCGTGAAGCAACCGGCAACTGGCTGGCCGCCGATAACACCAGCAAGTTCATGACCAGCTGGGCATCGGATTCTCTGGCTCCCACCGTCTCCCTGACCATCAATCAGACCGATGATGTGCGCAAGAGCAACATGACCTTGCCGCCCTTCGGGTTCTCGATCAATGTCACAGCTTACGACCCCACCAACTACGCCCTGGACATGTCCACGGCTGAGCTTGTCTTCAGCGGACCTGGGTCGGTTGCCTCCTCCGATGCTGTCTGGCTCACATCAGAAATTGATGCCAGTTCGCTCGACTACAGACTGCCATACAACTCCGCGCTAACCCCCGGAGCCTACACACTCACAGCGACCGTCAAAGACCTTGCCGGCAACAAGGGAGCGTCGCAACCCATGAACTTTGTTGTCGAACCCCCTGATGGTGGAAGCTTGCCATTCGAGCGGAGCCAGGTCGTCTGGACACGGTTTGACCTCGATCGAGACAATGATGGGGTCAATGATTTCGAAGAAGATCTGCTCGCTCTAGGGCTCATCACCGCGGGAAACCCCTCTTCCACCAATGCCCGGATGAACGCAATCCTGCGGGCCGGGATCATCGGCCAGGCCCACAAATTGCTTCAGCGAAACCACAACGGTAGCAGCCGGGGCGACGACTCGGTGGCGATGATCCTCACCGATCAGAAACCCCTCGCCGGCATCTACATGAAAATTGCCTGTGGCGGCCTCGATCCCGAAGGCTCGGACAACAGAACCTATGGCCAAAATTCCACCGGAGTCCTCGGCCGTGCCTGGTTTGACTCTCACAACAGCAATCCCGAGACCAATGACACCGGGACCAACCCCGGACTCGGAGTGTTTCCCGGCGAACTCTTCCTCTTCGAGGCCGACATCCATCTCCAGGTCTACCCGACCTACGTGACGGCCTTCGCTTCCAAGTTCCTAGCCCTCTCCCCCCACATGGGCGGCACTCCTGCCGGTCAACACACTCTCGACGGAACCGTGCTGGCAAAGGGCTTCGATTACAACTCAGCATCCTCCGAGGAAAAAGCTCGCTACAACAGTGTATTCACCGCCGCCGATGACTGGGCCACAGCCATCGGCACCATCCTTGCCCATGAAATCGGGCACTCGGTCGGACTGACGCCAGCAGGCAGCAATCCCCAGGGATTGCACGGGGATGGCACCCTCCATAACGAACTGGCTTCCCCGACCGATGTGATGGCATCCGCAGTCGGCTACTCATCACTCATCACTCTCAACTTCTCGTTCCGCGACCTGAATCTCGCATATCTACGCCAACGGCTGATCCTGAAGTGAGGCTGGAAGGAAAACCTGTCATGAAGAACATCATCATAGCTCTGTCTCTCGCAACCTCAGCCCTCGCACAGGATGCGGCCAGCACACTCGACCGGCTGATCAATAAATCAGACACCATCGCACGCGTGAAGGTCATCCGATCCAGCCTCGACACGAACAGCCTCCGTCGCGTCACCTTCCTCGTCCAAATGGTCATCAAGGGAGACCCAGCTGAGCGAATAGAACTCGTAGAGAGAAACGGTCGCGGTTGTGGGCAAGCCCTCAACGGTTTGATTCCCGGCATCGGCCTCCTCGCCTTCCTCGCCGATGGAAGCCTGACAGCAGGCGCTTCGAGAAGTCTGGTACGCCTCGAGCCTGGCCTCGAAGAACAAGTCCTCGCCCTGACGAGAACGAGCGACCCGACTGGCCGTATACGCTTGCTGACGAACGGATTATCTTCCGCAAGTACCCGGGTTCGACGAGACAGTGCCTTGGCGCTGCCACTACAACCACGCCTCGCAAGCGCAGGAGCAACAGATCGAGCAAAGATGGTCGCTGAACTTCGCGATCGCCTCGACAACCGCTCCGACGTGGCACCGAGCATGCTCATGGCAGTAAGTCGCCTCAAGCTCGAAGAAGCTCTCGATGTCATCGTCCCGCGCTATCTGAACGGCAAAGACCGACCCATGCAGGGTATGATCCTCGCCACCATCCCGACACTTGGCGCGGCAGCAGCAGTCCAACGGGTAACATCCCACCTTCCATCTGACCACAATGGTCAAGACCGGGCCGTTCGCCTGCTCAGACGCCTGCCTACCGTTGAGGCCCGCACACCACTGCTGACGATCTTGCAGGAGAGCACGTCAAGTAGCATCTCCATCAAGGCCGCGCATGCGCTGATCGAAAGTGGGATGGGCATCGAACTCCTCTCGCGACACACCAGCGAGAACGTCATCACCACATCGCTGGAGCAGGATGAAGCTCTTCCCGTCTTCCGCTCCATCCAACCCCAAAGGTGATAGCAATGACCGGGCAGGACCCAAGATTCGCCTTTCCGATTGCTGAACTCGAGCTAACTCCTCGTGGGCAGCGTGGATGTGAACAACTTCGCATTCATACCATCGGCGACTTTTTGGCCGCGCGACGACAAAGCTTCCTCGCCCTTCCTAACTGCGGCAAGCTCACCTACAAGAAGATATGTGACCGGGTCACTGCGTTCATGAGGAACCTGGAGCCAACTGACAGCGGCCCGGGTGGAAATCCCCTCGCTGTACGCCTTCACGATCTGGTCAAAAATCCACGTGCCAGAAGAGCATTCACACAACTCAAAATAGAGACTGTCGGACAGTTTCTCAGCACGCCCAAAGATAAATTTTCCACCGTAGCAGGATTTGGGGATGGGACCTATCGCCACATCGTCGCCCAGTTGGCGACAATCAAACAAGGAGCGGGCATGTCCCTGCTCCCGAAACGCATCCTTGACGACCCTCTCGACAAACTCGATATCGACAAAGGCTTTCTACGTGCGCTGAATCATCAAGGACTCCATCGGGTAGGTGATCTTCTGGCAATGGACCCTGGCCTACTCGCAAACAACGCAGACATAGGCTCTCATGGCATCGCCAGCCTTCGCGACGCCCTCAACCAACGAATCCATCTCAGCAGGTCCGAGCAATCTGCCGCAAGCACACCCCAGCGCCCTCGCACACCTCCATCTCCCCGGCACACTCGCCCGGCCCTGATGCAACGAAAGCCGCCTCCCAAGCCCGCAAGAACCTGATATCCGGTCAGTCATGCCCGGCGGCCGCCACAGGAAGATCTCGCATCAGATAGTTAGAGATGCTGAGTCCGATCACCATGGCCACAGCTCCGCTGATCACATCTATCACGTAGTGATATCGCAAAGCCATCGTACTCACGATCATCACCATCACCACGGGCATGAGACCCCAGAACAACGGTCGCACATGCTGCCAGGCAAGCACCAGGCTGAGCAAACCGATCATGACATGGCCGCTCGGAAAGCAATCCCAACGATTGAACTCCAACTGGTCGACAGCGGAGTGCATGCCCTCGAAAAGAAAGACCCCCTGCAAAGGATCGGCATGGAAGAGAAATTCTCGAGGCGGCAACGTCGGCCAAAGGAAGTAACCGAGGAAACTCAACAAGAAGCAGAACACCACTGTCGACAAGACCTTCTCGTAAGCTCCTCCTGGACGATGTATGAGCGACACGATCACTGAAATGGGCATCAGGTAGAAGCTGACATAAGCCCACTGGAGCAACTCCGTCACCCAAGGAGAAAGGATGCTCTGCAGCGCGACACTCGGATCAAACCCAAGCAAGAACCTGTCGACGTCAACCCAAACATACTCGTATGGCTCGGGGTGAATGGCTGGCAAGACGAAGCCTATGCTGGAAAAAACTGTCGCCAATCCGAGAAGTGCGAAGCCGGCTCTCAACCATCGTGCATCGCGATCGCATCGAGCCACCGCCTTCAGCAGCATCAGCAGACCCAGCAAGAACAGATGGAGAGCCACAAACCAGTAGGGGTGTCCGCCTACCGCTTCGCTGGCATAGAAAAGGCTGAGGACCGAAACGGTCGACAAGTACCAGATCCAGATCCGATCGAACTGTCCCACAAGCTGAATCTTCGATACCTATCAACTCTCTGGACAGTCCATAACCGGAAAAATGCGCGAAGCACTACCGGGAATTTCGGTGGCGAAACAAAAGGAGCGGCCCCAGGATGAATCCGCTCAACAATCCCATCGCAATCGCCAACCACGAAATCGGCTCGGCACCACCCGCACCCAGGAACCTGGCAACAGGGGCGATCTGCATCACTATCCACATGCCACCGGCAAGGGCCACTGGCAGCCGTGCAAAGACTGGAATCACAACCAGCGGCACAAGAAAGACTGCCCGCGCTGAGCGATACCAGCAAAGATACGCACCCAGCATCGCCGCAACCGTTCCTGAGGCCCCCACTCTCACGACCTCATTGGCAGGCGACAGAAGCACTTCGGCAACACCGGCTATCAACCCTGAACTCACCACGAACACCAAAAACCGCAGGGTCGATGCTCGCGACTCCAAACGGCTACCGAACAGGTGAAGGAACAGTAAATTCACAAGGCAATGCAAGGGACCCGCATGAATCAAGGGATACACGAGTAATGGGACAATGATCGTTCCAGCAACCGAATCAAGCTCACCCCAAACATCACCAAGAGTCGCGGACTCCGATAGTTTGTGACAGGTCGCCAAAAACGCCTCGGGATGCAAACCGAATCCATGCAGAACATGGACCGCATCGGCATCCAGATACCAGTGAGCAGAATGAGCCAGCGCAATCGCAATCAGGACGATCCAGGTTCCAACACAGAAACCGCGTGGGCCCTGGTCATCATGTAGCGGTATCAGTCCCGGCCCCCATCATCAACGCCAACGAGTTCAGGCGCTTCGGATGAACCGGAGATTTCCTTCATCTCCGCTTGACTGCCATCGTGACTGAGAAGCCGAGGCTTGCCGGCCTCGCGAGTCTCGAGGTGAACCGGACGCTTCCACATGGACTGAAGTAAGCCCAGCGTCCTCAATGCCTGCTCGAACTGGAGATCCGCACCCATCCAATCGTGATGGAGGTACAGCTCGCCTCTGTTCATGTAGTTTCCATCAGCGACCGTGATGACAGGATTCCCGAAGTTGGTCAAGGAATTGAGCAGCTGACTTTTCACCTTCCGGTAGTCTCGATCAACGATCTCGTAGCGGCCTTCGGCCTCGTTGAAACCATAGATGAATAGTTTTTGCTTCTCGGCAAAATCAGCATCGACGAAATCGTCAACGAAGGTCACGTCATTGTAGACCTTTCGCACCTGAAAAATCTTCTCGCGACCCTTCCCCTCCCGAGTATCCCAGTTGCGACGTTGCTCAGCATCTTCACATCTCTCGAATTCGGGACCGTATTTGCCCCTGTCCCAACGTTCTTCGATATCCAGGAACAGTTCCAAGCCAAGCTTGTATGGATTGATCTGGCCAGGCTCCGCAGACAAGGCCCCCGAGTGGGAATCCGCATAGCTGATCACCTCCGAAGCTTCCAGGAGATGGCTGGTCATGAACTTCGAGTGCCAGTAGACAGCCCAGCCCTCGTTCATGATCTTGGTCATGCCCTGCGGGGCAAAGTAGTAAGCCTCTTCCCTGAGCATCGACAGGACACTTTGCTCCCAATCCTCCAATGCAGCGTGACGGAGCATGAACCCCAAGACGTCTCGTTCAGGGTTTGCCGGAAACCTGTTCTCGAGCGCGGCAATGCGTGCTTCTTCGTTCTCTCTACACTCACGGATGTATTCAGGCGGGTTGATATAGCGATCCATGTAATCCTTGGCCTCGATCTTGAACGAAGATCCAGCCTCTCGGTCGCCACCACCGGACAACTCTCCATCGCCACGCCCCCTCTTGATGAATGGTGCATAGACATCGATCAGATTATCCAGTGACAACACCGTATCGATGAAGCTCTCCACACGTTCCACACCATACTGATCCATGAAGCGACGAATACGTGCTCCGTGGTTCGCAAGAACATCCATCATCTTTCGCGATGTTTTGGAGAACCAAAGGTTGTTCTTGAAGAAATCACTGTGTCCATACACATGCGCCATGACCAACTTCTGCTCGGTCATGGAGTTCGACCGCATCAGATAGGCGTAGCAAGGGTCATTGTTGATCACAAGCTCATAGACCTTCGACAACCCCCAGGCATAACTCTTGGACATGTGCTCGTAATCCATGCCATATCGCCAATGCGGGTAGCGCGTCGGGAACCCTCCATACGCCGCAATCATGTTCAACTCGTCATAGTCCACGAGTTCGAAGATGACATCGAAGAAATCCAGGCCGTAATCAGTAGCCAAAGCAAGCGTCTTGCGGCGCAAGCTCTCTAGTTCCGGAGTCAGATTTCCCACCGCTCAGCGCCCCTTCCCAAGGAATTCCTTGATCGAAGGAAGGATGCCCTCGCGATTCAATATATCGGTCGTCACAACGCCATCGTTGGCATCGAAGGCTCTATCGAGATCCTTCTTGAACTGCCCCGACCCGTAAGCACTCTTCACCTGGCCATAGCAGAACTGATTGACCGAGGGCAATATTGCATTCCGAAGAAGCTCGACACAGCGCTCTGTATCGCGCGACGACCAGTTGTCGCCATCCGAGAAGTGGAAAGGATAGATATTCCACTCCGATGTCGGATAACGCTCCTGAATCAATCGTGAACATAGCTCATAGGCCGATGAGATTTTGGTGCCACCAGACTCTCGCAAGCTGAAGAATGTCTTCTGATCAACGAGATGAGCGGCCGCATCATGCACGATGTAATTGACCTCCAGGTTCTTGTACTGGTGTCGCAGCCACGTATCGATCCAGAACGCCTCGTTGCGAACGACCTCCTTCTGCTCACGCCCCATGCTTCCGGAGACATCCATCATGTAGATGATCGCCGCACTGGCGACCGGCATGTCACGCTGAGCGATCGCTCGGTATCGAACATCATCGGACACCGGCACCACCCGTGGATTTTCAGGGTCGTAAGTTCCTGTCGTGATTTCCCGTTTCAGAGCTTCGCGAAAGGTCCGCTTGAAGTGACGGAGACTCGCCGGACCCACCCTGGAGATGCTTGAGAAACGACCTCCCGAAGCGGTCAAGTTCTTCGCACCCTTTGGCTCAATATCCGGCAACTCGAGTTCTTCGCTGAGGATGCGTGCCAACTCCTCGAAAGAGACATCCACCTCGATGATGTGCTGGCCTTCATTATCGCCAGCCTGACCACCCTCTTCGGACTTCGTATCGACAGTCTCGCCCGGATCACCCTCACCCTGGCCAATGCCACCTTGCGGGTTCTCGCCGAACCTGAATTTCGGCAGTCGGATCTGGGGGATAGGAATGCTTACAAATTGATCCCCCTGCCGGCCAACCATCTCGCCTGAGGTTACGTATTTTTCCAGGTCACGCTTGATGCGTCCCCGCACGATCTCCCGAAAGCGAGTGTGATCTTGATCAATCTTTCGGATGGGCACAACGGTCCCCTATG
>CAZIVO010000064.1:0-20184 GCA_964542765.1 uncultured candidatus Brocadiaceae bacterium | reverse complement strand
GGAAAAGCGCTCGGGGTAGTCCTTGGAGAAACCGTCCCACGGCGCGTAGCAAAAGCCCGCCGCGTAGCCCGGATTCGAGGCCAGGATCCGAATGGTATTGCCACCACCCATGGAGTGACCGAAGAGTCCCGCCCGCTTCATATCGAGATTACCTTCGAAGAAGGCTCCCTTGCGCGCGTTCTCGGCCACCAGCGCAGGGTAGAGGGCATGTCCGTTCTTGGCCTGGAGATCCATGTTGAGGCGCGCAGTGATATCCACCGCAATCACGTAGCCACGGCTCGCGAAATGCCTGCCCAGATCCCCGTACATCAAACCGGTGATCGATAAGCCGTGCAGAAACACCAACACCGGGTAGCCACCCGCTTGCGGCCGCAACGGTGTTCGCCAACCGTTCGTCGTCGCCGGATAGTGCACACGCACTTTCAGTTGAGATGAGCCGCTGCCGGTCGTGTTGGGCAAGGTGAGATCCCGAGCTCCCGTCGGGTAATCCTGAGCTATCGCCGCCGATGCCAGAAAAGCGCCGAGCAGCAGAGGTCGCAATGCCTTGTTCATGGTCAGACCGTCCTTCACCAGCCTGTATCCTAACAGCATTTCACGACAGCATCCGACAACACCGAGAACTCCTATGTGAACCACGATCCCGGATCGGTGGACGGCCTGGCTCAGCCTTCAGAGATCGGCAATCTCAGCCGTCTCGCTGACACTCGAATGGGGCGCTTGCACCGGCTGGCGCGGGATACCGACCATGAACCGGCTGCCCACCCCCTCGGTCGATTCCACCCAGACCGTGCCGCCATGGCCGGCAACGACCTCCTTGACGATGTGGAGGCCCAGTCCCGAACCACTCACGCCGGCGGTGTTGCTGCCGCGCTCGAAACGTCGAAACAATCTCGGTAGATCCTGCTCAGGGATGCCGATGCCATTGTCCTCGATCACGAAGACCGACCGATCTTCCTCTTCGTAGCTATGGACACGGATCACCGAATCCACGCCCGGGTCCGAGTAGAGAACCGCATTGCCCAAAAGGTTCAAGAACAACCTCTTCAGCATCCATTCATCTCCCAGGATCGAGGGCAAGGATTCCACCTGCATACGAATGCTGTTTTCTTCGATCTCGTATCGCAAGGTCCCAAGGACATCTTCGATGACTTCCGAGATATCCACCGATCCGAACTCGAACTCGACTCCTTGAAAGTCCAGACGAGAACTGTCGATCAGATCACCGATCAACCGGCTCATCATCGCGACCGCTTCGATGCCATTTTCAACACCCGCTCGCATGCTCTGATTGAGATCGCCGAGGTATCCTTTCTCCATCGACGATAGCAAGAGGCTGATTGCCGCCAGAGGGCGGTTCAGATCGTGAACCGTATTCTGCGCGATGTGTACGAGTTCAGTGTTCTTGCGCTCGAGAAGATTGCGATATTCGTCCAGAGCACCGAACTGTTCGGCGAGCTGGACGTTGGAGTCAATCGTCTGCTCCAGCAAGCCAGCATCCTCGATCGGCTCTGACACTTCCCCGGACTCATGGACACCGGATTCGTCAGCCCCGAGGTCGATCTTCAGATCGTCGTCAGCAAAAATCTCAGACCGTGAACTGCTCGGCTCGTCAGCTTCGGCGGATTCGGGAACGGTCAACTCGATCATGCGATCAGGCTCGGTCGCGATCATCCCCCTGTACTGATCATAGATATCCCAAAGTTTGGCGCGGACACCCTCTGCCACGGACGATGCTTCGACACCGCGGCGGTCGAGCCCGTACTGACCGATCTTCGCCTGGATCAGCATGCCCATCGTGTGGACAAAGGTCTCGAAGACCCCCTGATTCTCGGTGGCGACGCTCGGAAAGGAAGCGATGTCATCGCGCCACTGGAAAAGCCGGTTCAACTCCGCCTCGGGCAGCACATCGCCAAGGTCTCGCTTGTTGTGCTGGAGCACGATCGGAATCGTCTCGGGATCAATGCCATTCGCGCGCAGATTCTCACGCAAGCTCTCGAGAGCTTCGATATTTTCTTCCACGCGACTCGCCTGCGAATCGACCACGAAGACGATGGCGTCAGCACCCTGCAGGACGTGCTTGCGCATCCGCTTGTATTTGGGCTGCCCCGGAACGGTGTAGCCCTGAATACGAATCTTGAAGCCCTCGACCTGCCCGAGATTGATCGGCAAGAAGTCGAACATCAACGTCGCGTCCTGCTCCGTCTTGATCGAAACCAGATTGGTCTCGTTGCGAGGACAGACAACTCCATGGACCGCTTGCAGACTGGTGGTCTTGCCACCGACGCCGACCCCGTAATACACGAGCTTGGCGTTGATCGTCTTGTCAGTGAGATTGATGAAACCCATGGCCTGGTTCCTTCATCGGAAGGGACCGGGGTCCGGCTTCATCTCACTTGTCAGTTGTCGACGACTTATCGGGATCAGGCACCAGGTGATAGAAGCGCAACCTGTCAGGAGCGATCGCCTCGGCCAACACCCTGCGAACATCGATCACCGCCAAAGCGCCGATGCGATCGGGAAGATCAGCCGACCAGCCGAGCAAGCGACCCATCACCAGCGTCAACGCCGGTGGAAAGAGAGCCTCCTTGCGAGCCATCGCCTGCAGAGCTCTGGATTCGTAGGGGGGCATCTTCACGCGCATGGCAGTAGCAGCAGCCGCACGAGCGATCTCCATCTGGGTCACACCCCGCATCCGCAAACGCCCGAAGAACTCCTCGAGTTCGGTCTGCGTGGTCGCCGCAGGAGCACCATCCGGACCTCGCCGGTTCACCAAAACAACCTGGCTGCCGGCAATGAAGTTGTAGAAAAAGGGAGGAAAGCGCGCCGCCGCCTCACGCCCGCGCGGCTGCCAGAAGGCCGATACGGCACGGGTTTGCAACGCCGTCATCGCCACCAGGAAAGACAAATAATCATTGTCGTCGGACGCAGGCGCGGGCAAGGCCGCGGAAACGAAGGCCGCATTGACGCGGGCGTGTTCACGCTTGCGGACAGGATCACCATCGCCAGTCACCACCACCGCTGCCGGCGTGGGATCTGGACCCGCCGACAGGGATCCGAGTTTCGACTCCAGAGCTTGGCGCCATTCCTTCTCGGCCATCCCCCCCATCGCAACGAAGACGGCATTGCGAGGACGGAAGAAACGTTGCAGTCGATCGATAACGACCACACTCTTGAGCGCGATCATCTCCTTGGAGATGCCTACACTCTGTCGACCAGCGGGGGTACCGCGAAGAAGATCCTGCTTGGCCATGAGATAGAGGATCGGACCCGGGTAGATGTTGGCCAGATCATCCGCATAGAGAGCGGCCTTGCCGATAGCCTTGGCGGCAACGTCCTCACTGACCATCTCTTTCATGCCGCCCAGCAAGGCTGCAAACCGGTCGAGGCCGGCGAGAGCTTGCCCCTTGTCAAGTACCGCTGAGACCAGCGTGATTCCGCCACGAACACTGACCGCAAAGCGCTCGGCCTCGGGCAGCTCCGCCTGGGTCGAACGAAGAAGTTCCGCCACCGCCTCCGCCAACCCTGTCTGTCCTTTCGGGTCATGATCAGCACCGACCCGGATCGCCAGCACGTAGCAAACCCCTCTGCTCTTGGGGACATGGACACAGCGATAACTGAGACCGTTCTCGAAGAGGCGAAAGCCCAAACCGGTCTCGTCAGCCGGCACCTGGGCGACGACTGCGGAATGAAGAACTGCAACACCGAGTAGCGTGATCAATCGCACAATCTGCCATTCTCCATATTCACCACACGATGCGCGACAGCCCTCGCAAGTTCGTGATCGTGAGTGATCAACACAAACGTCATGGCCCGACGACGACGAACTCCCATCAACATCTCGATGACCGGCACGGCGGTCGGGCGATCCAGAGAAGCAGTCGGCTCATCGAGAATCAATACCTCGGGGCCCACCGAGAGCGCCCGCAAGAGGGCCGCGCGCCGGAGTTCACCCCCGGAAAGCTCCTCGGGGGGCCGATCCAGGAGTTCCGGCGAAAGCCCGAGCAAACCGGCCTCATCGAGCGGATCAAAATCCGCGCAAGCAGTCTCACGCAGCAGAGAGGCGACCGTTCGGCCCGGAGTTATCGATCCCCGAGCATCCTGAAAGAGCATCTGCACACCATGCTCAGGAATCGATGACGACAACTTCCCCGTGCTCGGTCGCTGGTGCCGAGCGAGTAGCATGGCCAGGCTCGTCTTGCCCGAGCCAGATGGCCCGACCAGAGCCAGGATCTCACCGCGGCGTAAACGAAGGTTCACCCCCTCAAGAATCCTGCGACCTCCTCTGCGCAAACCCAACCCCTGGCAATCGATCACGACCTCCTCATCCGGCTCGCCCGCCCCTGACACTGGCCAGGGCAATTGCTCGGGATCACCGCGCTCGAAAGTCCCACCTCGGTGCATCCAGTTGCAGGCATTCACTTCCTGGACCAGATCATGGTCATGCGTCGCAATCAGCAAGGCCGTGCCCGTTCGCTCCCGCAACAGGTCCAGACACCGAACCAGATCGTGACGGCTCGCACGATCCAGACTCGCTGCAGGCTCATCGGCAACAACCAGTCGCGGTCGACGCAACAATGCCACGCTGAGAAGGATGCGCTGCGCCTGGCCACCGGAAACTTCATGCGGGTAACGACGCACCAGAGATGCCGCCTCCGAGACTCCCAGATCACCGAGAGCATCAACAATGGCTGCATCATCAGCACCTGTGGCATCACGGATCTGTGCCAGGAGAGGTTTGACGGGATCGAGCGAAGCTCGCGCATCCTGGAGAATGACCACGACATCCCTGAAGAGAAGGTGCCGCCATGCCTCGGTTTGAACTCCGGGCAAGGGCCGGCCATCGAAGATCACATCCCCCTCGCACTCGACCTTGCCCGGAGCAAGCCCCAAAGAAGCGAGGAGCAGAGTTGTCTTGCCGCAACCCGAAGGCCCCAGCAAGGCAGCGGCGGCACCGGCCTCGAGGTCGAGGTCAGGCAACCGGACCGTGAAACCCGTTTGCGGGCGGCGAACCCTAAAATTGGTCAATGACAGGATCGAAGGCGACATCAGCGAGTCTCGGCCACTCATGAAACCGCCAGGAAAGCCCGAGAAGAAGGGCTTTCACCTCATCCGCAGACAACCAGCATCCCTCGGGATGGCTGATTCGACCGCAACAGACCTCCGACAGGCCTCTCGGAATCGTTTCGACAAGGCGACCCGGCGGTTTAGGCTGGAGCTTTTATCTCGCCACCTCGTATGAGAACCCGATGAAACTCCTCGCCGCGACGATCCTCCTCTCGTTTACGGTCGCCGCCCAGACCGTTCCTCCCAAACGAACTCTGGCGACCATCGACTCCGAATTCCGCCAACGCCAGCAAGAGATCTTTCGATCCGGCGGGAATCGTGACGGACTGAGCAAGCTCGCCACGGAACTCGCCACGGAACTCACCAGTTTCATCGAACACGAAGCTGAAGGCCTCGATCAGTTCAATGCTCGAATCATGCTCATCGACGTCTACCTCAACCTCTCCAAGGATGAAGAGGCAAAGCAGGTTCTCCACAGTTTCGATGCCGATGCCGCGCCCGGGTTCCTCTTGCTGACTGCCGCCCAACTCGCCGGTCAGATGGGGCTGACAAAGATCAAGCAGACGTGGATCGATACCGCTGTTTCGAAAAAGGAATCTCTCGAAGACCAGATGATGATGGCTCGTCTGCTGCTCACCGTGCTCATCGAAACTGAAAAGGGTGAACACTTGATAGAAACCTGTCGGCAAGCTGCCACCAACGACGAGGATCGTGCGCATGTCGAGTGGCTCGCAGCAGATGCAAACCGTGATCGCGAAGACCTTCCCGAACATAGTTACGACAAGGCTCTCGAAGCGCTGGCCAAGACATTTCCAAACACTCACTGGGGTGGAATAGCCGCCGACCGAATCAAGGCGCGCAACTTCAAGATCGGCTCGGTCGCCACCCCCATGAAGATGACGGACACAACCGGCAAGGAATTCGGCATCGACCATTACAAGGGGCGTGTCGTGCTGATCGATTTCTGGGCGGCCTGGTGCCTGCCATGCATGAGAGTCACCCCCACCCTCGACCAGATGTACGAGGACTACCACGAACAAGGCTTCGATATCCTCGGCATCTCCCTCGACGAGAATCTCAAGGAGATGAACAAGGCCATTGCGGACAAGAAGATCCGCTGGCGTCAGGTGTTCGGCGGCAACGGCTGGATGTCCGAAGCCGCGCTACGCTACAACGTGGAAGCAATTCCGCACCTGCTGTTGATAGGCCGAGATGGCAAGATCGCGGCGATGAACCTGTTCCCGGCCAATCCGCGAGGAATTCAGGAAATGAAGGAGGCGATCGAGGCGGCGCTGAAGCGGTGAAGATTGCCCAGGTCGTCCATGGCTTTCCCCCCGAACTGGCCTCTGGCGGAACCGAACGATACACGCAGGCGCTGTGCCAGCACCTCACCGAGCGAGGCCATGAACTGGTTGTCATCGCAGGAACCCTGGAGATGCGCTCTGAGATCGACATCGAAGACGATCACTCGCATGGGTTCCGCGTGCTCAGACTTCACCGCGATGACATCTACTTCGAGCGCTGGGACAAGAGCTGGCATCCCGGCGTCTCCAAACGTTTTGCCGAGATCATCGAAACCGAACGACCCGATATCGTTCATGTTCAGCATTGGTTCCGGCTCAGCCGCGACCTCATCCGCCAGGTCAACCGTCTCGGCATCCCCGCGATCGCCACGCTGCATGACTTCTTCTCGACCTGTCCGACTGCCTTTCGGCTTCTTCCCGACCACAGTTTCTGCACAGACCCCATCCTCCCCACGACATGCAATCGATGCCTCGCAGCTGATTTCTGGTGGGGAGAAGATGAACTGGCGCGCGGCCTTCAACTCTATCGCGACGACTTCATCAATGAATTCGAACTCGCCAATCGAGTGCTCGTCCTGTCGGGCTCCCACGGCCGCTCCCTGGCGCAGGCAACCGGCATCGATGACTCTCGCTTTCTGAGTCATCCGTTCCGCTCCTGGCACAAACTTTCGCATGCCCCGCAGCCATCACCACCACCACCCCTGCGCCTGGCCACCTGGGGGCACCAAGCCCCCTACAAGGGCTCGGATCTCCTCCTGGAGGCGATCGCGAGGATGCGTCACCGTGATGATGTCACCCTCGACATCTTCGGAGATTGCTCCGACGCCGAATTCAGCACGCGGCTCGACGAACTCGCACGCGGCCTCGCCGTGACCCGGCACGGAGCCTTCGAATCTTCGGATCTCGAATCACTGGAGTGTCATCTCGCAATCTTCCCATCGAAAGCGAGCGAGACCTACGGTTTCGTTCTCGACGAGGCGCAAATGCTTGGCTGGCCCACACTGGTCTCGGATCTTGGAGCCTACCCCGAACGCATCGGCGGAAGCGGTGAGTCCTTCTCTCCCACCGATGTGCAAGGCCTCGCAAGCCGACTGGATGCTCTGCTCGATGACCCCACTCGCCTTTCGGCGATGCGCGAAGCCTGTCAGCCGCCTGGTCAGTTCGAGGACAATGTCGACTTCCTCGAAAATCTCTACCAGGAAGTCGTCAAGGAAGGCCCCCCGAGCAGTATCGACCGCTTCGATGTCGAGGGACATCTCGAACATGAGTATCGCCGTTTCGAAGCACGCGAGCGCTTGGCGCTGCGCCACCGTGGCATCATCGAATCCAGGGAAGAAACCGACGAATGACCGACGACCGGCAAGAACAACGCAAACGAGCCGCCGAGTTCTGGGATGAGAGCCACGGCGCCGACGCGCTGGACTCCTTCCTCGACCACCCCTTGATCGAAGCTTACATCTCGCTGCGCGCCTTCGGCGAAATGCGCTCACACATGGATGTCGCCATCGACGAGATTGCGAGACGCACCCGGCCAGGTTCCCACGTCCTCTCCGTCGGCTGCGGGACCGCAGCCAAGGAAATAGCCATCGCGCAAGCACTGCCCGACCGCCACTTTCTCGGAATCGACATCGCTCGCAAGACCCTCGAACGAGCCCGGAAAGAAGCCGCGCAAGAGGGAGTCTCCAACCTGACTCTGGAAACCGGCAACTTCAACGCCTTGGCGCTGGACGCAGATTCCTTCGACGTGATCCTCGGCCTCGGCGCGATACACCATATCGAGGAACTCGAGAACTTCTGGCAGCAATGCTGCCACGGTCTGAACCCTGGCGGAGCGGTCATTGCGCAGGAGTACATCGGACCCAATCGATTCCAGTGGACCTCGTTACAGATCGAGCATGGCAATCGGATACTCAACGAGATCCTGCCCGAACAGCACAAGGTCCACCACACGAGCATCGTGCCGGTCGATCTCGATGAACTCATCTCCATAGATCCTTCCGAAGCCGTGCGATCCGAGGAAATCGTCGCCACCTGCGAAAGCTCCGAGCTGCAGATCGAGTCCTATCGCGGCGCGGGTTGCAGCCTCCTCCAGCCGGTCCTCAGCTATCAGCTCGACACCTTTCACCCTGACAACTGGGAACACAACCACTTGTTGATGACCTTGTTCCGCGAAGAAGACCGGTTGATGCGCGAGCAGAAACTCCCGGACGCCTTCGGAATGCTGATTGCCGTGAACTGAACCTCCAGCGACCGGTCCGCAGCAAACGCCGACTAGGAATGGCGCGCAACATGAAACACCAGCGCCGACCTCAGGAGAAGGACACCGCCATCGCCCACCAGAACAGCAAGGGCAAAGGCTCCCGCCAAAGCATCGATCCCTGCCGGAGCAAACGCGGCCTGCGAGAGCATGGCTGCGACGTAAACGAGCAGGACTGCATCGGAAGTGATCCGCCTTTGCCTGCTGATCTTGGCCCCCACTCCGATTGACATCGTCAGCAAACCAATCCCGGCCAAACCAGCCATCACGATCGCCAACGGCAAGAACGGTGGGAGGATACTCACGGAGGAGATGCTCGGAACGAGTTTCTGCACATCACCCTCGACTCCCTTCTCCAGCATCAAAAAAGTCGCGGTCATGGCAACGAGGCTGAACGAAAGCCACAGCAGAAGCCGTCGCGATCCAGCATGGACCGGCAATCGCAGCCACCCTCGTCGACGAACCCATCGCGGATAGGCGAGCAACACAGTCCCCGTCAAGAGAGCCAGACAGCCTCCGGGCAGGAGCAGCAGAAAGCCCGATCGAGGCTGACAGGCAGTGGCGAGACCGAACAGCACGCTTGCGAACACGACCACCGCGATCACCGAGCAGTGACGCCAAACCACCGAAACTCCCGGACGCGGGCGCGCCATCACCGGCAAGCTGACGGACAGCAGGAGCCCGAACAGGCTGAACAGTTGTGACGGGAGTTCGGGCCGCAAAACGTATCCCTCGTGAGCAATCGGAGGCAAAAAGGCCAGGGCCAGGCAAGACGCGAGGGCCGTGACACGTCCCCTGACGACGACCAGAGCCAGGTAAAACAAACCTGTCGCCGCCATCAGAATGACGAGACTGGCAAGCCGGGCCCCGGGCAGAACTTCTCGGGGCCGAGCACGCACTTCTTCGAGAGGTGCAAAGATCTGATAGAAAGCCTGCGCCGGCAGGCTGACCGCGCCAACGCCTTCTCCGTCCAGGCCGAGTGCCGCCCGCTCTGCCGGATGTGGAACGGCATCGATGCCGCTGCCGCCGACCAGCGCCGGCAACAAGATCACCAGCAATGTCACCACGACCGCCGTCAGGTGGCGACCGATCCGCTGGCGTGGTGGCTTCACCTGGTAGCGATACAGTCGATCTCGACGAGCACGTTCTTGGGCAGGGTCTTGACGGCCACGCAGGCACGCGCCGGCTTCAACTCCTGGAAGAACTCGGCGTAGACCTCGTTGACACTCGGATAGTCACCCATGTCGGCGAGGAAGATCGTCGTGCGAACCACCTGATCCATACTGGAACCTGCTGCTGCAACCACCTGCGCGAGATTTTGCAGGACCTGCCGTGTCTGTTCCGCCGCGGTGGCACCAACGATTTCACCAGACTTCGGATCCAGCGCGATCTGCCCCGAGCAAAACACGATATCACCGGCCACCACGGCCTGGCTGTAGGGGCCGATCGCGGCAGGTGCGTCATCGGTATGGATTGCTTCGAGTCTCACGAGGTCTCCTTTTTCATGCTCGGAATAGCCCCCATCATTCCCGATCGCCAGGATGCAGCCCGACGCCAGAAAGGGAAGAAGAAGAAGTAGTTGCTTCGTGATCATCGGTCAATCTCCAGCGCGTTCTTCCATGCGCGCACGAATGCGTTGCTCGACAATCTCCGGCAAGAAATCACTGACCGGACCACCATGCCGGACAATGTCCTTGATCAGTGACGAGGAAACATAGGAATAACGCGCGCTCGGCATGACGAAAACCGTCTCGACACGATCATCCATGTGGCGATTGGTCAGAGCCATCTGGTACTCGTATTCGAAGTCCGAAACCGTGCGCAACCCCCGCAAGATCGCGCCGAAGTCCCCTGTCCGGCAGTAATCCACCACCAGACCACTGAAAGAGGTGATCTTGAGCCTGGGATCTCGCGGCAAGACCTCGGCCAACAGATCACAGCGTTCCTCGACCGAGAACAGAGGTTGCTTGGCCGCATTGGCAGCGACCGCAACGGTGACCTCCTCGAAAAGGTTGAGGGCACGCTCGACGAGATCGACATGCCCACTGGTGGGCGGATCGAAGCTTCCCGGGTAAAGGACTCGGACCATGGCCGGGCATGGTAATGGAACGAGGCCTCGACAACTGCGTCGAAACCGCCCTCCATCCAGGATGACCTCGATCTGGTAACCGGCATGCGGGCATGGCCACTGCTCGGGGGTGGAGATCTTTGCGATCGAGAGGCCTCGTGGCCTGCGGGAGCCATCGGCTCTGATGATGGCGACGGCCTGCGCCTGTACAGCAGCACTCCTGTCTCGCGAGTTCGGGCTTCTGGCGGCCGTGGCCTGCAGTCTGGCAGCCATCAGCGGGAGTCTGTGGCGCAAAAAAACAGGAAGCTGGCTGCTGGCTGTCCCGGCAGCCCTCGGCGCCGTGAGCCTGCCTGAACCAAGCATCCTGTCGCCCAGACCCGGCCCCGTCTGGATCGATGCAAGCGTCTTGCCCGGTCAGCGCCACGACCCTGGACGGAACCAGACCATCTTGCGACTGGCCAACGACGCCGGCGAATTCTTGTGCGTGGTCGAGGGAAGGATCGATGTCCTGCCGGGCGACACCCTGCGTGGCCCGGCCCGCCTCACCGAACAATCGAACCGACAACGCCATGGCCGGCCACCGATCATCGAAACCGCTCGCGGTGCCCTCACAAGGATCACGGGCCCTCCATCCCTCACCCGCCTTGTCGAAGCCTGTCGGATCACGCTCGAAGCCTCGATCCTCGATTGCATCGACGGCGAAGCCGGCACCCTCCTGTGCCATCTGGTGCTGGGCGATGGGCCGCCCATGCCCGAAGATCTACAGAACGCTCATCGCGCGACCGGACTCGCCCATCTTCTGGCTGTATCGGGAGCCCACGCCAGCATGCTCGGCTGGATGCTGGGGCTCCTCTACACATCTCTACTGGGCCGCTCGCCCCTGGCCTCGCGATGGTATCGACGACTCTGCGCGGCCTTCCTCCTTCTCTACGGTGCGATCACCGGCATGGAACCGCCCGTCTTCCGTGCGGTCATGGCCTTCATCATCGTGCTCGCCGCCGCCGCTCGCGGTCGCCGGGTGACCGCGACCACAGCACTCGCCTTACCCGCACTCCTGACCGCCCTCTTCGTTCCCCGAGACCTGTTCAGTGCCAGCTTCTGCCTGAGTTATGCCGCGGTCATCGGCCTGGTCTTGTCGGGTGCTTTTCGATCCGAGACCTGGCATCGGCGCTGGCTGCTCACACCATTCCTTGCTTCCTGCTGGGCAACCTTGACGACCGCGCCCTTGACGCTTTTGTACTTCGGCCAGATCGCGCCCTGGACCATTTTCGCGACTCCTTTACTGGCTCCGCTCGTGGCTTTGATGCTGGCCCTCGGGCTGACTCTTTCGACCCTGGGAATGGTGATCTCCGGACTCGCCATCCTGCTGACCCCCACTCTCACCGGCCTCACTTGCGGCTACTGCGAGGCGGTGCGTGCAATCGCTCTCTTGCCGATGGCACCGATCCGGGCCAACAGCCTGCCGTCCTCGAGTCTTCTCCTGGCCTTCGGTCTCTTCGGCCTGCTCTGCCTGACATATCGACCAAACCGCCGTGGAGTCGCGCTGCTCTGTGCCGCCATGTCATTGCCACACTTCCTGCCCCCGCCATCGCCATCTCCGGGCCTCAAACTCCTGGCCGTTGGGCATGGCCAAGCTTGCCTGACCACCTTGCGCGATGGCCGATCGGTATTGATCGACTGCGGGAGCCTCGGCCAGGCGCAGCGCGCAGCACGTGCCGTCCGCGATGCTCTCCTGCCGGCGCGAAGCATCGATCTTTTGATTCTCACACACGGCGACCACGATCATGTCGGCGGCATCCACCGATTGCTCCAGAACGTCTCCATCCTCCGAGCTGTAGCACCCGCACGAATGGCCGGCCGAGATACGATCCAGCAATTGCGCAGTCACGGTGTCGAGGTCGATCTTCTCGATGCGGGTGACCGCATCGATATCGGAGCGGACGTATCGATCACCCTTCCTCTTGTGCCTCCCTCGTCGATAACGAACAACGATAATGATCACAGCCTGTGGGTGCGGCTCGAACTGGGGAGTTTCGTTGCACTCGTACCCGGTGATCCCCTCGAGGCGGGCGTCGCCGCCTGGCTGCAGCGGCCGGATGCCGGCGAGGCTGACCTCCTGGTCTTGCCCCATCATGGCCGCTCCAATACCCACGCGGCAGAACTCCTCGATTTCGTGCAACCCGATCTCGCTCTGGTCTCCAACCGTGACGGAGAATCGAGAACAGTCCAGGCCATCATCGCGCAGCACCAGGGTATCGAAGTCCTGCAGACAGGGACTGTCGGCACCATCGATGTGACAGGCGCAGATCCACCCCTGGTGCACATGCAGTTTCCCCCTCCCTTACTGCGGTGAGGGATTGCCTGCATCAACAGGTCCTGATCATGCCCGCAACCGGGCCAGACAGATCAGCGCCATCGCGGTCCCATACACCCGACCCAGTTCGTGCGAATCCACGAAACAGCCGTCGATCTCGGGAATCGACAGGATCAGATCTCGTTGACGATCGATCATCGTTTGACGCACTCGGGAATCTCGCACGGCAAGCAAAGCCTCGGTCCGGCCATGCAGATCGTACCAGAAGAAAAATCCGCCGGTGGCCAGATCGCTGGCGTGATCGTCATACTTGCGCACGTGCTCGAGTTCGTCGTGAGCAGCGAAGGCCGTCTCCAGAGCTCCCACCAGTTTCTTGTCGCCATCCCCATGCCACATCGACAGGGCGAGCTCGCACAAGGGCATCCTTCCGGCAGCCGCTCGCAAGGACACGCCGCGCGCGCCTCGTCGCGAATACCCATAACTGAAGGCTCCGCTTCTTGCCCTGCACTGCAAGAGAGCTTTCAAACCGAGATCGACCTTCCCGCGATCCACGGCCACTCCAGCATCATCCGCCAACCGCAGTGCGACCAGAGCAGACGCGGTCACGAAGGGGTTGGGATACTCATGGAACCAGGCGCCCGGCGCTGGCTGCAACTTCTCGAGCGCCCGAACCGACCGCAGCAAAGCCACCTCAGCCTCGGAGTTTTCGCGGAGTTCCTGCCAGCGGAGCAGGAAACGAATGCGGTAGATCTGCGCCCAAACAATCTCGTCACGATCTTGAGGATTGATGAATCGATCGTCGGTGACAAACTCGAAGATGCGCTCGAGCACAGTGTCGATCCGGGAAATCATCGGATCTTCCTCATCCATCACCACGCGCTCCTCCAGAAAGGCACGCCCGACCAAAGCAGTGATCGCAACATGGACATTCGGCAGGCTATCTGCGCCACCAAAGTCGTACCAGCTGTCGCGATAGCCGCCATCGGAAGAGATCATCCCGAGAAGGAACGTGCGGCTGCGCACCCGGAGTTCGTCTTCGTCGTAGATACCAGCTGGCGCCCCGCTGGTTCCGGACTCCGCCTTCAGGACAGCCTCGGGCAAGGCCGTGAACACCTCGAATCCACGAATAAAAGGACCGTGCCCTTCGGCCTCGGCAGCGCACTTCCAGGCATAGGGTTCATCGGGAAACCGCTCGGCCACGCGCCGCCACAGAGCAATCGCATCCCTGGATCGACCCGTGCGCAACAACATTGCTCCCTCGATAAACCCAGCCTCCGCACGCACGGCCAAGGATTCATTGCCGGGCCGTCCACGCAAACTCTCCTGCGCGAGTTCATGATCGCCACCCGAAAAAGCAGCCCACGCCTCACGCAAGAACGCAGGGACACTTCGAGCCGGCGGGCGAGATGCTCCCACCAACCGGCCCAGACGTGACAGGAACCATGCGGGATGGAGCGTGGTCAACTGATGGCAACGAGCAAGAACCTCACCATCTGGAGACATCACCAGATAACCCGGTTCGATGAATCCAAGAGGCTCAAGTTCCAGCTGACGACCCTCTTTCCTCGACGGAACATGGCGAACTGGAACGAATCTCGTGTTGAGCAACCCGACGACATCGGGATTGGAGAATGGGCCTGCCATCATGTAGCGATCAATCTCGGACTTGCGGTCCATCGGCGAGCCATTGATCGTCGGCAGATACCAGAACAGCGGTCTCGCGAGATCACGGCTATCAGCCTTCGCCTGCGCAAGCCCTTGGCGCCACTCGACGGCCGTGCCGGCGCGGGCAGCGGCCGGTGTCGGGGTTGGCCTGGACGCGGTCCTGGACCCCTGAGCCGCCACAGTGGCCACCACAACAGCCACCGCGCCCAAACTCATACCCCATCGAAAAAACAACATGGCCGAGAGCATAGCGACTCGAACGAGACGACCGCCCTTCGAGCGGGTATAAACGCAGGCCGTTCAACTCTGCCGAGCCTATCGCCATGCGCCAAATGAAGTTCCTCCCCCTTCTCGCGGTGATGGTCCTCGCGTCGAGCGTCGACGAGGGCCAGTGGATGCCGTTCCAACTCCGAGCCAAGGACTGGAATGCGCTCAAGGCTCGCGGCATGCAGATGACCAAGGACGAATTCTGGCATCCCGAAGATGGCGGCGTCCTCAACGCAGCCGTTCAAATCGGTGGCTGCACCGCCTCATTCGTCTCACCCAAGGGACTGATCGTCACCAACCACCACTGTGGCTACGGTGCGGTCAATGAGTTGAGTACGCTGGAGAAGAACTATCTCAAGGAAGGCTTCGTCGCCAAACGCCTCGCCCGCGAACTCTCCACCAACATGCAGGTCGCAGTGGTGCGCCGCATCGAGGACGTGACCCAGCGCATCCACGCCGTGCAAGCGAAGGCCAAAAGCCCGATCGAGCGCTACAATCTCACCCAGTACGAAATCAGCAAGATCGTCACCGAGGGCCAGAAGGATCCGGTCAGCGGACGCCGCGACCCGATGACCAGTTGTTCGGTCGCATCCTTCTTCGAGGGTCGTGAGTACCATCTCTATTACCGGACCCAGATCACGGATGTCCGCCTCGTCTACGCCCCGCCTTCGAGTACCGCCTCCTTCGGCGGCGAGACGGATAACTGGGAATGGCCGCGGCACTCGGGCGACTTCTCCTTCTTCCGCGCCTACGTCGCACCCGATGGGACACCACGCTCCTACCACGAGGACAACGTCCCCTTCGAGCCTGAGCACTATCTGCGGATTTCTCCCAAAGGGGTGCAAGAAGGCGATCTGGTTCTCATCATCGGCTATCCAGGACAGACAGAACGTTACCTTTCGTCGATCGCGGTACAAGACCGCGAGGCTGTCCTGTATCCCAAACGCCACGAGGTTCTGAGCCAGATCCTCAAGGTGCTTGGCGATGTCACTGGCAAAGATGCCACGCTGGCGCTGGAACTCTCCAGCCAGATCCGCAGCCTTGCGAATGTCCAGAAGAACGCTCTGGGCATGGTCCGGGGCTTCGCCCGAAACGCCGTCGTCGACCGCAAACTGCAGGAAGAAGAACAGTTCATTCGCTGGGTACGCCGGACAAACGAACATCAACGCCTCTACGGCTCCGCACTCGAAGATCTCAAGGAGATCGATCACGACGAGCGCTCAACCCTGGAGAAAGACACCGTCCTGCGATTCTTGCTGACCAGGATGACCGGTCAGTTCACTCCGATTCTGGACTCGGTGATGACGATCGCCCGGCAGGCGCAGACCACGGAGGATGGGCGCGGGCCCGGCTACCCCCAAGCACTGCTCGACGGAATCGCTTCTCCGGATGTGACCAAAAATTTAGAGACCATCCAGAAGCCGGTGCTGGCCATCCTCCTGGAAGAAGTTCGTAACCTACCGAGTGACCAGGCACTGACCGGCTCCGAGGTACTCCCGGACTCGGATATCACCGCCAATGAAATGATCGAATGGATTTCCAAGGAAACCCGCATGTTCGATAGCCAGGCCCGGCTAGCCCTGCTCAAGGCCGGCCGTGCAGCGGTCGAAGCGAGCACGGATCCCCTGGTCGTCTTCGCACGCGGCCTGCTCAAGGAACGCAGCGACTTCATCTCCCGATTACGTATGCGCGCCGGTCGTCGATTGGCCGTCGGACCTCGGTGGATCGAAGCGCAACAGACATGGCGCGGCAAGTCCTTCTATCCCGATGCCAACAGCACGCTGCGAGTGTCGCTCGCCGATGTCAAGGGCTACTACCCACGGGACGGCGTCTACTATCCGCCGCACACAACGGTCGCCGGGATCCTCGAAAAAGACACGGGCGAAGAGCCATTCCTGGTCGAGGACCAACTCCTGAACGCCTCGCGCTTTCGTAAGACGAGTCGCCACATGAATGACCGCCTCAACGATGTCCCCGTCTGCTTCCTCGCCGATGGTGACACCACCGGTGGCAACTCCGGCTCACCGGTCATCAATGGCAAGGGCGAACTGGTTGGTGTGAACTTTGATCGGGTCTTCGAAAACGTTGCCGGCGATTATGGCTGGAACCCCGATCACTCCCGCAATATCTCGGTCGACATCCGCTTCATCCTCTGGCATCTTGAAAGCGTCATGGAAGCCCCCCGCCTGCTGAAGGAAATGGGACTCTAGACTCATCGCGATAGCGGCGGCAAGATGGCCCGGTCATGACAACATCGATGCATCACACCCGCAGGACGTTCATCGGCTTCGGGCTAGCGGCTACTGCGAGCACCGTGCTGCCCGCCAGAGCGGTGCCGCCCAGCGAAAAACTCAACATCGCGATCATCGGTGTCGGTGGACGTGGCGGCGCAAACACCAATGGTGTCAGCGGCGAGACGATCTACGCATTGTGCGACATCAACTCGAAGGCTCTGGCGAAAGCAGCCAAGAAATATCCCAACGCCAAGACCCATACCGACTGGCGCGAGGTCGTTGGTGATCCGTCCATCGACGCAGTGGTGGTGAGCACGGCCGACCATCACCATGCGCTGGCCGCCATCGCGGCGATGCGCGCTGGCAAACACGTCTACTCGGAGAAGCCTCTCGGGCACACGGTCGAAGAGGCAAGGGCGATGCAAGACGTGTATGGCGAATGCAAGGGGACGATTGCAACCCAGATGGGGACGCAGATCCACGCTCGCGACAACTTCCGCCGCACCGTTGAACTCGTCCGCGCCAAGGCCGTGGGACGTATCACCGAGGCACACGTCTGGTGCAACCGCACCATCAGACCTGTAGACAAGGTAAAGCTCGATCCACAGCCCGTGCCTGACTGGTTCGACTGGGATGTCTGGCTCGGTCCAGCACCTGAGCGCGAGTACAACAAGGATTACTGGGCAGGCGGGAACCTGAACTGGAATCGCCGATGGGATTTCGGCAATGGCGTACTCGGCGACATGGGCAGCCACCTGATCGATCTACCCTGGTGGGCACTGGATCTTCAGCACCCATCACGCGTGAAATCGGAAGGTCCTGATGCTGATCCGGTCGCCGCACCACCCTGGCAGGTCATCACCTGGGATCATCCGCAAGCCAGCGTTGGCGGCGGTGAACAGGGGCCGGTGAAGGTGATCTGGTATCACGGACCCGAGGGCATGAAGCGCCGGAGCGAAACTCTGCAGGAGAAGGTAGGTAAAGACACCGATCTGAATCGTTGGAAAAACGGCATTGCCTTCGTCGGCGAAGAGGGAGTCCTCGTCGCTGACTACAGCAAGAACCTGCTCAGCCCGGCCTCAAAATTCGTCGGTTACGAGCGTCCGGCACTCAGCATCGAGAGTTCCATCGGCCACCACAAGGAGTGGATCGAGGCGTGCAAGGGCAGGGGCAAGGCGCTTTGCAACTTCGCTTACTCCGGCTCCTTGATCGAACACAACCTCCTCGGCAATGTCGCCCACCGTTTTGGAGCCGAACTCGAGTGGGATGCAAAGAAGTTTCGCGTCACCAACCATGCAGCAGCCAACGCATTGTTGACCAAAACTTATCGCCAGGGCTGGAATATCAGCTGACCCGAACCGAGCGTGCCTCGGCTTTTGCCCGACCATCGAGCGGAGACGCCTACACGGACTCCTTGACCGCAATTCCCCCCGTCACCGCAAAACGCATGGCCTGCTCCATCGGCATATCCACCGGCTCAACAGAACTCCGGGGCAATACCACCAGGTACCCCCCCAGCTGATAGCTGAACGGTAAGTAGACCGCGATCTTGCCTTCGCCACCGATCCCCTCGGGCAGATCGTCGAAGGTCTCGCGAGTGACCAAACCGATCAGGCTGGCCTCGCCAAACTTCACCATCACAACCTGATTGAATTGCTGACTCTCGGACAGGGTGAAGAAACCCATCATATCCTTGAGCATCCCGTAGATACTTTTGATCAGCGGGATACGAGAGATCAACCGCTCGCCGGATCGATACATCCGTCGAATCAGGATCGCATTCAGCAAGGAACCGATCAGGAACAAGAACACCACGGCCAGAGCCAGACCGATGCCGTAGTTGTAAGACTCACCCTCGCCCGGAAAGATCCACTCGAAAAGGAACTTCAGAAGCTTCTCCGAGTAGGTCACGAGCCAGTAGACGATGTAGATCGTCAGGCCAAAAGGCACCACTGCTACCAGACCACGAAGCACCGCCTTGATCATCCAACTCATCACCAGCCTCCCTCGAAGACACAGAAGAACACGCCGGGCGCCGGTGGAACAGCGAAAACCTCACCAGCTTTCGGGCCCAACACGCCAAGCAGCACCTTACCGGCGGTCGCGCTCGCCCCTTTCGGAGTCATCCGCCAGAAGAAACGCCGTCAAATCGGCCAGTTGCCGGGCAGTCAAACCAATGGCGCTGGCTTCAGGCATGATCGAGTCGGACAGCTTTTGTCGTGACACCACCTCGCTGGCGAGGATCCGACGCCGCTGGCCCGCAATGTCCTTGACGATCAGGATATCGCCCTCCGCAAGAATGAACCCCGACACGGCATCACCACCGGTCAACTCGAGCAACCAAACTTCGTAGCCAAAGGCGATGGCTCCACTCGGATTGACCAGGGCATCGAGAAGTTCCGCGGGCCCGAACTTCTTTGCGATCTCGGTCAAATCCGGGCCAATCGACGAGCCCTCTCCGCGGAAAGAATGACAGGCAAAGCAATTGCCCGGGTCCGCAAAGAAATGCTTGCGGCCACGGGCGGCAGATCCCTCAACCCTCATGATCTCCTCGATCGGCGGTAGCTTGGCGATCCCCGGACGAGGGAACTCCTTGTTGGCCATGAGACGAACAGCCGTATCCGGATTGCGATGCAGCAAGGGCCCCAGCCACTCTTTCATCTCTGCTGACAACTTGCCTGCCTTCGCCAGATCAAGCAGCAACTTGCCACCGTCACGGTCACCGGCAAGTTGGCGGCCGAGGTCTTGGCGGGCCGCACCCTCGAGTTTCCCGGACAGAAGACGGTCCTTCATCCTGATCAAACCTTCTCGTTCAGAAGGGCCGCTGGCATGAACCTCGAAGACGATCGAAGTACCGCCCTTTTGACGGGTACCGCCATCATCGGGTACCACCTCCGCTTGAAAACGACGGTAACCATGGTCATCCGGGAGATCGTAGACGATCACAGAATTGGCATGCGTGCCGATGCCATTCTCGATGACCTTGCCGCGGGACATCAGAGGTCCTCCGC
>CAZIVO010000063.1:0-20814 GCA_964542765.1 uncultured candidatus Brocadiaceae bacterium | reverse complement strand
CGTCGCGTCTTCTATCACGGCTACCACAACGATGATCCCAAGCAGATGTTTCGCAGTTCGTTGCCTGCCGGACGTGTTCTGGAAGATCCCTTCGACCTTCCACCTGTCATTCTCTGCTACAAACTGAATGGCCAGTGGCTGACACCAGAACGCGGCGCGCCGGTTCGCATCGTGGTGCCCGAAAGCTACGGCTTCAAGTGCATCAAGTGGCTCACGCATGTCTTCCTCTCCAACATCGCTGGCGCCAACGACACCTATGCCGATCAGAACAACGACGTGGACAGTCCCTTGAAGACCTTCTGCGCGACGCTTTCGGTGCCCAAGGAAGTCAATGCCGGTCAGCCGATCCCGGTCACGGGCTATGCGCAGGTAGGGATCTCGGGTTTGAAGAAGGTCCAGGTCTGGATTCATAAAGACGAAGACGAATTGCCGAGCGGCGGTCAGTACTTCAGCAAGGCTCCCTGGCGTGATGCCGAGATCCTGCCGCCGCCGGAGGTTTGGGGCGGCGATCTCCCCGACAACCGGATCCCGGTGCCGACGATCGGCTTCGATCCAAAAACCGGGCGGCCGGAGACCTGGCCCATTCGCCTCACCAAGGCCCATTGGGCCGCGCTGCACCCGGGTCTTGCTGCCGGCAAGTACACGCTCCGCTGTCGCACCATCGACGACAAGGGCATCGCCCAGCCGCTGCCCCGACCCTTTCGAAAATCGGGGCGCGCTGCCATCGAAAAGGTCCCCATTTTCGTCAAGGGCTGATCTGTGAGGATAGCGTGTCCAAGCCGGTGGCATGCTGGCATGCCTCCTTACCGCCATGCTCCAGAAAGAGCTCGGACCTTCCGGGACGAAAAGCTAGCCGCCCAGATCCGGGGGCGCTACTAAAGGTCCTCCCATGCTTGAGACCAGGCTGAGCAAGATCCTTGCAGCGGTGTTCGTCTTCGCCCTCGTGATGGGGCCGGGGCCCGGTCTCTATCTCGTGAATCCATCGCCCGAGGACACTTCACCGGCGACTTTTCTTGGCATACCGGTACTCATGGCCTGGGCCTTCTTCTGGTTCTTCGTGCAGGCAGGGGTCGTGCTGGTGGCCTATCGCAAGCTCTGGACGAAGCGGGACGGTGCCGGCGAATGACGGGCCTTTCCACTTCGACCGCCGAAGTCGCGGGAGGCTACCTGCCTCATATCCTGCTCGGCATCTACATGCTCATGCTCGTCGGCCTGTGCATCGTCGGCTACCTCAAGGGCAAGGCGACCGAAGAGGACTATTACCTCGCCGGTCGCGGGCAGGGCACGCTCGTCACTTCGCTCACCCTCATGGCGACCTTCTTCTCCAGTGCCGCTCTGCTGGGGATTCCGGGGATCGTTTATCGCGACGGCGCCAGCTTCTTCCTCTTCGCTCTCAACCTGCCCGTTGCCGGTTTAGCCATCTATCTTCTCGGCGACCGCATGCGCAAGCTGGGCAAGGCCCGCGGCTACGTGACGCCTGCCGATCTCGTCGGCGATTATTACGGTGGTTCCGCGATCAGGATCCTGGCAGCAATCACCAGCGCTCTTTACGTCTTGCCCTACGTCATCATGCAGGTCAAGGCCGGCGGTTACCTCGCCCAGCGCCTCTTTCCTGATACGCCGCCGCTGGAGTTTTTGGGAAGCTCCTTCACCATGTACGAAAGCGGTGTGTGGGCCCTCTCCTTGCTCACCATGGCCTACGTTCTGGTGGGTGGCATGCGCTCGGTGGCGTGGACGGACGTCATCCAAGGCCTCTTGCTTCTCTTCGGCATGATGGTCGCCGGTCTGGCCACTCTGGTTCACTTCGGCGGACTTTCGGGCTATTTCGAAGCTGTTGCCGACCTGCCGGCAAAGGCGCTTTCCGCGCCCGGCAATTCGGGCAAGTGGAACGCCGGCATGCTTTGCACGATCTGCGTTTTCGCCTCGCTCGGCGCAATCATCCAGCCGGGCCAATGGATGCGGTTTTACGCGGCGAGGAGTTCGGACACCTTGCGGCGCTCCAGTCTCGTCTTCGCCATCGTTCTGCCGATCTGTTTCCTCTTCGGCATCATGCTCGTGGCCCTCGGCGGGCAGGTTCTCTTCCCGGTTGAAATCACTGCGGAAGGCGTGATGCCGCATCTCGGCATCGGTTCCCAGGCCAAGGAGGTGGATCAGGTCGTCATTGTCATGATCCAGCGGGTGGTACCCGAGATGCTGGGAGTCACTCTCGGAGCGATCGTCGTCACCCTTGTTCTCATCGCCGTGCTGGCAGCTTCCATGAGTACCGCTGACAGCAACCTGCACGCCCTGAGTGCTGTTGTGACTCGTGATGTCTACGCTCGCTTCGTTCGCCCCCGGTCCGGCGATCGGGAGAGAACCTGGGTGGGTCGGGCGGTCATCGTATTGACCACCATGGCTGCGGTCATCCTCGTCGAGTGGAGTGAGCTGGCCGGAGACTTCAATCCTCTCGAACTCATTTCCCAGCTCATGCTGCTGGCGATCGCCTTCTCCAGTCAGTTGCTTCCGATCGCCATCGATGTGCTGTTCTTGAACAAGGGAACGCGCCAGGGAGCTGTTGCCGGTGTGGGTGCTGGTATCGTCTCCGTCGTGCTGTTCACCATCAAGCCGGAATGGAGCCTTGGCGTCACCGGATTCATCGACAAGAGTGCGGTGGGTATCGCCGTGAACGTGGTTGTCTTTGTCGCGGTGAGCCGACTCACTCAAAAGGTTGGTCGAGAGCGCATCGACGAGTTCCGCTCCATCATCAAGGGAAAGGGGTAACCTGCCATGAGCATGCCGCGCATCCAGGTCACCACCGTTGGTTCTTATCCTGTTCCTGACTGGCTTGCCGCCAATCCAAGTGAGCAGACTCTTGTCGATGCGACTCGCGTCATCTTCTCCACCCAGCGCGATGTCGGCGTGGATCTTCCCACCGATGGCGAGTTGTATCGCTTCGACGTGGACCATCCCGACACCAACGGCATGATCGAATACTTCACGAGCAAGCTGGCAGGGGTGGATGCGCAGGTGGGCCGGGCCGACCTCGAAGCCTTCCGGGCCAAGGACGAGATGGGATTTAGGGCCAAGCCGGCCGGCATCGTTCGAAGTGAACTGGGCGAAGGCATCCTCAATCTGCGTGAGGATTGTGAACGGGCTGCGAGTGTTGCCGGCGGACCCTTCAAGTTCACCATCACTTCTCCCTACATGCTCGCTCGTACCTTGCTGGATCTCCATTACGGGGACTTCGAAAAGCTCACCCTCGCCATCGCCGATCTTCTTGCCAGGCAGGTCGGTGGCCTCGCCTGTGCCTGCTTGCAGGTGGACGAGGCCAATGTTCCCGGGAATCCCGCCGATGGCCCTCTCGCTGCCGAGGCCATCAACCGCATCCTCGATGCCTTCGACGGCGAGAAAGCCGTGCACCTGTGTTTTGGCAACTACGGTGGTCAGACCATCCAGAGCGGTGGTTGGGAGCCCCTGCTCGCCTTTCTCAATGCCCTTTCGACTGACCACGTGGTTCTCGAACTCGCTCACCGCCCGGCTGAAGATCTCGAAGCTCTCTGCCGGGTAGACCATTCCATCGCGCTGGGTATCGGCGTGGTCGATGTGAAGGCGAACCAGGTCGAGACGGCCGAGGGCGTTGCTCGCGCCATCGAACGAGCCGAGGCCAAGCTCGGCGAAGGCCGTGTCCGCTGGATCCATCCGGATTGCGGTTTTTGGATGCTCAAGCGTTCCGTGGCCGATCGCAAGATCGCTGCGCTTGCCGCCGGTCGCGATCTCTACCTCGGATAGTGATGGGCAACTTTCCGACGCTCGCCCTCAAGCGGATCGAATGCCGTGTCCTTCCCATGCGGACGCGCTTTCCTTTCCGCTATGGCATCGCCAGCCTCACCGCCCTTCCCCATCTCGTCCTGCAAGCCGAGGTCGAGGTGGATGGCCAGCGTGCCACGGGCCTGGCTTCCGAGGGTCTGCCGCCGAAGTGGTTCACCAAGAAGGTCGACACCAGCTTCGAGCAGGATCTTCCCGCCATGCTCGCCGTCATCCAAAAGGCCATCGAGGCGGCGCTCGCCTCGCCAGCCGGAAGCTTTTTCTCCCACTGGCGAAACCTTCACGACGAGCAGATGGCGTGGGCATCCTCGGAAGATCATCCTCCGCTGCTGGCCAACCTCGGCGTGAGCCTCGTCGAGCGTGTCCTGCTCGATGCTCTTTGCCGTCATCTCCAACGTCCCGTTGACGAAGTCATCCGCGAGAATCTGATCGATCTTCGCCTTGGCGATGTCCGCGCCGATCTGGCCGGCCTGGCGCTTGCCGATATCCTGCCCGGCAAGCCTGCTGCCACCATCATCGCTCGCCACACCATCGGTCTCGGCGACCCCCTCACCCTCGCCGACGTCACCGATGAGACGAGGGTGGATGACGGTCTTCCGCTCGATCTCGAATCCTGCATCCGCAGTCATGGCCTGACTCACTTCAAGATCAAGGTCTGTGGCGATCTCTCCGTCGACCTTCCGCGCCTGCGCACGCTTGCCGAATTGATGGGTCCTCAGGCTCGCTTCACTCTCGACGGCAACGAACAATACGTCGACATCGCCGCCTTTCGCGAGCACTGGGAAGCCTGGCGGGAGGATCGAATTGTTCGCGAATGTCTCGATGCCGGCCTGCTTCTCGTCGAGCAGCCCGCACACCGGGACCAGACTCTTGCCGACAGTGTTGCCGAAGATCTCGCCGCCTGGCCCGAGCGCCCTTCGCTCATCATCGATGAGGCCGATGGAGACCTGGACTCCCTTCCTGCCGCTCTTGCCCTGGGCTACGACGGCTGCAGTCACAAGAACTGCAAGGGCATCGTCAAGGGCATCGCCAATGCAGCCACCCTGGCTCGCGTCGACCACGAGCGTCCGGCTCACCTCACCGGCGAAGACCTCGCGAATGTCGGCCCCATCGCTCTTCTTCAGGATCTCGCCATGATGGCGACGCTGGGCATCGCCCATGTCGAGCGCAATGGCCACCATTACTTCCGCGGTCTTTGCGCCTGGCCCGAGGCGGTTTGTGAGGCTTCACTCGCTGCTCATGGGGATCTCTACCGCGAGCACCCCGATGGCTACCCGACCCTTCGTATCGAGGCCGGCCGTCTGCATCTCGCATCGGTTCTCGCGGCTCCCTTCGGGTTGCAGCCCTGCCTCGATGTCACGGATCTCGCCGAGGTAGACCTGTCCGACTTGCCGGGCTTTCTCTCTGCAGGCATGCCGACGGCGTGACCGGTGTGAGGCTTCGTTTGTCTTTGCGCCTGCCATCACCGAAGATTGCTCGTAGATGCTGCACGATCTTCGACGGGTAAACATGGTGGCTGTGCGAGGGTGGCTTGTGGCGTCAGGGCTGATGGTGTCGGCACTGGCGCAATCGCCGGTGGAGCAAGAGGTTGTGATTGGCGTTCGCGCGCCGATGCAGTTCGACCCTCCGCGTATCGCTGTCGCTCCCGGTGCCCGCATCACCTTGCGCTTCAACAACGGCGACGAGATGGAGCACAACCTGTTGATCACACGCCCGGGGCAACGGCTGGCGGTTGTCGAGCAGGCGCTCGCACTCGGTGCTCGAGGGCCTGAGTTGAACCATGTCCCCGCCACGGCGGATGTCCTCTGGTCGATCGGTGTGCTGCGACAGGGTGGCTCGCACACGCTCAGGTTCACGGCGCCGAAGGAGCCGGGGATCTATCCGTATGTCTGCACCTTCCCGGGTCATGGATTGCTGATGTACGGGGCCATGTATGTCGGTGTGCCGATGCCTTCACTCGACGATGACACCCACGTACCACCACTCAGCAAGACTCATGGCGGCAAGCCTCCCGAGAAGGGGATGCATGCCTGGAGTCCGCGCCGTCGGCCGCTCGTCTACCGGATTTTCATGCCCGACGCATCGCCTGCTGCGATCGCCGTGGCTCTTGCAGGCGATGTATCGTACTGCTTTGACGCCGGTCGCTGCCGGCTCCGTTACGCCTGGCACGGTGGCTTCGTCGATCCCTGGCCGGTGTGGAAGGGCAATGGCAATGGCCTTGCAGTGATCAAGGGCGAGCGATTCTACAGTGAGGGGCGTTTTCCCTTCGTGCTGGACGGAACCCCGAAGTTCCTCGGCTATGCAATCGTCGATCGGCATCCTCGGTTCCGCTATCGCATCGGTGATGTCGAGGTGCGCGAGCATGTGATGGCTCTCGAAGGTGGACGTGGCATCGTTCGCAATTTCGAATTGGAGGGTCTCGAGCAGTCGGTGCGCTTTTCCCCCGAGCCGGGTGCCGGCACCGTGATCAAGACCTCGCCGGTGCCCTGGCAAGTCGGCGGTATCACGCTGACGCCGGCACAGGCAGCGCGGTTCTCGGTGACGATCGAGCGGCCTGCCAAGGGAGGTGAGAGATGATCGTTGCGCTGGCCTTGGTCATGTCGGCGATGGCATCGCCACAAAAGGAAATGGCGAAGTACTATTCCATCACCGATGTGGCGACGCCCGAGGGGCTCGACCCGCAGGTGGGGGGGATGGCCTTCCTGGCGGATGGTCGCCTGGCCCTGTGTTTTCATCGTGGCGAGGTCTACTGCTACGACCCGCGCGACGAGTCATGGCGGCTGTTCGCCGATGGGCTTCACGAGCCACTGGGCATCGTCGCCGATCCCGATGGCGCGCTGGTGGTGATGCAAAGGCCCGAGTTGACGCGGTTGCGCGACAGTGATGGTGATGGCATCGCCGATGTCTACGAGACGGTCAACGACGCGTTTGGGATGTCGGGCAACTACCATGAGTTTGCCTTCGGGCCGGCGGTCGATGCCGAGGGCGACTACTGGGTCGCGCTGAACACCGCTTCGAACGGCGCCGGCATCCGTTCCGAGGTGCGCGGCGAGTATCGCGCGATCGGTCGGCCCGGCCGGATGTATTCTTGCGTGCCCTACCGCGGTTGGGTCGTCGAGATCGATCGCGAGACCGGTGTGATGAGACCCTTTGCCTGCGGTTTTCGCTCGCCCGACGGCATTGGTTTCGACGCCGATGGCAGGTTGCTGGTGTCGGACAACCAGGGCGATTGGCTCGGGACCAGCAAGCTCTTCGCGGTGCGCGAAGGCGGGTTCCATGGTCACGTCTCTTCCTTGATCTGGCGCGATGATTGGGACCGTGGCGATCCCTTGAAGCTGAAGGTTCCCGAACTCGATGCACAGCGCACCCGTGCCGCCGTGCTCTTCCCCCACGGCGCGGTCGCGAACAGTCCGACGCAGCCGCTTCCGGACAGGACCGGCGGGCGCTTCGGGCCCTTCGCCGGACAGACCTTGATCGGCGAGATGAACACCGGCCGCATCCTTCGGTTGATGCTCGAGGAGGTGGGCGGCGTGATGCAGGGTGCGGCCGTGACCTTCTATGAAAAGAGCGGTCTGATCGGCGGCGTGCATCGGATGGCCTTCGATGCTGCCGGTCGTCTGTGGGTCGGACACACGGCCCTGTCCTGGGCGGGAGGGAAGGGGCTGCAATACCTGACCTGGACCGGCGTGGTACCGATGGAGGTGCTGACCATGCGCGCGACGCGATCGGGTTTCGCTCTGACCTTCACACGACCCGTTGATCGGGCCACTGTCGATGCCGCCGCCTTCGGGTTCCGCCGTTACCGCTATGCCTATCATCGCAAGTACGGTTCAAAGAAGTTCGACACCGCCAAGGTCAAGGTGACTGGTGTATCCGTCTCCCCGGACCGCCGCACCGTCGAATTGAGGTTGGCCAAGATGCGAGAAGGCTTCGTGCACGAGTTGCAGATTGGCGCGGTGCGTTCGGCCGATGGCACCGCGCTTCTGCATCGACTCTTGTGCTACACGCTGAATCGGCGCCCGCCCGCGGGCAGGTAGGAGCCATGCGCGCAACGGCACATTCGCCTGCAATCTTGTGCGGTGAGCCCCGGGCACCTTGACTGCTACCGGGTGTTTACGCTGAAGTAGGGGGTCCCCCCTGCCTCACCTTCGTGGGCCTTCGTTTCCCGAGGCGCCGACCACCTGGAAACCTTCATGTTGACCAATCATCGCTTCGCACTTCTCGGTTTTTGTCTCACTGTCCTGACGGCGACTGGCAGCGCCGGTGAACCATTGCGCGTGTACGGCACCGGCACCGCCGGTAGCGGTGGTGTCGCACCTGAGTTGTGGGCCAACAGCACGCCGCGGCCTGGTGCCGGCGGCTTCGCACTGCGTGTTGAGTATGGCCTCGGTGGTGCATCTGCTGCGATGTTGGTTTCGGCGGGTCCGACCGATCAAAATTTAGGTGGTCTGCGCGTGCTGGTTCGCCTCGACCGTTCGGTCGTGTTGCCATCGTTTCGGTTGTCGGGTACGGGTGCTGGCAAGGGCAGCGCCACCGTCCCCCTGCCACTGCCGAACATGCCGGTATTGATAGGTGCGAGATTTCATGCGCAGGCCGTGGTTATCGATCCGAAGGGCTCCTGGGTCGGCATTGCCGCAACGCCGGGGTTGGCCATGACGTTGAAGCGTCCGGGCATGCTGCTGGCGACGCGGTCGGTTGGCGGAAGTGCTGACTCGCAGAGCGCGGTCGACCTTGCTAGCGGCCGGATGGTCGATTTCAGCGGCGGTCGGATCGACAATGCTCACGGCGTCACCTTCACCAACGATGGCAAGCTGGCGCTGGTAGCGTCGAGCCTGAGCAAGCGCTACATCGCTGTTTGCGATGCGACCTCGTTCCCACCTCGCTATCAGTCGACGATCCCGGTGCAGGGCGGCAAGACATCCCCTTGGTCGGTCTCGGTCAACCCCGATGGCGTCCGCGGTTACCTGGTCAATCAGGGCCCGGGAGGTTCGGGGCCTCTGGTCGAGTGCTTTTGGGTCGTGCCGGGTTCCAATTTCGGCAAGCCATTCCCGGGCGGAGGATTCGATCCGCAATCGATCAGCGTCATGCGTCTCGTATTCACTCCGGACGGCAATACCGGTTTTCTGAGCAGCCTGGGCATCGGCGGCGCACCCGATCTGGTGCGCTACGACACCAAGATAAGCAGCCCGACCTACCACAAGGTGACCGGCCGCACCTCGTTCGCTGGGAAGTTCCTGTTCGACCACGCGATCTCCAAGGATGGCGCACGCGTCTACGTTTCGGCAGCCCCGCTCGGCAAGCTTTGCGAGGTGGCTATCGTCGATGCGGCGACGATGAAGATCGTCGACTGGGATCCGGGCGCACCCGGGATCCAGAATATCGGCGGCGAGAAGAGTCGTCCCAAAACTCCGCTCGGTAGGGTGGTGACGGCGATTGCGGTCGATCCGCGCCACCGCTTCGTTTACATCGCGGTGTCGGGTAATTCGGCCAACCCGACGCAGATGATCCGTGTCGATACCGACCCGCGCAGCAGTGGCTTCCGATCATTCAAGATCTACACCAGCGGTCTTCCGGCCAGCGCGATGCTCGGTGGGCTCAAGGTCAGCGCGGCCGGCGACCTGGTTTATCTGGCGGTTCTCGGAGGCTCGGACGTGCACGAGATCGATGCCGTGACATTGACCACCAAGCGCATTCTGAAAGTGCACCCATCTCCGAACGAACTGGCCCTGCGCTGAGCGGCACCCTCCTGCGAACAAGGTTGCAAGACCTGGCCTGTGTGCAGGGGCCTGTGGTGCGGGATCTTGGTTTTTGTGAAAAGTCATGCCCAAGGTGGGGGCTTCGGTCCCATCACTCCTGTCATGGGGGCACGGGAACTCGAAGAGGAATTCTGGATCAGTCCGCAACTGGTGGCTCTGTCCGCTCGCCACGCCATCCGGTTCGGAGTCCGTCTTTTTGACGTGGTAGGGGCGGGCAATATCGGCTTCGACGAGGTCGAGCAGGTGGCATCCGAGATGGTTCGTGAGAGTCCCAGGGCGGCGGCCGAGTATCTGGCGGTTCTGGTCGCCCTGGACATGCACCGGACCTGGCTGGAAGCCAGGCGCCAGTCTCCGCCTGACTCCCTGTCGCTCAACTGAACCGACCGAAGGGCCACAGGCTCGATACCATCGACCGATCAGAGCCTTGAACGGGGATGGTTCATGGGGCATCTTCGCTCGCCGATGGCCTGGATTTTTCCGGGTCATCCCCCCCGCACCTTGGCAGGTCGCCGATCGGCTAATTCCCTGGATAACAACGTCCAGAACGACCTTGCCGTTTGACGATGAGGAGAGGACCGCCGGGAGGCAATTTACTTACCGCCAGGAGGGGTCTGCGAGATCCTGGACGCGAGATGACCGAAGAGAAGCACAACCTGATCCGAGGAGCGTTGCCGCCGGCATGCGGTTCGCGGACACACACGAGTGTGCTTGGATCTCGCGAGTGCCTGGATGCGGTGCAGTTCCATCATCTTCTGGCCGGAGAGGCGTCCACGGGCGGTGGCCTTCTCCTGGAAAGTGCCGAGATCGGTGGCCGCTCAGGCCGCGGTAGCTACCTCTTTCCTTCACCGGTCCTGCGGATGATTCTGCGTGGGGAGACACTGGTGGTGACACCCCTGGAAGATCGTGGCGTTGCCCTCCTGCCTCTGCTCGCCGAGCGCTTGCCGGGTGAGGTTTCACAATCCGACGGCAATCTTCTGGTGAAGGTCGAGTGTCCCGATTTCGACCCATCCCTCACCGATAGAGAGAGATTGCTCTCGCCTTCCGCCTTCGACGCGGTGCGGGCAACCGTGACCCTCGTCGAGGATTCTGGAGGGAAGTCGCCGATCTGCATTGCCGGTGCCTTCGCATACGAACTCGTGGACCACTTCGAAGAACTGCCACCGCGGCCGGGAGATCTCGAAGGAGAGCCGGACTTCAATCTGGTGCTCGCACTCGACGGGATCTGGTGGGACCACCAGAGTGAGCAGGTGACGGTGACGTCCCGCAGTTTGACGGGCGCGGGCTTCGACGGAGAGCAGCAAGAGAGACTGGCGAGGCAACGGCTCGAAGAGTGGGTGAGCCATCTTTCGGATCAAGGCCATGTAACCCGGGAAGACCGTTCCGCAAAGGCGCAGGATCTACCGGAGTTCACGACCGATCTCGCGGACGACAAGTATCTCGGAGGTGTAGATCGCTTCCTCGAGCATGTGGCCGCGGGAGACATCTTCCAGGGTGTTCTATCGCGCTCTCTCAGCGTCACCAGTTCTGCGGATCCCTTGGATGTGTATCGCGAATTGCGCGAGGGCAACCCTTCTCCCTACATGTTCTATTTTGATCTCGGGGAAGGCGTTCTGCTCGGGGCCTCGCCCGAGACCTGCTTGACCGTCACGGGCGGCGAGGCCTTGCTGGCCCCGATCGCCGGCACGGTCCCGCGCGGCCTGCGCGCCGACGGATCGCCGGATGTGGATCTTGATTCACGCCTGGCGGTGGCATTGTTGCTGGATGCGAAGGAACAGGCCGAGCATGCCATGCTGATCGATCTGGCCCGCAATGATCTGGCTCGCATCTGCTTGCCGGGCACCCGTGAAGTCGAGGCACCCTTGACCATAGAGCGCTACAGCCATGTGCAGCATCTGGTCACGCGCGTCAGGGGACGGCTCGATCCGGTGCTGGATGCACTCGATGCTTATCGGGCGACGGCCAACATGGGAACTCTGACCGGAGCTCCCAAGCTACGAGCGATGGAAATCATTCGCGAGGTCGAACCGACAGACCGCGGGTGGTATGGCGGTGCCGTCGGCTATCTGACCCAGCAAGGAGATTTCGATAGTTGCATCGTGATCCGTTCTCTGTGCTTCGCCGATGGTGTGTACACGGCGCGGTCGGGTGCCGGTATCGTCGTCGATAGCGACCCGCAGCGAGAACTGGCGGAGACCCTTCACAAGGCCCATGCACCGCTGTTGGCGATTTCCCGCGCCGAAACGAGGCTCGCATGAAGGTTTTGGTTGTCGATAACCGTGACTCCTTCGTATTCAACCTGACCGAGGACCTCGCACGTCTGGGGGCGGAGTGCATCGTGGTTCGTGGTGGGATCTCCCTGGAGCAGATGCACGAGCGGATGGAGATGGCGCGACCCGATATGGTTCTGCTCTCTCCGGGTCCCGGCCATCCTGATGATGGTGGCGTCATGATGCCTTTCTTGCAGGAGAAGCCCAAGGTGCCGGTACTCGGTATCTGCCTCGGCATGCAGGCGATGGTCTGCGCCCTCGGCGGCCAGGTTGGCCGGGCACCGCGGCCGGCCCATGCGCGCATCTCGCGCATCACGCATTTGGGCGCTCCGATCTTCGACGGTATCGAAGGGAGTTTTCGTGCCGGCCGCTACCATTCGCTGGCAGCGCTGGAGATTCCAGAAGAACTCGAGGCCATCGCCTGGACCGAAGATTCGCCGGGCGAGGAACCTCTGGTGATGGCGGTTCGCCATGGTCACCTTCCCTGGTGGGGGCTTCAGTTCCATCCGGAATCGGTCCTTTCTCCGCGAGGAACGGAGATTCTCGCGAACGTCATGAATAGGGTGAGGATGTGAGATGAAAAAGCTGATCGATGATCTCCTGTCCGGGTCGCCGGTGGATATTGAGGGACTCGAGGAGGCCTTGCACCGCGTGATGAGTGGCGAGGCCGAAGATATTCAGATCGCCGGCCTTCTGGTCGCGCTCCGATCGCGTCCGGTCGAAGGCCGTGTCCTCGCGGCGATGGCCCGCGCCATGCGTCAGCATCGCGTCAGCGTCACGTGTCAGGTGCGGCCCTTGATCGACACCTGCGGTACCGGCGGTGACGGTAGCGGCACCTTCAATATCTCGACGGCAGCGGCTTTCGTGGTCGCCGGTGCTGGCGGCGCTGTAGCCAAGCACGGCAACAGGGGAGTTTCCTCGCGCACCGGCAGTGCCGATGTCCTCGAGGCGCTAGGCGTGCAACTCGATGTCCCAGCCGATGCTGCAGCGAAGATGATCGATGCCGCAGGCTTTTCTTTCCTGTTCGCGCCGCGATATCACCCGGCCATGAAGCATGTGATGCCGGTGCGCAATGCGCTCGGGGTCCGCACCCACTTCAATCTTCTCGGCCCCCTGTCCAATCCGGCCCTGGCCGAGTACCAGGTCCTGGGGGTGTACGCTCCGGAACTCACCCTGCCGATGGCCGAGGCACTGTGTGAACTCGGCACGAGGGCCGCGATGGTCGTTCATTGCGATGGCGTCGACGAGATCTGTCTGCACGCTCCGACGAAGGGGCACCTCGTCAAGGAAGGGGAGATCGAGGAGATCATGATCGACCCGCTCGATTTTGGTGTCGCTCGCGCTGCCGTCAGCGACCTCGCCGGCGGCGAGGCGGAGGAGAATGCTGCCATTCTCAAGAGTGTCCTGGCGGGCGAGTCCGGCCCGCGGTCGGATGTTGTCGCCCTGAATGCGGGCGCCGCTTGCTGGATGGGGGGGCTCGCCGGAACCCTGGCCGAAGGTCTCGAAGTTGCTCGCGAGGTTCTCCGTGACGGGCGCGCCACGAAGGTGCTCGATCGTGCGGTGGCCAGTTCAGCAAGATTGGGAGTGAACAGCGAGTGAGCTTCCTCGAAGAGATCGCCACTGCGACTCGCGCGCGGCTGGCCGACTTGCCATCGGGAAACCCGGTCAAGGGCCGAGCCGGTCGCCTGATCGAGGCATTGCGTGGCCGCGAATCACTGTCGGTGATCGCCGAGGTCAAGCGACGCAGCCCCAGTCGTGGCGAACTCGCGCCTTTTGCTGATGCCGTGGCACAAGCACGGCGTTATCAGGAAGGAGGTGCGAGCGCGATCTCGGTGCTCACCGAGCCGAGCCGTTTCGGGGGGAGCCTCGATGATTTGCAAGCGGTGGCGGCGGCCGTGGACGTGCCGGTCTTGATGAAGGATTTCCTGATCGATCCCGAACAGGTTCGGGTCGGCGCTCTGCTGGGGGCGTCTGCTTGTCTGCTGATCGTGCGGATGCTCTCAGGTGGTCAGCTGGACGAGATGCTTGCCGCCTGCTCCGACCATGGCCTCGATGCCCTGGTCGAGTGCCACGACGTAGATGAGGTGGATCGAGCGGTGCGATCGCGGGCGGTGGTTTTAGGAATCAATAATCGAGATCTCGACACGCTCGAGGTCGATACTCGCCGAGCGAGCGAGCTTCTCCCGCGAGTGCCGGCTTCGGCGGTGGCCGTCGCGGAGAGCGGATATCTCCTACCCACGGACACGCACCGCTTGCGCGGGGAGTGTGATGCGGTGCTGATCGGCTCGGCGCTGATGTCGACGGATACGCCCGAGGCCTTCCTGGCGGAGGTGATGGCATGAAGGTGAAGATCTGCGGACTTACCCGGGAAACCGATGTGGAGGCTGCCATCGAGGGCGGTGCCACCCATCTCGGTTGTGTGCTTGCGCCGGAGTCTCCTCGGGCGGTCAAGGCTGCTGATGCCGGAGCGCTGATCGGTGATCCGGGTACCGGGGTCACTGCCGTCCTGGTGTTCCGCGGCGCGACATGTACCGATGTTCAAGCGGCCGTCGATGTTTCGGGGATAGGCACGGTCCAGCTCCATCGGCATGCCGAAGAGGACGCTGTCTCTCTCGAAGCGGCTGGTCTCACCGTGATCCGTGCCCGCGATGTCGGCTCGGAGATCCCCGCGGGACTCGTGGTGACCGAGCGATGCCCGATCTTGCTCGATGTCGGCGGCGGTGGCAGTGGAAGAAGCTTCGATTGGACTTTGCTCGGTGGAATATCGACCGAGCATGTCTTCGTCGCGGGCGGCATCACGCCCGAGAATGTAGGGCAACTTCTGGATCACGATCCCTGGGGGATCGATATCAGTTCAGGCATCGAGAGTTCGCCGGGGATCAAGGATCTGGATCGTCTGCGGGCTCTCTTTGCTGCAATCGAGAAATACTCCGGGAGGATTGCATGACGGTTGATCCATCGGTCTCCGACTGGAACCCAGTGATGGGTGGGTTCGGCCTGTTCGGTGGGCGTTACGCATCGGAATTGTTGCGTGAAGTCCTGGCCGAACTCGATCGCGGCTGGCGCGAGATCGTGCCGTCAGAGGAATTCCAGCAGCAGTTGAAGGCGGAACTTCAGGACTATGCCGGTCGCCCGACGGCCGTGACCTTCGTGCCTCGCTTCTCGCAGGAATGCGATCTGGAAGTTTGGTTGAAGCGGGAGGACCTTCTGCACGGCGGCGCTCACAAGACCAACAATGTGGTTGGCCAGGGTCTCCTCGCCAGGCATCTCGGCAAGCGGAGGATCATCGCCGAGACCGGAGCCGGCCAGCATGGCGTGGCGACGGCCATGATCGGTGCCCGACTTGGGTTAGAGACGGTGGTCTACATGGGGACTGTCGACATGCAAAGGCAGATGCCAAACGTCAAACTCATGCGTTTGTGTGGCGCTGAAGTCGTGCCCGTGGACAAGGGCGCGAAGACCCTGAAGGAGGCAATCAACGAGGCAATGCGGGACTGGACCCGCAATGCGGACTCCACGCATTACCTCCTGGGAACCGTTTGTGGTCCACACCCCTTTCCATCGCTCGTGCGCGATTTCCAAAGGGTGATCGGTGATGAAGCGCGCGATCAGATGTCGGGAAAACCAGCCGATGCACTGGTCGCCTGTGTCGGGGGTGGCAGCAATGCGATCGGTCTCTGGACTGCGTTTGTCGATGACGATGTGAAGATCTTCGGCGTCGAACCTGGTGGTCATGGCGTCGCCAGTGGTTGCCATGGTGCGACGCTGGGCGCCGGTTCGCCGGGCTTGCTTCATGGCGCTCGGACCTACGTCTTGCAGGATGAGGATGGCCAGATCGGCGAGGCTCACAGTTGTGCCGCCGGCCTCGATTATCCCGGAGTGGGCCCCGAACACGCTTTCCTCAAGGATAGTGGTCGGGTGAATTACTTGACCGCTACCGATGGCGAGGCGATCACGGCCTTCGAGACACTCTCGCAACTCGAGGGGATCGTACCCGCTTTCGAGTCTGCCCACGCGCTCGCGTTTGCGATGTCCGCAGTCGAGCGCGGGTTGATGGCGCCTGGGTCGCGCTTGCTGGTCAATCTTTCCGGTCGCGGTCAGAAGGATCTGGACACCTATTTTGCCGAGTATGCATCGCGGAGGTCGAAGCCGTGAGTTTCTCCCAGTTGAAGAAGGTCCTGCAGGCCGGGAAAGGTCACTTCTCGCCTTTCTTCATGCTCGGGGACCCCGATCCGGAGACTTCCTTCGAGATCTGTGCGGCGGCGGTTCGTGCGGGTGCCAGCATGCTCGAACTGGGTATCCCTTTCAGCGACCCGGTCGCTGATGGCCCCGTGATCCAGGAAGCCTGTAGCCGCGCGATGCAGTCGGGAACGACCGTCGAGGTTGCCTTCGAGATCATGGCACGTTTGCGTCAATGCACCGAGATCCCGTTCAACTTGTTGCTTTACGGGAATCTGATTCACGCCCGCGGAATCGATGAGTTCATCCGTCGAGCACGCGAAGCTGGCGCCTCCTCAATTCTGGTCCCCGACATACCTCTCGAGGAGGGTGGGACCCTGCAAGAAGCATGTTCTGCCGGGGATATGGGTTATGTCCAGCTTTGCGGGCCCGGAGCATCCGACGACAGGGTGCGTGAACTCGCGGCAGGGTCGAGTGCTTTCCTTTACCTGGTGGGGCATCAGGGGATTACCGGCGCGCGCGATTCGATTCAGCGAGAGACGATCGAGATGGTGAAGCGAGTGACCGCTGCTTCACCTGTTCCTGTTTGCGTTGGATTCGGGCTGAAAGAACCCGAGCATGTACGATCGATCCTTGCCAGCGGTGCTCGCATCGCGATTGTGGGAAGCGCACTCGTGGAGAAAATTGACGCTGGAAAGAATGAAGATCCGAGGGCGGTTGTTGCCGCAATTGAAGAGGAAGTTGGCCGCCTTGCGGCGGCCGCTACGGTTGTAGAGAGGAACTGAAATATGCTGGTGATCATGGATGCGCGGGCGACTCCCGAGCAGTGCGAGGCTGTCGAGCAGGCGATTGTGAGTCATGGCTTTCGGGCGATTCCCGTTCCCGGAGAGAGCCGCATGGCGATCTGCGTTGTCGGCAACCGAGATCGAGTGCCCCAGCAGACCTTCGTTCACATGCCAGGGGTCAAGGAGTGCATCCAGGTCACGCGACCGTACAAACTCGTCAGCCGCGAAGTGCGGGCTGAGGATTCGATTGTTGAGGTGGGCGGGGTGGCCATCGGCGGATCGACTCCGGTGATCATGGCCGGCCCGTGTAGCGTCGAGACGGAGGCGCGGACCTTGGCGATCGCCGTCGCCGCCAAGGCTGCTGGCGCAGAAGTCTTTCGCGCAGGGGCCTACAAGCCTCGGACGAATCCATACTCGTTCCAGGGCTTGGGAGAGGAAGGGTTGCACAGCTTGTCCAAGGTGAGAGAAGAGACCGGTATGCCCGTGGTGTCCGAGATCGTCGATGTGAATGACATCGACCTGATGCTCAAGCATGTCGATATCCTTCAGGTCGGGACTCGGAACATGGCTAACTATTCTCTGTTGAAGCGATTGGGCGAGGTCGGTTGTCCCATTCTCCTCAAGAGAGGGTTGTCCGCGACCTTCAGCGAGTGGCTACAGGCAGCCGAGTATCTGCTGGCCGCGGGCAACGAGAAGGTCATCCTGTGCGAGCGTGGTATTCGCACTTACAGCAATCATTCTCGCAACACCCTGGATTTGAATGTGGTTCCACTGGCGCGTGAGCGCACACATCTTCCGGTCGTCGTCGACCCATCACATGGGGTAGGGGACTCTTCCCGGGTCAGAGCGATGTCGCGTGCGGCGATGGCGTGCGGGGCGCAGGGCCTGCTGCTGGAAGTCCATACCGATCCATCCACGGCCTACTCCGATGGTCAGCAGACCGTCGATATGGACACCTTGCAGGGCATCCTGCAGGACCGGGAGACGCTGGCCCTGCTCGGCGACTAGAGGGGCTACGAGGAGGATTTCGCGCCTGGCGATAAATTCCGTCAGGCGAGGCTCCAGACCACCCAATCCGATGGTGACACGGTTGGCCAGGGTTGCGGCCAGCAGAATTCGATGGTGCGACATTGCGCGCACGAGGCGAGCCCGATGGCCTCCCCTTGAAACAGTGATTCAGACCCTCTGTTTCTGCCATCTCCCATTGCGGAACAGGAGCCATGACCAGATGTATTTTGCAACCGAGGTCAGGTTGATGGCCCACCAGACTCCGGCGAGTCCATGGCCCAGCACGATGCCGAAGAGGTGGGCGAGAGGTAAGCGTGCGAGGTTCGTGATGCCGGTGCTGATCATGACCGGGAGAGTTGCGCCTGCTCCGATCAGGGTCTGTTCATACATCGTTTGCATCGCTTGCATGGGCTGGGCCCAGGCCAGGATGTTCAGGTATTCGGCGTTGGCAGCGATGACCGCCTCATCGGTGGCGAAGAAGTTGATCATCGTAGGGCCGGCCACCCAGAACAGGATCGATGTGAGGGTGCCGACCGCGAGGCCAATCCATACGGAGATCTTCGAGACGGCCACGGCGAGATCCGCCTGTCCTGATCCGAGATAGCGACCGACGAGGCTTGCGACAGCCGTGGCGATTCCCCAGTAGAAGCAGAAGAACACGGACTCGATGCCGAAGGCGATGCCGAGGGCGGACCGCGCATTTTCGTCGAAGTGCACGAAGGTCAGTCCGAGCATGGCCTGATAGACGGCCGAGTAGATCACGATGGCGATGCAGGCAGGTAGGCCGATCTTCAGGATCCGAAGGCCTGTAGCCTTCGATACCGGGCCGAGCAGGATCACCCCTTTCCGCTGCAGTAGCCACAGTCCGATGATCATGGGGAGCGCGCGGGAGATGACGCTGGCGATGGCTGCCCCGGCGACACCCCAGACGGGAACGAATTGCCAGTTCAAGACGATGTTCGTGGCGATGGCCAGAAACTGCAGGCACATCGGGATGCGTGAGTTCTTCAGCGCCAGAAAGCAGGAGTCGACACAGATTGCCGTTACCATCACCACCTGGCCGGCAGCTACCCAGAACAGGTAGTCCGCCAGAAAGGTTTGTTCCTGGCCGACATCATCTCCGCGGATCAATCCCTGGCAGAGCCATGGCAGGGTGATCAGCGTGACGGTGGCGAGGGCGAGGCCCGTTGCCAGTGCCAGACCGATTCCGCTGCGCATCGTCGTGTGTGCGTCCTCGGTTCGGCCTTCACCCAGGCGGCGTGATGCGATGGCAAGATTGCCGACGGCCACGAGTTGTGCGAAGGCGAAGTAGCCGATCGCGACCATGCTGGCCACGGCCACCGCGCTCTGTGCCTTCGCACCCAATTCCTGGACGAAGAACTGATCATTGAGCCGGTACAGGCTCTGCACGACTGCCATCAAGCTGGCTGGCCAGGCGAGCTGGAAGAGTTCGCGGCGGTAGTTGGCGGAGAGGGACAAGGGGTGGCGTTTGTAGCGTCATCCCATCGCAATCGCAGCTGGCATTTTCTGTCCGGGCGGTGTTCGCCGTCAGCCTCGGTCAGGCCTCGTGGGCCCGAGTAGATCAGCGGGGAATCAGGTTCGCGGAGACTCTTCCCGGCGGGACATTTTTTTTGATCGTCCGGGCCTGGCTCCAGCGTTCGAACTTCGGATGGATGATGTTGATCTGGTAGCGGCCGGGAGGGATGTGCTTGAACACACATTTGCCCGTCGTGTCAGTCTTGTTCTCATGACGGGTGAACAGCGTGGTATCGATCTTGATCACTTCGATTTTTGCATCCTGGACGCTCCACCCGGGTCCGTTGGCCCAGATGATGAGGTCATGGCCGATGGGCACGACGATTTCAGCATGCTGGTGGCTTGGAGATTCTGTGACCTGCCAGATCTTTGGTTCGTTGCGTGGGGCGTTCAGATCGCCGGCGACGATCTTGTAGTCGCCACTCAGCGCGTCTTCGAAGATGACCGATCCAAAATGATTGCTCACACCACGGCGAAGCGTGCGTCCGAGTGGTTTGCCGACAGGAATCATGAGCACCGGTAGATCGGCTACCGCCTGGTAGAGTTGAGTTTGGAGCTTGACGGTGTAGACGACGCCTTCGGTGATGCCAAGGACGACGTCTGCGATCGGTTTTCCCTCCGTGATGCTGACGATCTGGTCAGATCCGTTGAGGCCTTCGACGAACACGGTCACGCTGTACCCGTAGTCGGAGAAGGGAATATTGTCGATCTCGAAAGTTGGCGTTCCGAGTTCGGGATCGATCAAGATGCGCTTGTTGTAGGCGAAGGGACTCTTGCTCACCGAGGAGATTCCTTCGAGTTGGTTGATCGCTTCTTGGATTCGAACGATCGCGGAACTGGCTTTGGCCACGACTCCGGGAGTCAGCGTGATGTGACCTCGTACGACACCGTGAGTCCAGCCACTGGTGTCAGGTTGAGGGGTGCGCGTTTCTACCGATGATGGGGAGAGGTCGACGGGCTTCGCCACCAGATCGTTCGGTTCGAAGACGTCGGGTTCGTTGGACCAAGCGGCTTCTCCACCGGGGATCTCGGCGGCTTCCACCGGTGTTCCCCACAGCCCGGAGATTGCTATACCAGCGGCGATCCCCAGGGCGAGAACGACCAGAACCAGGAGGTTATCACGAGCTTTCACGAGGAGTTCCAGAGCCGCCCCGGTGGAAATCCAAACCGGGCGACCACGAGAATAGTACACCGGATTTGCAACGAAACAGGGATTCCGTGCCGGGTGGATACGAAGAGGAGCGGGGATCGACTATGATACCGGTTTCACGGCCCTGAAATGGCTCTGAAACGGCCCTGACAAGGCCCTGACGCGATCTCTGCCCCGGAGTCTGACATGCCTCACTTCCCATTGCTGCGGGTGGCCTGCTCGGTGGTGTTTTTTGTAGGTGGTAGCATCGGCCGGGCTCAGTCTTTGCCGGTCGCGCCGAAGTCGCATTCCGAAGGTGCCGACCACGTTCGACAGGATCCCGCCGCCTG
>CAZIVO010000062.1:0-20923 GCA_964542765.1 uncultured candidatus Brocadiaceae bacterium | reverse complement strand
AACGATTTCAAGCCACTGCAGCAACCCGCGGTCGACTGGCTAAACTGGTGGGCAGAGCAGGATTCGAACCTGCGAAGGCTATGCCACCAGATTTACAGTCTGGTCCCGTTGGCCGCTTGGGTATCTGCCCTCCGGCCGACCTGTGCTGACACAGGACTTTCGATCGATCGACCCTCGCGAACCGAGATCGCCCACAGCAAGCCAACGGGAACCTGAAGCAACATGGAGCTAGCGGTGGGATTTGAACCCACAACCTCCAGATTACAAATCAGGTGCTCTGCCGTTGAGCTACGCTAGCGAAGCTCTCCCGAGTCGAAAGGAGCGAGCAAGATAGCCCCACGACCCCATCGGTCAAGGCCGAACCTTGGCCTATCTGCCCCCACATCGAGATGTTGGGGCCACGGAGGGACTCCGGCCGGAACCAGCCACATAAAAACGGCCTCAGCCAGCGCCTATAGTGTCCGTCTGGCCGCGAACATCCTCGAATCGCGCCTGGAACTCGGCAACCGTTTCCCCGCCCACCCGCGCCAGCAGCGCATCGGCCACAACCAGGCCAACCATGGCCTCGGCGATGACCGAAGCGGCGGAAACCGCACATACATCGGAACGCTCGTAGCCGGCTGCATCGGCCTTGCCGGTGGCCAGATCAACAGATCCGAGCGGCTTCTTGAGCGTCGAAATCGGCTTCATGGCCCCTCGGAGCACCAGATTCTGGCCGTTGGTCATGCCACCCTCGAGCCCGCCGGCGTGGTTGCTGCCCCTCTCGAGCGGGCCTCCCGGAAGGATCTCATCGTGCACCGCCGTACCGCGACGGCGGGCCGCCTCGAAGCCCAGCCCGATCTCGACCCCCTTGAATGCGGGAATCGACACCACGGCAGCCGCCAATCTGGCATCGAGACGTTCTTGCCACTGCAAACAGCTGCCCAGCCCCGGCAGCAAGCCGAGGACATGCACCTCGACGACCCCCCCTACCGTATCTCCATCCCGGCCAGCCTCGCCAACAGCGGCCAGCATGGCGCTATCGACCTCGGACTCCAGGGTATAGAGGCGGCTCCCGTCACGCTGCGCACGTAAGGAACTCAGTTCCTCCATCGTCACATCGCCCGGGCACTCCGGGGCAAGTTCTACCTGCTCGAGCGAGCGCACGAAGCCAAACACCTCACAACCAACCTCGCGAAGGAGTTGTCGACAAACAACACCAGCCGCGACCCGGCCAACGGTTTCGCGCGCAGATGCGCGCTCGAGAGTGCCCCGGATATCTCGATCGAGATATCGATAGCAGCCGGCGAGATCCGCGTGTCCCGGTCTCGGTCGCACAGGCTCGGGCAACTCCTCGATCTTCTCGTCCTTGTTCCTCAGAACGAGGCAGAGCGGCGAACCGATGGTTCGACCACTGCGAATGCCGCCTGAGATCTCCACCCGATCGGTCTCGATTCTCTGCCGGCCTCCTCGCCCAGCACCACCCTGGCGTCGGCCGAGTTCAGCATCGATGAACTCAAGATCCAGCTTGAGTCCGCGCGGCAGTCCCTCAAGGATCACTGTGATCGCCGAGCCATGCGACTCACCCGCAGAACGGTACGACAGCTTTGACATGTTCCCGCTCAGCCTTCCCGCCCTCCCCCGGCGTCGGTCGCGCCACCCTTCGCACAAGCCGCAACCTCCCCCACCCGGGCCGCGAAAGCAAACACATCGAATGGCTTGCGAAATACCGCGCGCACCAAGGGCTCGGCATCGAGTTGTTCGTGCGTCTCGGAGTCCAGAAAGCCTGATACAACGATCACCGGAGGCGCTTGTGGCAAGCGTTCTAGTTGAATGATCAACTCCTTTCCTCCCATGGCCGGCATGTCCAGATCGCAGACCAGCAAGGATACACCGCCTTCCGACAGACGCTGCAAGGCGGACACGCCGTCATAAGCACCCTCCGTTCGAATACCCTGCTTGGCCAGGACATCCCGGAGCAGTTCATTAACACTCATATCGTTGTCCGCAACGAGAACGAGCGGATCGACGGCGGTGTCAGCAGAGCCCTGGGACAAGGGGATCGGATCCTCCGGATGCATCACGTGACTGGAACTTGAAAGCAAAACCCCTACCCATCGTCCAAGGGCTGAATCCAGGAAATGTCATCGAAGGGAACCTCCATGCGTAACTTGCCGACCTCGAGGCTGACAACTTCGCGCACACGGTCCACCTTCTTGACGACGCACGGACGACGGAAACGAGGAACGTAGACTAGCGTGTCCTTACGCAGACCGCCAACGAACTTCATCCGACGCCGGTGCACACGGGTGAGAGCCGACGCCGCACGCAAAGCATCCTTCACTTCCTTCGCCCTCTCGCCGTAGGGCTTGGGCGCGTTGAGCAACGAACCAAGCGGCTTCTCTATCTCGTCCCGGATGCGCCGCAACTCCTCCGCCACCAGAGCATCAGCCTCCTCGTGCAACCACGCTTGGCGCCGCTCGGTAGCAACCAACTCTTCTCGAAGTTGCTCCTCCACTCGCTCCGCCTCACGATTCATTTCAGCCGTATGCTTGCGATCAGCTTCCGCCCGTCGGCGAACCTCCTGCACCTTTTGCACGGTCTCTTCCACCCTCGTGTCGCGCTCGCCGAGCAACTCCCGCGCTCGCGCGACGAGTTCTTCGGGCATTCCAACACGCCCGGCGATATCCAGCGCATGACTCGCACCCGGAACCCCTATCTCGAGGTGATAGAGGGGCTGAAGCGTGTCACCGTCGAAGGTCATCGATCCGTTCTCCGCCCCCTCGTGCTGATAAGCGAAATCCTTGAGCCGACCGAGATGCGTCGTCACCGCCGCGAGACTCCCTCGCCGGGCCAAACTCTCCAGAACCCCGTAGCCCAGTGCGCCTCCCTCCTCGGGATCGGTCCCCGCACCGAGTTCATCCAAGAGCACCAACGACTGCTCGGTCGCTGCTCGCAGGCAGCGGACAATACGTGTCACGTGAGATGAGAAGGTCGACAGATTCTGGCTGATCGCCTGCTCGTCGCCTATATCGACGAAGACACCATCGACAAAGGGGACCCGTGATCCCTCCGCTGCGGGCAAGGGGACACCACACAAGGCCATGATGACCAGCAGGCCGATCGTCTTGAGCGCAACCGTCTTGCCGCCGGTATTGGGTCCGGTAATCACGAGCAGGCGATAAGGATCCCCGAGCGCCACATCGAGTGGAACCAGTTCCTCCGCATGCGCCGAAGACATCAAGATCGGGTGACGGGCCTGCAGCAAACGCAAGGCGATGCCCTCACCGATCTCCGGTGCCACAAACCCTTCCTCGGCGATCAACCGTGCTCGAGCCATCGCCAGATCCAGCCGCACGAGCGAAGCGATGGCTGCCTCGATCTCGGAGCAAGAGCGCTGCAAGCCACGCGCAACCTGCGCGAGAATGACCTGGATCTCCCGAATTTCCGCAGCCTTCGTATCCGACAGGCGATTGGCAGCTTCGACGACAACCGAGGGTTCGATGAAGACGGTCGCACCCGACTGACTCCGGTCATGCAGGATTCCCTGTACCCGATTGTGATACTCCTGCTTGACGCCGAAGACGGGTCGGCCGTGCCGCCAGGCAGGCTCGGGGGACTGCAAGCAACGATGCACCGACTCATCGCTCAAGAAGCGCCTCACCGCAGCCTGCACACCAGCCTCGGCAACGCCGATCTCGACGCGAAGTTCTGACAGACGGACCGAAGCCGTGTCCAGGATCTCCCCGCGCGCATCGACGGTCATGTCGAGTTCCTGGCACAGATCGAGCAGATCTGGAAATCCTTGCGCGAATCGAGCGAGAGCCTCGGCCGCCGGCTCCTTCGCAAGCCAGGCCTTGCACTCGAAAGCCGCCTTGAGCACCCGTCGGAGTTCGGACAGGTCCTTGCTGGACAGAGCATGCTCACCAGCGAGGAAGGGAGAGAGCCATCCACGGGGATCCGTCACGCCTGCCAGCGGTGGTGCCGCGGCGTCGAGCCGCACCGCCAGAGCGGCTGCCTCGGCATGAGCCTGCCGCGCCATCTCGGCCGACGGAAACGGTGCCAGAGCTTCGATCGCCGTCCGACCGAGCGGCGTGGCGAGTTTCGAGGTCAACAAACGGCGAACCGCGTCGAACTCGAGCGTGTCGAGATCGAAGCGCGGCCCGTCCGATATCGATGGTGATCTGGGTTCTGGCATCTCTATTGACTCACCGGAGGTCCGGCGGAGTGTATCCGCCCAACGAGTTCTCCTTGCACCACAGATAACCGACCAGGCCTGCCATGGAGACGTCCGATCGCCGCCGACCCCGGGTTTCTCGAAGAAATCGATCCGACAGAGTTTTCCGCCCATCGCGCAGCAGACATGAAATCCTCCTCGACGCAGTGCACCATCACCTCCAAGATCATCGTGCCCATGAAACACGCATACCAATTTGCCACGCGCGCGATCCACGCCGGAAATGAGCCCGATCCCAGCACCGGCGCGATCATGCCTCCCGTCTATCTGTCCTCGACCTACGTCCAGGAAGAGCCGGCCAAGCTCAAGGGCTATGACTATTCTCGGACGTGCAACCCCACACGAACCGCGCTGGAAAGGAATCTGGCCGCTCTCGAAAATGGAGCCCACGGGCTCTGCTTCAGCAGTGGAATGGCGTCGATCAACACGGTCCTCAACCTGCTCGATGTCGGTGACCACGTGCTGGCAGGAAATGACCTCTACGGCGGTACCTACCGCCTGTGCACCACACTCTACGCGAAGTATGGCATCGACTTCACCTTCACCGATCTTGCAGATCTCGATGCGGTCCGCGATGAGCTTCGCGACAACACCCGACTGGTGATGATCGAATCGCCATCGAATCCGCTCCTCAAACTCTGTGACATCGAAGCTGTCAGTTCGATTTGCCACAACCGTGACATTCTGGTCATGGTAGACAACACCTTCGCGACGCCATACCTCCAGTCCCCTCTGACTCTGGGCGCAGATATCGTGTCACACTCGACGACCAAGTATCTCGGCGGGCATTCCGATGTCGTCGGCGGCGCCCTCATCGTCAATGACGCTGAACTGCATGAACGCCTCGCCCACTACCAGAATTCAGTCGGCGGCACACCTGGGCCACTCGACTGCTTCCTCGTCCTGCGCGGCACCAAGACCTTGCATCTACGGATGGAACGTCATTGCCAGAATGCCCGAGCCATCGCACAGACCCTGAGCGAGCACCCGCGGGTGGCCACTGTTCACTATCCGGGACTCGCCTCACACCCCCAGCACACCTTGGCCCAAAAGCAGATGCGGGCGCCGGGCGGAATGGTCTCCTTCGAAGTCGATGCCAGCGTCGAGCAAGCGAAGAAGGTGGCGTCTTCGTTCAGGATCTTTTCCTTGGCCGAGAGCTTGGGCGGTGTCGAGAGCCTGATCGATCACCCCGCTTCGATGACCCATGCCTCGATTCCTCGCGAGGAACGCATCGCCGCCGGTTTCCGCGACGGCTTGCTACGCCTCTCGGTCGGCGTCGAAGCCGAAGAAGACCTCATTGCGGATATAGAGGGGGCGCTCGCCGTTCTGGACTGAAACTCTTCTGGGTCCAGCAGCTTGTTCTACTCGGCACCTTGATCGGCAAGGGCGCTCTGTTCTCCCGGGGTCGAACCGGAACTGCCAGTGGCAATGCCGGAAGAACCCATCGCATCCGTTGCCGGACTCGACAGAGACGGGGTTGACCCGGTCACAGCTTCTTCCCCCCCACCGTCCGAGACGCGCTGTCGCATCATGCGGCCGACCTTGAACTTGACGATCCTCTTGGCAGGGACGTTAACTTTTTCCAAGGTACGGGGGTTCTGGGCTCGCCGGGCGGCGCGCTCTTTACTTTCGAAGACACCGAACTCGCGAAACTCCAAACGATTGCCGACAGCCAATTCCTCGATGATCGTATCCAGGAATGACTGAATGATGTCCTTGGCCACAACCTTCGTGGCACCGGTCTGCTCGGCGATCCGATTGACAAGTTCCTTTTTCGTTACAGTCCTCATACGAAACTTCCTCTGGCAACCTCACTCACCCGCCGGACAAGAACAGGAATGCATGGAAATCCACGCCGGCAGAGAAATAAGGTGCTGTCAACTATACTGTTGTGGACGCTGAGATGGGCGATTCGAATCCACCTATCCACCTGATTCGGGAAAAATCAGGCTTCCTCGACCTCCTGGCCCCACATGGCCTGACGAGCCTCGCATCGCTATCTTCGCCTAGCCTTGGGCAGTTCGTCACCGAAAGCCGCAGCTCCTGGGTTCGAAAGCTCGACCTAAGTCCAATCCGCTTATTTATAAAGACTTACGACTATCCGACCCGCCGTGACCGGATCCGTGGGTGGTTCCGCACAACACTCGCGGCCCCGTCGAGAGCGCTCAAGGAATGGAACGCCCTGACCTGGCTGCGAAACCAGGGTCTCGGCGGGCCGGAACCCCTGGCTCTCCTCGAGCATCGCAAACTGGGAGTGCTCCACCGCGCCACCCTTATCACCGAGGCCTTCCCGGGCGAAGCCCTCGATCTGTTGCTGCCGAAGCTCTCTCCGGATGCACGGGACACACTGCTGCGGGAGCTGGAAGATCACGTCACCCGTCTGCACCTCGCCGGATTCCGGGACCGCAACCTCGACCTGCGCAACTTGCTGGCACGAACGAGCAGCGAAGGTGCCTGGGAGATCGTCAAGATCGATTCTCCAAGGCACCGTATCCTCGAACCCGGGGCGACAACCGACCGGCTGGCCAGGGAAGACTGGGACCGGCTGGCGCGGTCACTCGATGAGGCCGGACTGTGATCCTCAAAAATCGGCCAGGGTGATCTTCCTGGGGGGTCCCTTCTCCTGGCCCAGGAAGCCATCGATCACACGCAAGCGCGACACCACCACCCCGTAGCGATCGAAGAAGTCGGCGAAGCCCTCGATCTGCGCCACATCGCAATAGTAACGATAAGCGTTGCGAGCCTTGGGCCAGTATTCACGCTTGGACTGATCGGAACCCTGGGCCAAGGGACCATAGTAAAGGTTAGCAAGGTTCAAGACCGCGATATCGTTATGGGCATCGACCTGGAGCACGCGGCGGTATTCGTCTGCGGCTTTCTTGAGATCATCTCGCCCCTCGGAAAGTCGCCAGACGATCGCAGCATCGTGCATGAGGAGATCCAGGTCGTCGTACCTCTTCTTGAGAGACTCGACCCCGGCCTTCGCATCCCTGGGTCGGCCCAGGTCGTAGATCAGCAAGCGAACCCGAGTGCGCAGAGCATCATCGTCATCGGGACGTGCCCGCAGATACGCCGCGAGAAGCGCCTCGGCCTCTTCATACTGACCGAGTTCCTCGAGCACTCCCGCAAGTTCCTTCTTCGCTTCCGCAAAGGACTCACGCGCCTGCAGCGCATCCCGCAGATGCGGCATGGCCAGCTGCGGCTTGCTCAGGCTCCGCCGCAGGCGCCCCAGCTCAAGATGGCCGTAATAAAAGCTGCGGTCACGATTCACGGACTCTTCCAGCAACTGAAGACGGTCGAAATCTTCCGTTGCGAGCAAGGCCTTCATGAAAGGGGCCACCGGCGAGCCAGGGAGTTGATTCGCATCGGTATAGAATTCGATCATCTCCTGATGAGCGGCACCAACCTGCTCGCGCGCGGCACGTTGATAGGCCAGATGAGCCGGCATGAACTCAGGGCAAGCGAGCAGAACCTTGCGCAGCAAGGCCAGCCCCTCGGCATGGTTCCCCGCATCGATCTCCCGCTGCGCTTCGGCAAAATCCCATCCCACCATCTCCGGCTGGCAGATCTCGTAACGATCACTCGCGGGCAGAGGTCCGACCCGCGGCGTGCTACATCCGCCCAGGCCAAGCGACAGCACGCAGAAACTACCGGCCAGATACCACACCGTCCGCGACACGGAACTCCTCCAAATTCTTCATCCCGCCGGTATCTGCAACCGATACCTTGCCACGGGCGATCACCGAAAAACCGAGTGCGCCACGCCGGGTGACACGCAGACGCGCTGTCCGAATGGCAAGGAAGTCGGACGCCCCCACCTTGAAACGCAAAGGCGCCTGAATCCCGGCCTTGCTGGTCCACCGAGACTCGACTTGTCCTTCTTGTTTCCGCCGCTCCAAGCGGTGCTCGACCCCGGTCGCCGGCCGCGTCACCAAAGCATCGAAGTTTGCCGAAACTTCGAACACCAGATGATCCGCAATGACCGCTCGCTTGACACGAAAGGGTGCCGTCAGGCGCCGCTCTGCATTAGCGCGGGCGAGACCTTGCAAGGCCGGGGGGGAACTCGGGCGGTTGCTGGCACAACCAGCCACCGTGATCAGCACGCCGAGCAAAACCATCCTCGAACAAGATGCACCCATCATGTTCAACCTATCCCCAGACGATCACGAACCAGTTGCATGGTTTCGTCAGCCTCGATCCGCCCCTTCTCGGCACCGGCCGCCAAGATCTCATCGATCTCCTCGGGGCGATCGTGCAACTGATGTCCGCGATCGCGAATGGGCCCGAGTTCCTTTTCCATGCTGGCAGCCAGCTTCTTCTTGCAGTCCACGCAGCCGATCCCGGCAGATCGACATTCCTGTGCCACCTCGGCACAGACATCCTCATCCGAGAAGAAGCCGTGCCAGCTATAGACATTGCACACATCGGGATCGCCAGGATCACTGCGGCGCAGCCGTGCGGGATCGGTCTTGGCACCGCGCAACTTGGACAGAATCTCGTCGGGAGATTCGAAGAGGCCTATCTCGTTGTCTCGCGACTTCGACATCTTGCTGTCGCCATCGATGCCCATGACCCGAGGAGCCTGGCTCAAGATCGCTTTCGGTTCGGGGAAGGTCTCCCCATAGGTCGCGTTGAAGCGGCGAACAATTTCACGAGCGAGTTCGAGGTGCTGCACCTGATCCTCGCCGACGGGAACTCCCTGCGCACGGTAGATGACGATGTCCGCCGTCTGCAGGACCGGATAGCTGAACAGTCCGGCATTGATGTTCTCGGGCTGCTGCTGCGACTTGTCCTTGAACTGCGTCATCCTGTTCAAGTCACCCATCTGAGTCATGCAACTCAGGATCCAGCCGAGTTCGGCATGCCCGGGAACCTGGGACTGCACGAAGAGATGGGCCTTGTGCGGGTCCACTCCCGAAGCGACCAAGGCGATCGCAATCTCGCGAACCGCCGCTCGCAATTGCTGACCATCGGGCCGTGCCGTGAGGGCATGGAGATCGACGATCGAGTAGAAGGCCTCGTAATCCTCCTGCAAGCGAACCCAGTTCTTGATCGCTCCGAGGTAGTTGCCGATATGGACCGTGCCGGTCGGCTGGATGCCGGACATGATGCGCATGCCCGGACGTTAGCGCAGCCCGTCATCGTTTTCGCCCCCTGCCCGTCAGGAACCGCATGACAAGGCGAGTCACGGCCCTGTATGGTCCCACACTCATGCGGACGGGGGCGGTCTCCGTTCACGGGTAAATCCCGGCTCGGGTCACTTCCAACCGGCCTCCTGAACCATTTCCAGTGCAGAGAAGATCGAACAGGGACGAGGATTTCCGCCGAGCCAACCCGGCCCTCCCCGAGCCTGCTGATCGACACAGAAAACCCCTCGCGCCACAGCCACCTATCCCCCAGCGAAGCCGCTGGAGCCCTTTGCAAGCCGTGGCCGTCCTGATCTTCCTCGGTCTTCCCGGATGCTCCGTCATGCCGGGAGAACTCAATTTTTTCCCCCTCTACCGCCACCGGCTGGACCCCGACGGCACGGTTTTGGAACTCGACACTCTGTGGCCCCTGTTCCACTTCGAGAGGCGAAACGACGGCGGCAGCGACTTCCGCATCCGGCCCTTCTATCGCCGCATCGAGGAGGGTGAGCGAAACGACGGTGCCACACCCATCACCGAGCACCAGTTCCTTTGGCCACTGGGACGGGTCCGCTCGGGGGGGCCACCGACAAGCGCACAACTCTCCCGCCTCTTCCCTTTGTGGTGGTACCAATCCCATATCAACGACAAGAACCAGCTGGAGACCGACTGGTTCGTCACGCCTTTGCTCTGGGGAGGTTCCAGCGAGGACGGTAGCGAGGACTATCTGATGGTCTTGCCCTTCTACGGGGACGCTCCAGGCTGGCTCTCCTACGATCGCTTTCAGACCATCCTCTTCCCGCTCTATGTCCACCTCGAATACAAGGGCGACAAGTCCTACTACTTCCCCTGGCTGCTGGCAGGTTACGGCCACAACGATGAGGGCCGCCACTGGCACCGTGTCCTGCCCTTCTACAGCGTGGATATCGACAAGGGCCAGTTCGAGCGCTACACGGCCCTGTGGCCCTTCGTGCACTGGGGCGTCGAGGATCTCGATACCGACGACCCCGTTCACCAGACATTTCTGTTCCCCCTCTATGGCACGCAGGAGAGCACATCCGGCAAAAGCAATGCCTGGACAGTATTGTGGCCCTTCTTCCAGAAGACGGAGATCGAAGACGAATGGCTGAGGCTGGACCTCGCGTGGCCGATCTTCCGCTACCTCTCGGACAGCAACGAGGACGATCCCATCCACCAGTGGTGGATCTGGCCGCTGGTGTCAAGGACCGTCACCAAGGACCAGAGAGCGTGGTCCTTTCTCTGGCCACTGATCTGGCTGAGTCAGTATGACGATCCCCATGGGCAGCAGAATCAAACCTGGATCCTGCCCTTCTACTGGCGGATACACCGTGATCGCAATGATGGGACCGAAGACGACTTCATCAAGATCTGGCCCCTGCTACACCACCAGAGCGACCATGACGGGTCCGGAAACTGGAGTGCCCTGTCGCCATGGCCATGGCGCGCAAGCAATGCCTACGGCGTCGAAGAGATGTATGGATGGATCTGGTCGCTGGCCAAGGGCCGGTGGACGCCCGACGACTCCTCTGTACAAATCGGGGGGCACCTCTTCTCCAAGCGTGAGCGGCATGGCCGCCGACAGATGAGCGTCCCGTTCCTGTTCAACTACGAGGACCATGCGCAGGGCGAAGGCGGTACGTTCCGACTGTTTCAGTTCATCCCCATCCCTGTCGGAGGAGGTCATTGATGTTCGCCGCGACCGGAAGGATCATCCGCGGCTATCTCGCCGGCGCCGGCTACACGGTCCATCTTCTCCTGTGCGCAGTGGGATACCTCCGACACCTTCCCCGGCGCAGTCGGTTCGTTCTCGACCAAGGCTACGCCGCCGGCGTCCGCGCCTTGCCCGTATCCCTCGTGGTCGCACTCTTCGCCGGCATGATCCTGGCCCTGCAAACCGGCATCGAACTCGAGCACTACGGAACCAGCAATGTCATAGGAACCATCACCGCCCTTTCGATGTGCCGCGAGATGGGACCCTTCATCACTGCGACAATCTTGGCGGCCACGGTCGGCTCGGCGATGGCCGCAGAAATAGGCACGATGAAGGTCTCCGATGAGACCACCGCACTCGATGTGATGTCTGTCGATCCCGTCGATTATCTGGTCATGCCTCGGGTCCTGGCCCTGACCATCATGTGCCCGATCCTGACCACCATCTCCGATCTGGTCGGAATCTACGGTGGCAGCCTCGTCGCCCAGATCCATCTGGATATCACACCTTCCTACTACTGGAACTCGGTGAAAGAAGCTCTGACCACCACCGACGGCATTCTCCCCAAGGATGTCTACACGGGAATCGCCAAGGCCCTGGTATTCGGGTGCATGATCGCCACCGTGAGTTGCTCCGCCGGACTACGCGCAACGGGGGGTGCGCTCGGAGTCGGCCTCGCCGTACAAACAGCCGTGCGCAATTCAATCCTGCTCATCATCGTCATGGGCTACGTGCTTACATGGCTCTTCTACTTTCTGGTGACCTAGATGGTGATCGCACTGACAGACGTCTGGAAGAGCTTCGATGGAGAACCCGTCCTGCAGGGTCTGACGATGCGAATCCCGAAAGGCATGAACTACGTGATCATGGGACGCTCCGGCTGCGGCAAGAGCGTGACGCTGCGCCACATCATCGGCATCCTGCGCCCGGATCGAGGTTCGGTGGTGGTCGACGGTCTCGAGGTCCCCGAACTCAACCGCAAAAACCTCGCCGAGTTGCGCAAGCGCATGGGATACCTGTTCCAGAACGGCGCCTTGATCAACTGGCTATCGGTCTTCGACAACATCGCCTTGCCGCTGCGTGAACATGCATCCGCTTCCCCATCCGAGATCCGAGATCAGGTCATGGATGTGCTCCAGGTCGTCGGCATGGAGCAGGACGCCGACAAGACCCCACCGGAAATTTCCGGTGGGATGAGACTCCGTGCCGGCTTGGCCCGGGCACTGGTGACCGGACCAGAATATGTGCTCTACGACGAACCCAATGCAGGCCTCGACCCCATCATCGCTGAACAGATCCATGGGCTCATCGTCGAAGTGCGTGATCGACTCGGCGTCACCGGTCTGATCGTCACTCACAGTCAAGCCTGTGCCCGAACCGTCGGTGACAGGATTGGCATCATGAACGAAGGCCGCATCGTGGAAGAAGGGACCGTCGAGGAGATGGAAGCCTCGCCGACCTCCCTCGTTCGCAGTTTCCTCTCAAGCTATGCTGACTGAACCCTTGAACATCAGCAACCCGAACAGCCCGATCGGTGTACAGTTTTCCGGCGTGAAACCTACGGGTTCCATTCCTTGCTCAATGATATGACCGACCGCTCAACCACAGCATCGAGGTAAGACAGATGGCGAAACCAGCACGCGACACGCTTTTGGGCATGGTGTTCTTCGGAGGCCTGGGCCTGCTGCTCTGGGCCACAACCACCCTGACCAATCTCAGCTTCGAACCGGCTCATCGGCTCGTCGTCCAATTCAATAACGCTGCGGGCCTGCAGGTGGGCGACCCCGTCTATGTGCTCGGCCACAGGAATGGTCAGGTGACGGATATCGAGTGGCAACCACAGTCGCCCGATCGCCCTATCCACGTGGGACTCGAACTGGAGACTCAAATTCAGTTGCGGCAGGAGCAGAAGATCGAGATTCGCGACTCCAACCTCCTGGGCGGCAAGCAGATCAACATCAGCCCCGGACGGTCGGGACCACCCCTCACGCCCGAGGGCCCGATCTTCGGTTCCACCCACGCGAGCGCCCTCGACTCGCTAGGCGACACGGACATCGTCGGCGCGGTCGACTCCATCAAGGCCTTCTTCGACCATCTCAATGCGCCCGAAGGCACGCTGAACGCGGTCGAATCCTTCTTCGAAATGCTCCTGGACCCCAAGGGGTCGATCGGGCCGATCGTCTCACAGCGCGAAGCCTACGACGAGATGATCGCCACCATCACGTCCCTCCGCCAGAGCGTCGAGCAGGTCGAGAAAGGCGATGGCATCCTGCACCAGTTGATCTACGACCAACAGGCCGGCAAGGATCTCGTCGGTGCCTTGAGCGAGATCCGGACCCTGACAGCGAGCGTGAACTCGGGCAATGGCGTGATCAACGACCTCTTGAACGACGGAGCGATGGCCAAGGATCTCGCCTCCGGAATCGCAGACCTCAAGGAGATCACCGCCAGCGCACGCAACGGCAAGGGCCTGATGGCTCGCATACTGAACGACGAAGCACTCGCCGACCAGCTAGGAGAGACACTCACATCCCTCCGCTCCATCGCTCAAAAGCTGGACGATCCTGGTGCCGGACTCGCAGGCGGCCTCCTCGCCGATGTCTCGATGCTCACGGATCTCCGCACGACCCTCGGCCACATCGGTGAAATCACCGGCAAGATCAACGATCCCGGCAGCCCGGGGCTCCTCTCCAAGCTGATCAATGACCCGATACTCGGGCAGCAACTCGACAGGCTCTTCTCTCAGGTCACCGGCGCGCTAGAGGACGCGCGCGAAGCCGCCCCGATGGGCACCTTCTTCCAGGTTCTCGCAGGCCCTTTCTGATCCTTCACACCGGTACCCGAAGGCAGCGCGGCAACGGCGAGGACCTCAGCCGTCCTTGCCGAAGCGGCCCTTGAGCAGGCTCTCCACGTACTTGGCGAGCACATCCACCTCGAGGTTCACTGATTGACCCACCACCCAGGTTCCGATGGTCGTCGTCTGCGCCGTATGCGGGATGATGGCCACCATGATCTCGTCGGCCTCGAGAGCAGCTACCGTCAAGGACACTCCGTCGAGGGCCACCGAGCCCTTCGCCACGCAATAACCCAGGAATTCCCGGGGGACGCGAACCTGTAACTCGCCGCCGCCTTGCCCATCGACCGCGACCACAACCTCGGCAAGGGTGTCGACATGGCCCTGAACCATATGACCCCCCAGGGGGTCGCCCGCTCGCAGCGCTGATTCGATATTGACCGGCATACCCGGCTCAGCCCGGCCGAGCCAGGTCCGGCGGAGCGTCTCCGCCGACAACCTGAAATCGGCCACCCCGTCGACGATCCGGGTCACCGTGGAGCAGCACCCCGACAGGGCCAGCGAGTCCCCGATCCCCAGATCGGGCACCACCGGCCCAAGGGCCACGGAAAGGTCCAGTTCCGAACCTTCCCGCCGAACCTCGGCCACTCTGCCAACCCCTTGTACAAGTCCAGTGAACATAAGAAGCTAGGATTCCTTGACGGTGATGCAGCAGATCTCTAGTCTGCGCGCCCTTTCTCTGGGGCGCGGCACCATGCTCTGCTCGATCCTGACGCTCTTTCCGGAGGCGATCAAGCCTTATCTGGGCGAGAGCATCCTGGGAATTGCCCAGGCGTCCGGACGGTTGGAGCTCGCACTGGTCGATTTCCGGGACTACACCAAAGATGCACACCGGTCGGTAGACGATCGGCCCTTCGGTGGCGGCCCCGGAATGGTGCTCAAGCCGGAGCCGATCTTTGACGCAGTAGAGGACACGGAACGTGCATATGGGCCGTTTCACAAGATCCTTCTGAGCCCGCAAGGGCGAACCCTTACCCAGGCCAAGGCCAGAGAACTCTCCAAGCAGGAGCGGATCTTGATGCTGTGTGGCCGCTACGAGGGGTTTGACGAGCGAGTCCGGCAGGGTTTCGAGTGGGATGAGATTTCGCTGGGAAACTACGTGCTCGCTGGCGGAGAACTGGCGGCTCTGGTCGTGACAGAAGCTATTGTGCGTCTGATTCCGGGCGTGCTCGGCTGCGCCGAGTCTCCGGAACTCGAATCTTTCGAGAATGGCCAGATGGATTACCCCCAGTTCACCCGGCCCAGAGATTTCAGGGGAATGACCGTGCCGGATGTCCTCTTATCTGGAGATCACAGCGCCATAGCTCGTTGGAGAGAAGAGCAGGCAAGATCACTGACCAGAGAAAAAAAACGAAGAGAATCATGACCGAGAGGGAACTCAAACCAACCCTCTCAGTAAGCCGCAGGTGGCGGGAGAAAAACGATGGATCTGATGAGGCAACTCGAACTCGAGCATATGAAGACAACGCTCCCCGACTTCGGAGTCGGGGACACCGTCGAGGTACACTACCTGATTCGCGAAGGTGAAAAGGAGCGTGTGCAAATCTTCACAGGCACAACGATCTCCATCCGTGGATCAGGGGTCCGTCGCATGGCCATGGTCCGGCGTCTGGTCGCTGGCGAGGGTGTGGAACGTATCTTCCCACTGCACTCACCTCGCGTACAAGACGTCAAGGTCACACAAAAGGGCAAGACTCGCCGAGCAAGGCTCTTCTACCTGCGTGATCGTGTCGGCAAGGCCGTTCGCCTGCCGATCAACTTCGACAAGCGGCGCGGCCCTCGCTCAGGGATGGGCTCGGGCCTGACACCCCCCGAACCGACTCAAACCAACGAAGACGCCAGCAACGATGCCAGCGAGTCCTGACCGACCCCCTGCTCCCCCAACCGCTGCCAACAGTCAGGTCTTGTCATGATTGATAACGCACGGCGCCAGGTTCTCTTGGTCGCACTCGTCCTTGCGACCGCCATCGCCTTGATCTCGACCATGTGGCCACCCCCACTGGGGCTGGACCTCAGCGGCGGATCGCGGCTCATCTACTTCGTCGACATCGAAGCGGCGAAAGAAAATGAGCAAGTTCCGGATGATGCAGACCCGGAACAGATCATGCTGCAGACGGTCGCCATCATCCACGAGCGTGTCGATCCGACTGGCACCCGCGAAGCGGTTGTCACTCGCCGTGGTGATCGAGACATCCTGATCGAACTCCCCAAGTTGAGGCCTGCGGAACTCGACTCGGTTGTCCGCGCAGTCGAAACCTTGGGGCGCCTCGAACTGCGCATGGCCGCAGACGATGACTACAACAACGACGGTGTCAAGTTCGACATGTCGGAGGAGAGCAAGCGCCTCACCGAATGGCTCGACGCCGAGGGTGAGGACCGCCGCGAACTTCTCACCGAAGATCCCGAGAAGGTCCTGCTCTTCAACCTGCTCCCGCAGGACGCAGGCGGCCCCGCCGCCGGGCAGCAAAACCTGAAGTGGTTCCCTCACAGGGTCAAACCGAGACTCGATCAGCCCGAGGCTTGGGATTACGCCTTCTCGAGTAATTCCGGGTCGAACGCAGTCGCCATCAGTTCGCAAGAGCGCTTCTCGGGAAAGCCGTCCGGTCCCGACGATTACCTCGTCGAGATGCTGCCGATCAACATGAGCGAGCGGTACTTCCGGGGCGAAGACATGGACCCGTCGGCCGTCGGGCAGACGCTCGACGAGTACGGGCAACCCGCGGTCGCCTACCGGATTCGCAACAGCCGGGCCAGCGATTACGCGGACTGGTCTGAAGAATACATCGGCAAATCGAGCGCCATCATCCTCAACGGCTACGTGCGCTCCGCACCGGTCTTCCAGGGCAGGATCTATGGTGACGCCCGCATCACCGGCCAGTTCACCCAAACCGAGGTAGATGAACTCATCAAGGTCCTGCGCACAGGATCGCTGCAGGTCAAGCCAACGCAGAAATCCAAGATCTCGATCGGCGCCAGCCTGGGTGCCGACTCGATCAAAAAGGGTTTCCTGTCGATCGTCTTCGGTGGCTCGGTGGTACTCCTGTTCATCCTCGCCTACTACCGCCTGGCGGGGATCGTGGCCTTCCTGGCCATCCTGATGAACATCACCTTGATTCTCGGGTCGGTGGTGTTCATCCAGGCCACCCTCACCCTGCCGGGGCTCGGCGGACTCGTGCTGACCATGGGTATGGCGATCGACGCCAACATCCTCATCTACGAGCGCATCCGAGAAGAAAAACGTCGCGGGAAAGACCTCCTGCAAGCTGCCAAGCTCGGTTTCGAGCGGGCGATGGTGACGATCCTCGACGCCAACATCACGACCTTCCTGGCGGCTGTTGTCCTCTACAACGTGGGCACAGGACCGATACGTGGTTTCGCCGTGACCTTGATGATCGGCATCCTGACGTCGCTCTTCACAGCCTTCTTCGTCAGCCGCTTGATCTTCCACTACATGGTCGATCGAAAGATCATGACCGACTTCAAGGCAGCGGGATGGCTCACGAACTCGAACTTCAACTTCCTGCGCGGAGCCAAGATCGCCGGCGCACTGAGCGTGATCGTGATTGCAGCTGGCATCGCCAACTTCACGCAGGTTCCCAACGCCATCAAATACGGTCTCGACTTCACCGGCGGCGCCGATCTCAAGGTCGTCTTCAAGGAAGCCAAGAGTCCTGAGGAACTCCGGGAACGGCTTCGGGCCAGCGCGGGATTCAAAACCGACTTCCCCAATCCCGTAGTCAATACTGCAGGGGCAGCCGATGGTGGCCGTGCCCGCGAATTCTCGGTCAAACTCAAGCTCAGCGATGATTTGCGTGCGCGCTACGAGGCCGCCGAAACCAAACACAAACAGGAATCGGACGCTGTCTTCGAGAAGCCTTACAAGCAACAGATCATGGTTGCACTGGAGGACTGGCTCGTCCCCGGCGCTTTCGAAGAAACCAAATTCTCGCCACACCCGAGCGGCACTTCGGATATCGCGGGAACCAACATCCACTTCATCGAACCGGTCAAGATTGCCGACGTTGTCACGTTGATCAAGGCGAGCCGCGGCGAATCAGCATCGGCAGTGCCATCCAAAGGCGACCCTGAGGCGGAAACAGGCCGTGACCTTCTGGTCGAATTCCAGGTCGCCAAGGGAACCCCCAAGGAAACGGTCACCGAATGGATCAGCAAGGCTCTCGACGGCAATCCCAAACGAGGTCTCGAGCCTCTCAAGGATACTGCCGGCAATGCCATGCTCCTTTCCAATCCGATCCCGGAAGCGGAAGAAATCGGCAGTCGCATGGTCGGCGAACTCCGCACAGCCGCGATCGGCGCCATGGTCTTGGCGCTGTTCTTGATCGTGATGTACATCCGTGTGCGCTTCCACGAATACAAGTACGGCCTCGGCGCAGTCGCAGCCCTCATTCACGATGTGTTCGTGGCCCTGGGAATTGTCACCCTGTGCAATCAACTCGGATTCGTGAATGCGGAAATCGACCTTCCAATGATCGCCGCGTTCCTGACGATCATCGGTTACTCCATCAATGACACGATCGTCATCTTCGACCGGATCCGGGAAAATGTGGGTGACCAGCAACGACTTGGTGACACCAAGGAATCTTTCGGTGACATCATCAACCGGTCGATCAATCAAACCCTGTCGCGCACGATCCTGACTTCGGGCACGACTCTGTTCGTGGTCATCGCTCAGCTCGTGGTGAACCATGGGTCCGGAAGTTCGCTCGAAGGTTTCTCCTTCGCTCTGATCGTCGGTGTATTGACCGGCACATACTCGACCATCTTCGTCGCCTCTCCCATCGTGCTGTGGCTACGAAACCGCGAGATCAGTGGCGGGGCACCCGACGCAACGACCGAATCTGGTGGAAAGATCACCATCGGGAGTGGCGTGTGATGAGACACCTCTCGCCGATGAGACATCCCTCTCGAGGATGACGTGGAGAAGCGCTTCGAGTTTCGATTCCCGACCACGCTCGGCGGCTTCGACTCGAGCCGCATCCCTGTCCTGACGACAGATGTCTTGGTGATTGGCGGCGGAGTCGCAGGTGGTGGCGCCGCATTGACAGCAGCCGCTGCGGGGGCATCCGTTCTGCTTCTGTCAAAAACACCCATAGAAGAATCAAACACGGCTCATGCCCAAGGCGGCGTGGCCGCTACCTTGAGTCCCGGAGACGCCGCCGACATCCATCTCGATGACACTCTGCGTGTGGGTGCGGGCCTGTCCGACATCGAAAAAGCTCGCTCCTTCGTTGCCGAGGGAGTGCAGGTCATCCACTGGCTGGAAGAACTCGGCGCCCGTTTCGATCGGACCGAAGATGGCGACTATCAGTTCTCGCACGAAGGGGGACACTCCCTTCCCAGAGTCGTTCATGCCGGCGGCGCTGCCACCGGCAGCGAGATCAGCCGCGTCCTGTGCTCTCAACTCGAAGCAGATAACCGGATCACCTGGCGGCGCGATGCCTTCGTGCGCGATCTCCTCGTGAACGATGGCCGGTGCGTGGGAGTCGTGGCCATCGCCGATGGACGGGAACTCGCCATCTCAGCCGGCACTGTCATCATCGCCACCGGAGGTGCCGGCCAAGTATTCCGCGAAACCACCAATCCGATAGGATCGACAGGCGATGGCATCGCCCTGTGCTTCCGTGCAGGGGCTCGACTCATGGGTATGGAATTCGTGCAGTTCCACCCCACCACCCTCTACCTCGCGGGTGCCGCTCGCGCACTCATCTCCGAGGTCATCAGGGGCGCCGGTGGAGTATTGCGGGATCGCCACGGGCAACGCTTCATGGAAGCTGCGCACCCCATGGCAGATCTTGCCCCTCGAGACATTGTCAGCCGCGCCATCCTCGAAAAGATGGTCGAGACCGGCGATACCCATGTCTACCTCGATCTGAGCGGGATCAGTGGTGATGTGCATGAACAATTCCCGACGATCTCGCGCATCTGCCGCGCATTCGATATCAACATCGCTCGCGATGCGATCCCCGTACGACCCGGCGCTCATTACTTCGTTGGTGGTGTCGAGGCTGGATTGGATGGTCGAACCAGTATCCCCGGCCTGTGGGTGATCGGAGAGACCGCAGCAACCGGCTTCCATGGGGCCAACCGGATGGCTTCCAACTCGCTGCTCGAAGGCGCGGTGATGGGTCGACGCGCAGGTGCGCACGCAGCCGATGAAGCCACCGGCTCACCCCAAAACCTGCCGTCCATCGTGCCGGCACCGCGCCCGGCGGACAACACACCACGCATTCATCTGGATGACATTCTCTACTCCCTCAAGAGCTTGATGGGCCGGCTGGTGGGCGTGACGCGCACCGCCGCCGGACTCAATGAAGCCCTGCAGAGAATCGGCCTGTGGAATCACTTTCTCATGCGCTCCGGACCTCGTGACCGAACCTCTTGCGAACTGGTCAACATGCTGACCGTTTCCGCCCTGGTCGGCACGGCAGCACAACAACGCGAAGAGAGTCGTGGGACACACTTCCGGACCGACCATGCCGAGCGCAATGACGAACTCTGGTGCCGCAATATCTCGCTCAGCATCGGAGCAGACCAGAGCATTCAAACGGAAGTCGGCGACATCCTCACGCCAACAGACAAGGTAACGGCGTGAAGGAAACACCGTTCTTCCGAACGGATGCGGAGTCACCCGAAGCGATCCTTTTCGGCCTCTCCGCACGTGGTAACCAGACAGCGACCGAAACCCTGTCCGAGTTGCAACAACTCGCCCGCGCCGGACAATTCCGTGTTGCCGGGTGCGTGGTGCAGCAGCGACGCACGCCCGACCCCAGAAGCTATGTAGGCCGTGGCAAACTCGAGGAACTCGTCGAACTCGTCGAGCAGACCAAGGCTCAAGCCGTCATCTGTGACGACTCCCTGAGCCCCGCACAGGGTCGCCTGATCGAACAAACCCTGAAAGTCCCCGTCCTCGACCGCAGCGAATTGATCCTCCAGATCTTCGCGAGTCACGCCAGATCACGTCAGGCCAAGCTTCA
>CAZIVO010000061.1:0-21110 GCA_964542765.1 uncultured candidatus Brocadiaceae bacterium | reverse complement strand
GGTGGCCTACCCGCTGCTTGCCATGGCTGCTCGCCCTCCTGGCACCCACCGTTACTGCCGATGAGGTCCGCCTGAAAAGCGGTGCGCGGGTCGTCGGCACGACCCGAACCGTCGGCGATATCCTGATCATCAAGACCAGAGACGGCGAGGTTCGAGTACCGCTCGATCAGGTAGAGCGGCTCAGAACCACCGCCGAGTTGCGCGCCGAACTCGCTCGCCTGACTTCCGCCTCCGGCCGGACCGCCTTCGGTCAGTTCGAACTCGCCCGTCTGGCTCGTGACTGGGGTCTCGACAAGGAACTCTGGCTGCACCTGAACACCTGCCTCGGCACCAGGAGAAGCCCCGCCCTACGCGATCGGCTCCGGAACTTCATGGCAGAACTCGAGCCCATCGTCCTGCCCAAGAAATGGCGCTCGAAATCCACCGGGGTTCGGGTGCGCGAACTTCTCTTCCGCCTCCGTCGCTCGGGTCCAAACCCGGCACTGGAAAGCACCATCGCCGAACTCCTCGCGCGAGAACCAGAGGCAAACAAAACCCTTCGTCTGCAAGCGCGCAGTGCTTCGATCGAGCGACAACGCTTGGTGGCGCTTCACGCCTTGTCCCGGCGGCAAGACGACAGCAATGATGACTTCGTCTATCGCTCCCTGATCTTCGACAGATCACAGAAACTTCGTCATGATGTGGCGTCCTGGCTGGCAGATGAAGGTCGGACTGATCCGGCGATCGCCTACCTTGCACCAGGCCTTTTACATCGTGATCCCCGCGTCCGCGTCCGAATCGCCGAAGCCTACGGAAACATGAACGATGGTTCCGCCATACCCATCCTCGTCGAAAGCGGGTCCGCAGCAGCGAGCGTGGCCCTGCCCGGAGGTTCGACACGCGCCCATATCGCCGTCTTGCAACAGACGAGCTATGTTCGCGATTTCGACGTCGAAGTGGCGCAAGGAGCCTTCATCGCCAATCCCCAGGTTGATGTCCTGACCTCGGGAGTCGTTCTGGATGTCACCGTCCACTCGGTGATCTCCTACCGCACGGTGATCATCGACGCGATGCACGCGGCCTTGAAGAAGCTCGCGCGTTCCGATCCCGGCAAAGCTCCAAAGAACTGGGCTGCATGGTGGCGACGACTGGACAAAGAACGGAAGATCTCGTCGCCAGAAACAAAACGTCGGGACCGTCGAGGCTAGCAGACACCAGGCGGCCCTGGCCCGTGAAAGACCCCTCATCGCCCCCTCAACATCGAAGGACGCCTCCACGTGACTCCCCCAGCCACCTGCTCCATCGGCCTCATCGGCCTGGCCGTCATGGGCCGCAATCTGGCGCTCAACATCGCGCGCAAGGGTTTCCCCATCGCCGTCTTCAACCGGACCACCTCGAAGGTCACCAGCTTTCTGAGCGAAGACGTGCGCGATGACGATCCCGTGCAAGGAGCACTGACTCTCGAAGAATTCACCGGCATGCTCGAGCGGCCCCGCCGCATCATCATCATGGTCCAGGCCGGTGACCCTGTTGATGCCACGATCACCCAACTGCTGCCCTTGCTGGATCCTGGTGACATCATCATCGACGCTGGCAACTCTCACCCCGATGACACGACTCGCCGGGCCAAAGATCTCCCCGAGCAAGGCATGCGCTTCATCGGCATGGGCGTCTCGGGTGGCGAAGAAGGCGCCCTGCTCGGGCCGAGCATCATGCCCGGTGGCCCGAAAGACGCGTACGAGGAGATCGCTCCCGTCCTGGAGAAGATCGCCGCGCAGGTCGAAGACGGTCCCTGTGTCACTTACCTGGGAACCGATGCCGCCGGCCATTTCGTCAAGATGGTCCACAACGGAATCGAGTACGGCGACATGCAACTCATCGCTGAAACGTACGATCTCATGAGCATCGGCATGGGCATGAAGCCCGATGAGCTTTGTGCGACCTTCACGGAATGGAACAAGGGACCTCTTGAGTCATACCTGATCGAAATCACCGGCGAGATCTTCTCCAAGCTCGACCCCGAAACGAACGGTGCCCTGGTCGATGTTATTCTCGACCGCGCCGGACAGAAAGGAACCGGCCGCTGGACCGCGGAGATCGCGCTCGGCCTCGGGGTGCCCCTGCCGACGATCCATGCCGCCGTCGATGCACGCGGCATGTCCTCCCGCAAGCACGAACGCATCCAGGCGGCGCAGATCCTGAGCGGACCGCCACCGCTCCAGAAGGCCGACCCATCGCTGGTTTCGGACCTGCACGACGCCCTCTATGCAGCCAAGATCTGCAGCTACGCCCAGGGCTTCGATCTGCTGCGAACGGCGGACCGCGAATGCGGCTGGAATCTGGATCTCGGCGAGATCGCGCGGATCTGGAAGGGTGGCTGCATCATCCGTGCCCGCTTCCTCGATCGCATCCGCGAGGCCTGGGAGAAGAACCCCGAACTGCCGAGCCTGCTGCTGGACGAAGAATTCGGCGGATTTCTGGTCGGAGCCCAGGCCGCCTGGCGCCGGGTCGTCGCCCGGGCTGCCGCAACCGGAGTGCCCATCCTGGCCATGGGCGCAAGTCTTTCCTACTTCGATAGTTATCGCAGGGAGCGACTACCGCAGAACCTCACCCAGGCGCAGCGGGACTTCTTCGGCGCGCATACCTACGAACGCGTCGATCGCCCGGAAGGCGAGTTTTTCCACACGGAATGGTGACCCTACCTTACTCTCTGGATGAGTCGGGTACAACTCGACATGACCTTCTCACAACCAACATGAAATCGACCATGACACGATTGACAGCAAGTGCGACCTCTCTGGCCATCATCTGCGTCCTTGCAGGCGCGGCGGCCGCTCAGGATGAGTCCGTGAGCGCCGAACTGCGCCAGGCCAGCTACAAGACCTGGAACATCATCCTTCCGGCCGAGAAATGGCTTCCTGTCGACGGGATCAAGCTGCCGCACGCAGGCGGTGAAGGCTTCCGTGCCGTGCAGGACCAGATGTCGCTCGAGATCGACACCAACGCAGATGGCAAGCTCGACCAAAAGGTCAAGGGCACGACCGGCTATGCGGTCTTCAGGGGCAAGTACCAAGATGGCTCCAAGCTCACCTACGCCGTCCGCTTCTTCCTCAATGGCGCGGTCTATTCCTACGCCATGAGTGGTGCCATGGTCGGATCGATCGATGGTGTCAGCATCAAGCTCATCGATCAGAACGCCAATGGTCGCTACGACGAGTTCGGCAAGGACGCGATGATCGTCGGCTCGGGCAATGCCGCGAGCTTCCTGTCGCGCCTGGTCAATCTCAAGGGCAAGATTCACGAACTGACCGTGAGTCCCGATGGCCGCAAGATCGAGGCCAAACCTTACCAGGGTGAGACCGGTTCCCTGAGCGTGCGCAAGGGTTTCAAGAGCAACGGTAAGCTCCTGTCAGCCGTCGTCTCCAACGAGGCCGGCGACGTCTCCTTCAATCTCGCCGGCCAGAAGGCCGTCACTGTCCCGGTCGGAAACTATCGATTCAGCGCGGGTCTCGCCAAGAAGGGTGGCGAAGAGGCAGAACTCCGGCCTGGTGACATGAAGCCCTTGGCCGTCACCGCCGACAACGCCATCTCCGTCAAGTTCGGCGCTCCTCTCAAGGCCGACTTCCATTACACACGTGACGGAACCAAGATCGATGTCCAGCCCAACGTGCGCTTCCTCGGCAGTGCCGGTGAGGAATGGTTGAACTTCCGTCCCGACGCGAAGTCCCCGAAGCTGACCTTCCACGATGCCGAAACCGGCAAGTTACTGACGTCTAAACGCTTCGACGGTTGTTGAGGCGGTGGCTTCACTGCCTGCTCCGTGAGAGTAGGCGATGTCCAGGACGTCATGGTCAAGCTGCAGCACAACCGCGCCCTTTTCGGCAAGATCCTCGGCGTCGACCGCGGACACGCCAAGAAGATCGGCGAAGACGACTAGTCAAGGAAATGAGGGCTACCGAGCCCTCCCAACTCCTCTACCGCGGAATCTCGGCGCGGGCACTGCGGTCGCCGACCTTGAAATACCCCAGCACCTCGCCACGCTGATCGGTGATGGCCCATACCGCACCTGGCCGGGTGGTCTGGCGCTTGCGCTTACCGGCCCCGATGGTGCCATAGAGCTTTCTCTCGCCGCTGCCGGAGACCCAGAACAAGGACACCGGTGAAGTTTTCCGGTTGATGAAAACAACCGGGAAGACCCCCCCATCGGGCTTGGACGGAGGAAGGACCCCGTCCCCGGTAAGCGGATGCCATTTCATCCGTGGCAGGGAAGCGTCTGGAATCGATGGTTTCGGGGCGAACACCTTTGGCGCGCGACCCCGAAGCTCCTCGAGCCTGGGCTCGTACCCCTCAACGCCGATCAGATTGTTCCACTCGTGAGGATCGCGCAGCGTGTCGTAGAGTTCCTCGTCGCCATTCGCGTAATGAATGTAGCGCCAGCCTTCGGCGCTCAGCCCGAACGATCCCGGTGTCGCCAGGTGAGTGATCGACACATGCGCCCATTCTGCAGCCGGGTTCCTGAGCAACGGAACCAGGCTAGGCCCATGGTGACCCTCTCTTGGCGGCAGCCCGCAGAGTTCGAGGAGGGTCGGGAACAAGCTGAGAAGATTGACCGGTCGAGACGAAGTGCTCGGCCTGGTTCCCGCGGGCAGGGCGTCCACTCCCTTGGGGACACGAATCATCAGTGGCACCCGAGTGCACACCCGCCAGCCCGTGTACTTCTGCCAGTGCTGTTTCTCCCCGAGATGCCAGCCATGGTCGGACCAGAGCACGACGATGGTATTGCCTGCGTGGGGCCCCTTCTCCAAGGACTCCATGACCCTGCCCACCATCGCATCGGCAAACGCGATCGATGCCAGATAGGCCTGGATCGCCGGCTTCCATTGCCGGTGCTTGCGAATGTGCGCGAAGTAGCGATTCGGCCCCATCCGCTTGCCGCTGGACGGCAGATCATCGAGATCGGACAGCTTGTAACCTGGCGGTAACTGGATCGAGTCGAGAGGGAACAGATCGAAGTACTCCTGCGGCACGAACCAAGGCTCGTGGGGCCGGTAGATCCCGCAAGCAAGGAAGAAGGGCTGTTCGTGCTGACGCTGCAACTGATCCCCTACCCATTGTGACACCAACCAGTCGCCACCGAATTCTTCATCGGTCGCCTGCAGCCCACCCCAGTCCGTCTCGACGTATTGCCAGGGGCCGCCGACGGGCAGGCTCACGGGTCGCTTCTTCGGATAGAGCGTGCGCGGAAAAGGATTCTCGGTTTCCTTCGGCGGGAAGTATTCGTCCCACGATGGCGCGTCGATGAAGTAATGCAGCATCTTGCCAGACCCCATCGACCGATAGCCAGCCTTGGAGAAGGTCTTGGGCAGGAGTTCGGCATCGGGCAGGACATCGCGCATCTTCTGACCATTGGCGTAAAGGCCGGACCGATGCGGTGAGATGCCGGTGAAGATCGCGGTGCGCGAGGGGTTGCAGGCGGGTGCCGCACAATGGGCATTGGTGAACAGCACACTCGAGCGCGCAAGCCGGTCAAGATTAGGGGTCTTGGCTTGCGGGTGACCACCCAGGCACCCGATCCAGTCGTTCAGGTCATCCACGCCAATGAACAGAACGTTGGGGCGGACCTGCGAAGCCGCTGGATTCTGACCCGGCAACACGGGAGCGAGAACTCCAACCAGGCCGATGACGAGCCCGGTCACGATGTCAGCTTGCGTTCTCATTGAATGCCCCTCCCCAGACGGACCTCCTCGGTTCAAGGAGATCGACACCGACAGGTCTTTGGGACCAACAAGCCTATTCGAACTCAGCCGGTCCGATCACAAGTTAGTGGCGGGAATCCCACCCGCCAGTTCGGGCAGAGCACCTCACTTGGTCCGGTAGACCTCGACGCCCCTCTGTTCCTTCTGCATGACCTCGTTCTGCAACCACTGCGTCTGGCGAGCGCGGTTGGAACTGTTGAACTGGAAGTTATTGCCCCAGCCCTCGAACTGCTGCTGCCCATCGTTGCCTCGTTGTTGCTGCGGCACTTGCTTCGTCGGCATCCTGGGGGTCGGCGGGCGATACCGTGATGGCTGGTGGATGCCCTCGCCACGGTAGAAGGCGTACTGATCATCCTTGCGAACGATCACCGTGGCCCTTCCGATCAGGTCATCGGCGACGAGGATGCCGCGCAGATCGGTGTCTCCGCTGCGGAAGCGCTGGTCGCCCGAACCGATCACCTTGACATGAGCGGCGGCGAGATAGTCATCGCCACGCTTGACGTTGACCCGCATCCTGCCGACATCGAGGGACTCCTGCGACTCGATCTTCAGGTCCGATCGCAAGACCATGCCGGACGCCAATAGATCGCCACCGCGTGCGACCACGAGATAGGCGCCGGGTTCCTTCAGGTCGAGGGAGACCTTCTTCTCCACGCTCTTGTAGTCCTTGCCATTACCGAGCCGGATCTTCTTGTCGGTATAGGCACGAATACCATGCAACTTGATCCCGCGGATGTCATTCAACGACTTCTTGAGCAGGTAGAGCCTCATCAGATCAACGCGGTAGACCTTGACCTGGGCTTCCTTGATATTGCGGTAGCCCAAGGGCAACTCCACCTTCTCATCGAGACCGAAGGTCTCGACCTCCGGCAGAGTCAGGTCCTTGCGCTGGAAATAGTCCGAGGCCTCCACGGCATCCGAAAAACGATCCTTGACCTTGGCATAGGCCGCGAGAGCCTCCGCCGGTCGGCCGAGCGCGTGGTGGATCTGGCCCTGCAGATAGATCGACTCGTAACGATTCTCGCTCCGCCCGCGGCCCCCACCAGGTCGTACAAACTGTTCCTCGGCAACCCGCCGAAGCAAGCTCTGCGCCTCCTTGTGAGAACCGAGCGCAAACTTGATGAAGCCCACCGTGTAGAGCAGTTCGTCTTCGAAGGTGGAAGCCGGATAACGATCCAACGCCTTCTGAGCTACTTCGAGAGCTTGTTTCAGGCTCTTGCCCTCGACATGCGTTGTCGTCCAGGCGAACGAAACCTCCTCGGCCAGGGGATCGTCAGGATACATGAGCAGGAACTCTCGGAAGGCAGCGACGGCCATGGCACGCAATTCTGCAGGACGACCGATCTTCTCGTTGATGGCAGCACCCTCGGGCATGCGTGCGGCGATCTCCGCGAGCTTCTGCCCGATGCTGTAGAGAGACAGACGCATCGTGTTGAGATCGGGATAGTCGGCCAGCAACTTCCGCAAGAAGCCGATGGAGGCCTTGAGTTCGCCCAGCTTCTCGAGGGTCGTGGCAACGCCCGCCTCCTTGAGGAAAGAAGCTTCCGCGGTGCCCTTGAACACCATCAGCGAACGTTCGAATTCACCGATGTCGAGATAAGCCTTGCCGACGGCAACGATCTTGTCGAACGGGATCACCAGAGCTTCATGGAGATCCTTGAGGTCCTCGAAGAACTTCACGGTCGCCTTGTCGTCACCGCGTGCGATCGAGATGAAGAGCATCATGCGAGCGACATCCTTGAAGACCGTCTGCCTCAGCTGGTGCTGCTTGCGATGCCACCCTGACAGCAACTCGTCCAGGTAGCGCCCGGCCGCATCGGTGTCTTCGGCATCGAAATGGGCCTTGCCAAGCTGGTACAACTCATCGGGACTCATCCGGTAAGGGTGCACTTCTTCACCAGCCGAAGGCTTGACCGTGAACTTTGCCGCTTCACCATGAGCAAGAAGATCCGGCCGCGAGGCACCGAAGACACGCGTTGGCAGCACCCGATATTCCCCCGGAAAACGCGCCTGCAACTCGTACCGGATCCGATCGCTGATACGACCTTCGCGGTAGAAGAAGGTGATGCGATCGGGCTCCATGATCATGTGATCGAAAGATCCCTGTACCGAGGATCTGGGGACCGAGCAGCCCGCGGGAATGGGTTCCTCGATGACGAGCGGTGTCATGATCTTCCTGAACGCATCCTTGACCGTGAATCTGGTCTCGACACGCCCGCTCTTGCCTGCGCGCAGCCACTCGAGCTTGTTCTTGAACGTGTCGATGCGACCCTGCACTGAACTGAAGCCGGGACGAACAACCTTGCCATCGTGGCGGCGATAGGCGGGCAACATATCGCGATTGATCGTGACCAGATCCTCTCGCCGGTCGATGGCGCGGAATTCGCTGGCGAAGCCGGTGAGGACGGCAGAGTAATGGACCGTGCCGCGGCCGCTCAAAGCAACGACCACCTCATTGCCACCGGGTTTGAGCAGATCGGTGGGCACATCGTGTCGCGAATTATTCATTCCGGCTGTCGACAAGCCATCGAGCTTCTGACCATTCACCGTGACCAGAACCGTGACCCGGTTGGCGGCGGACCGCTCGGAGCCGCCGGCTGCAACCAGAGCTTGCAACGCTGCGGCCGTCGCCTCGGGCGTTCCCCAGGATGCTCCGCGCCGCCGTGACTTCAACCAATCGATGGCGCGTCGGCCATCGGAGTCCGTCGCCGAAGCGGCCAGCAAGGCTGCCGCCGCCAGACCGACAGCTTCCACATCGGCGGCCGGCACGACGCTCTTCTGCTCGCCAAACGCGCCGCTGCCGAGCTTCATCTTGGACCGCAACTCCCGCAGCACCTCGGCCGACAGGCTGGCACGCTGCTGGGCCTGCCATGCCAGCGCCAGCCGCGCGAGTTCACCGAGCCCGAAGCTGGCGCGACCGCGATGCAAGGCGTTGAGCGCATCAAAACCGGCCCGGCCGGCAACAGCGAGGCCGTGCGCCGCGTGCACCCGGCTGGGGCCGCGAGAACTCCTGATGGCGCGCAGCAACCATTCGACAGCCTTGTTCAAGGCCGGCTTCGCGGTCGGCAAACCACGGCGATCAGCCAGCGCGAAGAACATCGCCGCCTGACTCGTGGTAACGATATCCTGCGTCTTGCCACCGACCCAGGACAGTCCACCATCCTTGCCCTGTGACGACACCAACCGCGCCAGTACCGATGCCACGACACCCCGCAGTTGCGAAACATCGGCGCGCTCGGCACTGCCTCGGCCCTCGATGTATTCCAGCACGCGCAGAGCCGCCAACCCGCGGCTCGCCAGGGCCAGATTGGTCGCCAAGATCTGGCGGCAATTGAAGGGTTGATAACCTGCTCCCAAGGCAGCGGCGACGAGATCGCGGCCCGGATCAGGACCGATCTCGATGACCATGCCGAGGCGGCCGAACTCGAGGTCCTCCGGCAAGGAGAGTTCGAAGTTCGCCTGCTCGGTCGTGCTCCCCGACCTCCCATCACGATGTTCCATCCCGAACGGGCGCACCGGAACACGGACCTCCACCTCATCCTCGAGGGCGCCGGCCTCGGCCTTCATCCCGAGGATGAGATCTGCCGTTCCGCCGGCGGTGATCTTCCAACCGGTTTCACCTTCACGATGAGCCTTCGTGCTCACGGTGCGGTCGAGGATGACATCGACCAGGCCCTCGCTCGTTTTTTTCGACAGCTCGATCTTCAGATCCCGGTCCTCGCCCGTCAGGTTGTGCACGCGCGCGGTCGCCTGCACTTCATCACCTTCGGTCAAGACCGGCGGCACCACCAGGGACACTTGCAACTGCTTGGTGGTCTTGAAGCCGCCCTCGCCTTCACCCACGTAACTGTTCGCGGTGACGCCGCGCGCCTTGATCTTCCAGGCCGTCGTGCTGTCGGGGAGGTCGAACTCGACCCTGGCCTTGCCCCGGCCATCGGTGGTGACCGCCGAGATCCACCCGCCGGTTTCCGAGAAATTGGTTCGCGGCTCATTCGTCGGCAAGAACCCAGCCTCATAAAAGTGAAGTTCGCCGGAGCCGCCGGAGGGCACCAGCGAGGAGTTTTCCTGCAAGGAGTCCAGCTTGGAGGAAACTAGATTTCTTCGGAAGTTGCTGACCTCTCCAAGAAGCAATCCCTTTTCACGGCTTTGAGCACGTTTACGGTCCATGCGGCCACCCTGTAGCTTCGATTTTGGCGACGTGGGCACACCGGGAGTCGCCGGGCCAGCAGACGATGGCCGACGGGCGCCGGGCATGGCGTCACCGGGCCCCTTGTAGAGCTTCTCGCCCGCTTTCCCGCCTCCTCGCCCTTCGAATACGAACGCGGCCCCCCCGGTGATGGTCCGCGCATCGTCAGTGCTGTTGCGCCTTCCTGATTCCATTTCCGCAGGCTCATCTTCCTCGAGGCTGTCCTCCACCGCGAGTCGACGCTCCTCCGCCAGCAAGACGGCACTGACACTCGTCGTCCGTCCCTTGTAAGCCCAGGTGCAACTCGAGAGTGTCCGGAATGACGTCTCCCGACGCGTCCCGTAAAAAAAGGTGCCGATGGCCGGCGCCCGATCCGGATAGATACTCAGCAAAGCCTCATCGACAAGGGACAGAGCCAACTCGGTCCGTACCGGTCGTCCCTTCGGGTCCGTCACCTCGACGCTGACCGGCACCTTCGCTCCCGGCCGTACAGGGCCTTGGGGCGGCGTCACCTTCACGGTCAGATCACGACTCACAACGAATTCTCGCTGTACCTGATGAAATTCTCGGCCATCGATCATGGCAAACGCCAGGGCGAAGTTCGGCGCGTGCAACGGCTCGAGCACCACCTTCAGGGTGCTCTCACCCTTGGGCAATATCGCGGTTGTGTAGGAAAGGATCCCATCACCCTGGACCGTCCGCAGGGCAAGGCGCGGGCCTACGCGATTGACGATGCGTAACTTCAAGGTCTCGCCAACCTTGTAGGACTGCCGGTCACTCAACAAACGCAGCTTGACCTTGTCATCCTCGCCCGAGATCTCGATCCCATGTTGCGCCGTCACATTGGTGCCGAAACGATCTCGCGCCTCGACCCGCAGCACATGTCCGCCACCCTTTCCAGCCGTGAATCCCACCTTGGCCGCTCCCGCGGCGTCGGTTTCGAACTCCTTGGAAGCAACTTCCACCTCGACCCGACTCTTGCCCTGGGTCTGATAGCGGAACAACCGCACCGTGCCCTTCCTTCCCGACAATTCCTTGCCACTGCGATCCTTGATCGAGATGTCCACATCGAAGGGCTCACCCACAAGATAAAGCGGCCGCACCGTCTTCAGGCTTGGCGTGAACTCCGTGGTGACGACCGGCACGGCCTGTTGCGCGTGAACATTCTCCTCGACCAGACTCCCCTGGATGATCGCGATCGACTCCTCGGGAAACTCGCGCGTATCGAACTCGAACGGGACTTCACCAGCGGCATTCGTCGTTCCTTCCCCCTGCATCCGACCGCCGTCCGGCGCAAACAAGAAGTAAGAGATGTGTTTGCCGACAGCCGGTTCGCCGAAGAAATATTTCAGCTTGAAGAGACCTTCGATCTTCTCGCCGCGGTAGACAACACGGCGCGCCAGTTCGGCCGTCAAGGTCAGCTTCGGTCGCTCGTAACGCCGAACCTCGAAACTTCCGGTGAAGGTCTCCTTGGCCAGCGGCACGGACTCTACCGTGATCATCCAGCCTCCCAGTTCGGCCGTGGACGGCAGGGCCACTTCGGCAGCAAAACTGCCGAACTCGGTGAAAGCGACCTCCCGCTGCAACATCAGTCGCCCGGTCGGACTGGTCACGCGCAGACGATATTTCCCCTTCGGCAAGTCGTAGAGGCCCGACCGAACCTCGCGCAGGATTCCCTTGATATTGACTCGCTGACCGGGCTGGTAAGCCGACCGATCGGTGAACAAGTAGCCCTTGGGGGTCAGCCCCTGGCTGTAGCCTAGACCCGAGAGACTCAACGTGCTGGCACCCGAGCCCGCCGCACTGACCACGAAGGCCGACAACTTGGCCGTCTTCTTGAGGGCATCGCCCTTGTAACGCCAGACACCATCGCCGGCCGTGACTCCCTCGGCAACGACCTTGGCGCCGTCAGACAAGACCACCTTGACGCCACCCTCGACCCGATTCTGCTTGATGTTCTGGGTGAGCAAGAAGAACTCATGGCGCGACGTCTTCGCGATCAAGGCGATATCAGTGATGAGGACCATGGTCGTCGCCTCGAGTTCGCGGTCGTCCACCTTGACCACGTAGGCACCCGGATCACGGAAGCCCACATCGACGACGCGCTCGGTCTCGCGGTACTTCTTGTAGTCCTCGACCTTGCTGTCGAAGGTCTTGTCGGACTCGATCACCTCGATGTCGAGCGTTTCCACGGCGCCGGAAACGTGCGTGGAGCGGAAATAGGTCTCGAGGTCCAGCTTATAGATCCGAACACGGACCTTCTCGATGTTGCGCGAAGTCAGCTTGAAGGTGGCCGGTTCGCCGGTCCGATAGGTACGCGACGTCTCCAACGCGAGATGCTTCTTCTCCAGGCGAACGATCCGGGCACGAGCCTGAGGCGCATAACTACCCCATGTGACCAGCTTGTAGGCGCGCAGCGCCTCGAGATAATTGAAGGTCTTGCTCTCGTAAATCTCGCCGATACGGAACTGGGCATGGGACGAGGCCTGCTTACCTGGATACTTGCTGACGCAACGCCCGTAGGCTTCTCGCGCAGCAGCGAACTTCTCTTCCAGGTAGAGCATCTCACCGAAAGAGAAGAGGATGTCCGGGTTGCGTGCATCCAGAGGATGCTGCTCGCTGAACCGCGTCAGCAAACGCCGAGCCTCGACAAAACTCGCCTGCCGTTCGGCCCCCTTCTTGTCACGACCCGACTCGAAGGCTCGTTGTGCGATGGCATACTCAGCATCGACGATGGCACGCTGCACCCTCTCCCAATCGCGATGTGCGGGGTGTGCTTTCAGATACTCCTGCCAGGCCGAGATCGCTTGTCCCAGCTTTTCCTGGCCAACGAGTACGTCCCCCACCATCGCACGCGCCTGGGCAATCTCGACCAGATCAGGATCGTCGGTGCCCGCCAGGAACTCGCGCAAGGACTGCAAGGCATCCTCACTGCGGCCAACATGCCGATAGCAACTGGCCTCCAAGAACCTGGCGACCTTCGCCTTCGCATGCGTTGGAAATTCGACGGCCAGGGTCTGCAAGGCAGCCACGGCGCGATCGAGATCCCCGGCCTGTGGCGTCGGTACGCCATAGGTGAGCGCTACCTCGTAGGCCGCATCAGCAGCCTCGGGGGCTTCCTTGTCCAGCGTGATCACGTCACGCAGCACCGTGCGGGCTCCTGCTCGGTCACCACCTGCAAGGCGTGCACGCCCCAATCCCAGCATCGCCCGGAGCTTGCCCTGGTCACGGCTCAACTCCTTGACCAGAGGGGCAAAGCGCTTGACCGCGTCGTTGTGCTGACCTTGCTTGAGGCGAGCCTCGGCCGCCTGCAACCGCACCGAACGAGCCTTCTTTGGCGAGAGGCCAAGATCCAATGCGAGATCGAAAAACGTCACTGCGCGGGCGCGATCCTTGGGATCGGCTGCCAAGGCCTTCTCCGCCAGGCCCAGATAGGTACCGGCGATCTCCTCCTTGCGCCCGAGCCCGATCAACCGATCAACCTCATCACGGAAGATGATCGCCGCCTCCCTGTATTTGCCATCAGCGGCATGCTCTTCGGCTTGATGGAAGCGCGCCTTCGCTCGCAGCGGCGAAGTGGCATGCCCACTGATGAGGCGCTGGTAAGTCGCCACCGCCTCGGCATGTTGACCCGCGAGCCCCTGCGCCCGGGCAAGCAGCAAGAGAACCCTGTCTCGACGCCCCTCGGTCTCCTCCTCGAGAGCCTTGCGGAGATGCCCGGCAGCTTGCTCATACTTCTTCTGGATCAGCGCCTCTTCACCCTTTTGCAGGGACTCCCCGAGGAGGACAAATCCTGCCAAGACAACGACCATCGGCACCAAACACGCAACCTGTAGCTTTCGCATAGTTCCCACCTGATCAGGCAAATCTTCACTCCGGGGCGGCCAAGGTATGGCTTAACGACGAGCGGCCCCCAGAGTTCCGCCATTATGCAACTTGCGCTGGAGTGACCATGAACGCAAAGGTCCAATTTATGGGATCCTCTACCGGATCGGCCAAACCAGGACTCTGGGGCCCCGCGATGACCACATCGACCCAAAGCGCAGGCCCTTGGCGGCAGTGAGAAAGACCCGATAAAGGCATCGTCCGCCTCCAGATCCCGAAGTCGCATCTCATAACACGCGGAGGGAAAGTTGCCGAAATAGCAACATGGGGGAGCAACCATCACGAGCACCGCGAAATACAAACCTCTTTTAGATGGGTGGCGACGGCTCGATCGCCGCACCAAAGCGTCAGGAAATCACCGAAATACCGCTCTCGAATGGACCATGTCATCAGGGGAACCGGACCCCGGCCCACATTTCTTGATCCCTCCCACCGCGGTTGCCGATGCACAGGGTATGGCCCACGCCACGCCAGCACCCATGGACCTCCTCGCTGCCACCTCCCGGTGCGCGACCATGGAGTCGCTACAACATGCCTTGGCGGAAAAAGGCATCCGCATGGACCTCGCGCAAGACATGGAAAGCGCCCGCCAAAACTTCTTTGACCGCGGCGGGCACGACCTCCTTGTCCTGGGACCAGACTTGACCCCGAAAACCGCGATGCAACTCATCGAAAATCTCCAGGCCCTCGACCCCGATCTCCCCATCGTGATCTTCGGCTCCGATCTCCTGCGCCATGAAGAGATCAACGGATGCACACGCCTGTCTTATCACCCATCCTCCCGCGCTGCCGTGGGAGCCTTGATGAAGATCCTCACCCTGATGTGAGTCCGATGGCGTGACCGTCACGTCCGATCGACGTGCGACGATGATGGGTCTAGAGGACGTGAAAAAGAGATCTCTGCCCGCAACGGCAATGCAGCATCACATGACCACGACCTCGGCGATGGTCCAAAGACGATCCTGAGAGCATGGAAACGGATACCGCAACCCGAGTCGCCCCGTCCTTCGCATCGCACTCGATGTAAGCCACCCGACCCAGACGGGCCCGGCAAGCAAGGCAGCCAAGGCTGACCTCCCTGAAGATATCTTCGGGGCACAGAATCGTCTCAAGGACCATGGGCGTCACAACACTTCAAGGTTAGATGAGGATCACAGAGGTCGAAACCCCCACCGAAGAGGTCTTCCACCCCCGAGAATCCAGGTCACCTCCATGGCATCGCATGCACAGCCATGGGTGGAGACCATGCAAGAAAAACCTGTGGCCATCGGTTGTGGAACCGTGCTGGGTGTGGACGCAACTCCCGTCACCATCGAAGTCACCAACCATGGCGAGGTCGAACGCGGCCCCAAGATCCTCGGACTGGTCGACATGGTCGTCCGAGAAGCCTATCACCGCATCCTCTGCGCCTACATGGCCAGTGGCATCCCCAGCCCACGTGGAATCCCGACCATCAACTTCCTTCCCGCCGGCATTCGCAAACGAGGTAGCTGTTTCGATCTGCCCATGGCCTTGGCACTCGCCGGCGCCAGCGACCTCGTCCCGAGGCAACAGTTCGCCAATCTCGCGGCACTGGGCGAAGTCACGCTGGAAGGGAAGATCCTCCCCGTCTGCGGTGCAGTCGCAATCGCGATCGCAGCACGCGACCAAGGTCGGCACCAAATTCTCTCCAGCCGAACCGATGCCGAAGCTGCTGCCATCGTTCCAGGGATCAACATCTACGGAGTCGAAACCCTCGCCGAAGCAGTTTCCTGGCTTCTCGGCAAACGAAAGCTGCAACCAGCCCGCCCACGACGAACAGCACCCCCGCCGCAGCCTCTCGATCTCGAAGATATTCACGGCCACGAAACGCCAAAGACCGCACTGGTCGTGGCTGCTGCCGGAAGACACAACTTGCTTTTCGCTGGGCCACCTGGCTCGGGCAAGAGTGCCCTGGTACGCCGACTGCCGGGGCTCCTGCCACCCGCGAATACAGATGAAGCCCTGGAGATCATCAAGATCCATACCCTCACCAATCCTGCGAGATCAGCAGCATCCGCATCACGATCCCGCCCACTGAGATCCCCACATCACACCAGCAGTGCCGTCTCTTTGCTCGGCGGAGGATCGGACCCACGCCCGGGGGAAGTCACTCTCGCCCAAAACGGTGTCCTGTTCCTCGACGAACTGCCTGAATTCCGGCGCGAGGCACTCGAAGGTCTACGGCAGCCACTGGAAGACGGTTCGATCACCATCGGCCGAGCCCTCAGGACCGTGACCATGCCCGCCGATTTTCTTCTCGTCGGAGCGATGAATCCCTGCCCTTGCGGCTACCTCGGCCATCCCACTCGCCCATGCGTCTGCCCCCCCAGCGGCCAGCAAAGATACTTCCGCAAGCTATCGGGCCCACTGATCGATCGATTCGACCTTCAGGTCGAAGTGCCAGCGCTGGACCCCTCCTGCTTTCGACAAGCATCCGATCCAGCATGGTCGACCACGGTCTTGCGCGAGCGTGTTCTGGTTGCTTTCGACCGACAGCGCCACCGCAACAACTCAGCGCAAGGATGGAAACCGAACGGCCGCCTCGAAGACCATCAACTCGAGTGCGTTGCAGGATCCGATGATCGAGTTCACGACACACTCGAAGACCTGCTGAGGATCTACAAGATGTCCGGAAGATCGCGTGTGCGGATCCTCCGCATCGCTCGCACGCTGGCCGATCTCGATGATCGCGATGACCTGACAGTTGCGGACATCAGGCAAGCCACTCGCCTGCGGGGCGCTGGAGCACTCTTGGATGCGTGATCAGCGCGGACGGGCCAAGGGACCCTGCAACTGCGGTCGCACCGACTGAGGGTGTAGTTCGACCTTGTTCAGAATCCTATCGAAGTCCGAGGTCATCTTTTTGTACTCCGAGCGAGCCGCGGCCAGACACAGTGCCAGGTAGCGACCATCCACCGAGAACACATGCACGACCCCTTGATAATCAACGACCTTGCCGTCCATCTTCTCTTGCCAGAAAGCCTCCAGGCATACGGTCGGTCGATCACGCAAGCGTGCCCGGTAGCGACTCTTGAGGGCGAACCCTGGCTTGGCGAGCACCAGCCACCGATGCACATCATCAGCGGCTGATTCGATCAATACTTCGGGACCGATCTGATCCATGAGGACAAGACTGGCGCTGGCCTTGTAGAGCGGAGCGTGCGCAGTGACTGATCCCTTTGAACCAGGCGCCAAAAAACTCCAGACAGGACTGGGCAGCCACATCGCAAAGCGCCCGCCAAGTTCTGCCAGCATGGTCGCTTGATAGATTGGCTCGCGCGAGGTCACGTAACGCATCGCGAGATCCTCGGTAGTCGGAACTGCCACCAGACCTGGCCCGTTGATCTCTCGACGAAGAATTTCCATCGATCCATCCACAAACTCCGAGTTGCTCATCTGCGCATCCTCCACGAGCAACTCCCTGGCCATGACCTTCTTGCCTCCGGAAGAAATTTCTCGCCTCTGACCGGGAGTATAGGTGCGGCGCACAAACTGCTCGCGCTTGGGGTCGTAGACCACGTGAACCCGAGCTGCATCCTCACTCCTGGAGCGGCGACGAAAAACCTCCAGAGCAAGCAGAGGGAACAGCATCTTCGGCTCCGCCTCGTAATGCCTTCGCTCGCGGATCTTCAGGGTTCGCTTCTCGACTGCCAACCCATCATCGGAAAGCTCAGCTCGAACCGTCCGCTCGTGGATGACCATGTCATCTCGAGCACGTCGCATCCTCTCGTGGTAGAAGCACGACACCGGCCGCAGATCTCGATCCGCGATCTCGAGCATGGTGACCTCCGTTGGACCTCCCGAACCACGAAAGCGCCATTCCTCACCAATCCGCGCGCGGCCCAACTCATCCACCGTGATCGTGGCGTGCATGTGGCCAACAGGACGCCCTTCTCCATCATGCAGGACATACCATTGGTCACGCCGTGGAAGCGGCGGCGGAATCTTGGCCTCTTTGATCTTCGCGGATCGGAGCACCGATTCGATCCGTGACTTCTCGAAGCCGACCACTGTCTCCTCGTCGATCCGGATCTCGATGTAATTGCTGGTCTCTCTTGCGATCCGGCCCTCGATCCGGCCACCATTCTCCAGCACGATGACATCTACCTGCGAGGCAGATGTCTCCGGGACCTCGCCCTGGGGCAAGACCATGCTCAGCAAGAGTAGGGTGCCTTTCATGCCTGAAACCGCCGCAACCGCAGAGGGTCCTATGGCTCCATCGGCTCCTTGGCACCGGAACTTGAGCCGGTCTCGAAGATCTGCCGCATCGACCAGATCAGCGCGCCGGCGGTCGCCGCGATCCAGGCCAGCACAAACCACCACGGCATGGCGGCATAGAGCATCCACCAGTGCCTGAAACCACGGTCCTCACCTTGATCCGCAATAACATCCGCCACAGCGAGGAACTCGGCCACTTCGACATCGATCCCGAAAAGCGGTTCGGTGGTGTTCGCGCTGCCCCCACGCTCCAGGCGGCCGCTGGCCGATAGCCAGGCATAGATCCAGTGCGTGTGAATCGGGCTGTAGATCGGATGTACGTTCACCCGGTCAGCCAGCTCGTTCTCCGAAATCTTCTTTTCGGCCAGATCCTGGGCATAGTGCGTCCGCGCAGCATCGAAAGCCAGATCTTGCTGGCCTCGATACGGCGACAGGATTCCTCCCAGAGACACCAGAAAACCGATGGTGCACACGGCAACGAACAGCCGCGGACGCCGCCGCCACGGCTTGCCCAATGCAAGACCGAAGGTCACCGCGATCACGACGGCAGGAGTGAGGTAGCGAGTGCCCCAGCACTGTCCCGCTGCCCAACCCAGACTGTGGCCCATGATCAAAACGGACAGGGCGAAGATGAGTCCAGCAACCAACCAAGGAACCTCGAAAAGCCGGCGGTGGAACCATTGCGCAAGGGCTAGCCAAAGCGGCGGCGAGAAGAGCAAGATCCCCTTGCCCGGCGCCAGCAAGAGCAGACTTCCGCCGAGCCAGAGGGGATAGCCAAACCAACCGGTGGCGCCCTTGCTGTAGCCGGTTTCGAGCGGGTTACCAAATCGCAGCCAGTTAGCTGCCACGAAAACCGCAGCCAGCGGCAGCGCGCCGAGGGCAAGCCACAGGACATCCGTTCCTCGCTGGCGACGCCTCGCAGAAAACACCACCATGACACAGATCACCAGCACCGGAATGAGGTGCTGATATCGAATGAGTACCGCGGCACCCGCCGCAAGCCCAGCGCACAAGATGCTGCCAGCGGCTCCTGTCCCGGCGTGATATCGAAACACCAGCCATATCATCAGCAGCAAGAAGAACAGGCCCGGCTGATCCGACATGGTCTCGCTACACGCCGGCCAAAACTGCGTGCACAGAGTAGCGGCCACCGTCACCATCAAGGCTTCGCGAACCGCGCAGCCGAGCACTCCCGCAAGGAGGAAGATCAACAGGGTCGATCCTGCCGCGGAGAAAGCTGGCAAGAAACTGGCGAAGAAGCGGGCCCAGTAAAACTCGCCGAGCACGGCTCCTTTCTCGCGAATGAGCGCCTCCTCCGGTTCCGGAAACCAGTGGGCGAAGAGCTCGCCGAGCATGACACACGGCACCATCAAGATCTGATGACCGATCGGAAACTGAACGTAGACCTTGCCGTTCTCGCCTGTCATCCCCTGTCTTGTGGCCTCGGGCATCGCAACGATGTATCTCTCTGCTGCCCAGGTGTCGGGGCCCTCCGCCTGTAAACCGAGATCGCCACGCAGCCACCAGGCGCGAGCCGCGTGCATGGCATGATCGGCATCAGTGCTCTCCAGGTAACCGTGGGCGAAGAAGCCATAGAACCCCATCAGGCCGAGGAGAAAGACGCTCAGTGGTTTCTTGGTGGTCATCGTTTCGCCCACTCCGGCACGATCCCTGGATCCACTCCGAGCAGCGGAAACACCCAGATCCAGAACACCATGATCACGACCAGAACCGATGTCAAATTCAAGAAGAACCCGGTCCGTCCCATCTGCCTCATCGAGACACGGTTCGAGGAGTAGACAATGGCATTGGGGGGCGTGGCAATCGGAAACATGAAGGCGCAGGAGGCAGCGATGGTCGCCGGCAACATCAGAACCCGCGGATCGAGGCCCGCCCCGGAAGCCGTCGCCGCCAGGATCGGCAGCATGATCGCCGTGATCGCGGTATTGCTGGTGACTTCGGTGAGAAAGGTGATGAAGAGCGTCACGCCGATGACGGCGAGCAACGGCGATACACCCTCAAGCAGCGGTGCGGTCGCCGCACCGATCGCCACACCGAGACCGGTCTCGCGAAATGCTGCGGCGATCGCGACACCGCCGGCAAGGAGAAAGAGGATCTCCCACGGCAGCCTGCGCGCCGTCTCCCAATCCATCAATCGCTCACTGCCTCGACCTCCGCCAGGAATCAAGAATGCCAGAATAGCAAGCGTGACGGCAACAGAACCGTCGGTCACGAACTTGTGCGGAAGACCCATGCGACTCACCCACCCTTGAATGACCAGGCCATCGCCAAACTCCATGTCGCCTCGCGTGATCCACAGGACAACCGCAGCCAGAAAAAGGCACAGGACGCGACGCTCGGAGGAGGCCATCGGAGCCATCGACGCTGCCTCTGCCTTGATGCTGGCGCCGGCTTCAGCACTGCCTGCCGGAAGGCGGTGGATCACATAGACCAAAAGCGCCCAGATCACCAGGCCGAAGAAGATCGCGAAGGGTGCGAATGCCAGCATCCAGCTGAAGAACGAGAAGGCGGGCGCGCCCTCGAACTTGCTGTACTCTTGAAGATAGAGAAGGTTGGGGAAGGTGCCAATCGGCGACGCAGTGCCTCCCACCGAGCAGCCGTAAGCGATACCCAGCATCAGAACCACGGCGAGGCGGTCAGCGGCCTCACCACTCATGATCCCCTCGCGTTTCACCCTGTCGATCAAGGCCCCGCCGATCGGCAAGAGCATCAGGGTAGTCGCCGTATTGCTTATCCACATCGAGAGCAGGAGCCCGGACATCAGAAATCCGAGGACCAGACGACGGGGTCGCAGGCCGATGAACGAGATCACGCGCAACGCTATGCGCCGATGCAGTCCACATTTCTCGATCGCCAAGGCGATGATGAAGCCGCCAAAAAACAGCCACAGAATCGGATGTGCGTAGGACGGCGCGACCATCGCCATGGACTGCACACCACAAAGAGGAAACAAGGCCAAAGGGATCAATGAGGCCGGCGCCAAGGGCATGGCCTGGAGAAGCCATGCCGAAACAGTCAGGACCGTCACCGCCAAGGCCCGGCGC
>CAZIVO010000060.1:0-21441 GCA_964542765.1 uncultured candidatus Brocadiaceae bacterium | reverse complement strand
AGAGGCCCTTCGTAGGGATCGTCAGCGGAGCAGGGATCCGAGTTCGACGGTCACTGTGCGGGGGGTCTGCGCCGATGGGTCGAGGATCGAAAGCTCGATCTTCGATCCGGGCTCGAGTGCGCGAACTCGCGACAGCAACTCATCGCGCAAGCGGATCGGAAGACCTCCGGCACCGACCACCAGATCGCCGTCAGCAAGGCCAGCACGGTGCGCAGGACTCCCCTTGAGCACCCGGCGCAGGATCACTCCCTCGGCCCGGGGTGGATACTTCACCAGGACAGCGGCCGACTGCTCGGAAAGTTCCTCGCAGGCCGCACCGAGGGTAGCAGTGTCGATATGGCTCTTGGCCGCCAGCAATCTTCGCAGATCTTCCAACGGAATGAGGAAGGCAATCCCGGCGGCAGCCTTGTCCTGCAACATCATTCCCGATTGCAAACCAACGACCTCACCGCGGCCATTCACCCACGGGCCACCCGAAGTGCCCCGCGGGGTCTGCGCCGCCACGTGGATCACCCGCACGTAATGTCCCTCGTTACCCAGGTATTCGAAGGCCGGTGTCGGCCGGGCCACGCGGCCCGGCAAGAAAACGCCGTGGCGATAGATCGGGGCGCCCATCAGGAAGATCTCGGCCCCCACTCCGGGGAGGTGCGACGCGAGCGGCACCGAGGGATAACCCTGCGCACGTTCGGGCAGGCGAAGCAGGGCCAGGTCCTGGCCTCGATCCGTCGCCACGAGTTCGGCGCTGAACCGGCCGACGCTGGTGCGAACCTCGATCCTCGCCGAAGCCATGTGGGCCGCGGTCACCACCCAACCGCTCGGATCCGCGATCCAGCCCGAACCGCTCAGGTGATTGTCCACCAGCACCTCGACCGACGCCGCCATGACCCGCTCATAGACCCAGGCCCTACTCTGCCCTGCCGAGGGGGCGAAATGACAGCCCGCGAGCAGAGCCGGAAGAACCATCCCGGCTCCGAGAAGTGATTTTCGGCTCGCCATACTCATGCTCATAACAGGCAACCCTATCTCGGTCGAGTTCCCTGCCCCGGAACCAGCGTCACCATCGGCACTTCGACCGATCTGACGCCTCGCCTGAGGCAGCACGGAAAGCTCATCCCTAACTCGCCCTCCCCACCGCTACCGAAAATCCGTAAGCGCGTCAGCATCGGGGGTTCGCCACTTCACCCCCCCCCGGTCTCGCAGATTTTCTCCCTGAGGCAGCCGACTCGCCCCCAACGAATGATTCCGTGCTAATCTTTTACAAGCTTGGCGCGACCGTCCGCGCCTCACTCCCAATCCCTTCCACTTCCTCCCAGCAGCACAAGAAGGTTCCCCATGCGCCTCTTCCCGCAGATTCTCTCCGTCGTCTCCTGCCTCGTCCTCATCGGCCTTTGGTCTTCGCCACTGCCCTCCCAAGCAGCGCTGAAGGACATCAACACCACTCAGGACGACAGTTCGAACCCCGGTGGCCCGAGCGGCCCGAATCAGCGCCAGAACTTCTATGCGCAAGTCGGCACCAAGACCTTCTTCGCCGCGACGATCAGCACCACTACCGGTCGTGAGCTCTGCGCCTACGACAGCGCTACCAACAAGACTGCGCTGGTCCTGGACATCCGCAAGGGCGACCTGAGTTCCGATCCACTCTGGCTGACCGCGGCCGGTAATATTGTCTTTTTCAGCGCCCTTGCTGCTGGCGGTAGAGAGCTCTGGAAGAGTGACGGCACCGCTGCCGGCACCGTGCGCGTCAAGGACATCCGTCCGGGCGGGAGCTACGGCAGCCCAAGCGAGTTGGTCGCCATCGGCAACAACGTTGTCTTCTCCGCCACCGACGGCAAGACCGGCCTCGAGTTGTGGAAGAGTGACGGCACCACTGCCGGCACCACGCTGGTCAAGGACATCCGTCCAGGCTCCTCCAGCTCGACACCTCGCTGCGCCCACGGAGCAATGCTCGGCGCCAACGTCCTGATGTTCCGCGCCACCGACGGCAAGACCGGCAACGAACTCTGGAAGACCGACGGCACCACCGCTGGCACCGTTCTCGTCAAGGACATCCGCACAGGCTCGGGGAGCTCGGATGTTTGGGATTTCGGCACGATCGGCAAGACCGTGATCTTCAGCGCCAACGATGGCTCCGGCATCGGCGAGGAACTCTTCAAGAGTGACGGTACCGCCGCCGGTACCGTCCTGCTCAAGGACATCCGTATCGGTGCCAACCTGAGTAGCAGCCCCAATTTCATGCGCAGCGCCGGCTCGCGGGTTTACTTCGAAGCCCAGGGCCATAACCCGGCATGGACCGGCTACGAACTCTGGACGAGTGACGGCACCACCACAGGCACGGTCTGCGTCGCCGATCTCCAACCTGGTGGTGGCAACTCCACACCACGGCAAATGACCTCCGTCGGCTCGACGCTCTACTTCACCGCGGCGGTCGCCAAGACGAAGTTTGGTCGCGAACTCTACAAGACCGACGGTACCACTGCTGGCACCTCCCTGGTGCTCGACATCAATCCAGGCACTCCGGGTAGCAATCCCCAGGCCCTCACCAATGTCGGCGGAACCCTGTTCTTCTCCGCCTTCACCGCGGCCGGCGGCCGCGAGCTCTACAAGAGTGACGGCACCGCTGCCGGCACCGTGCTCGTCAAGGACTTCTGGACGGGACCGACCAAATCCGGAGAGGTCAGCAACCTAGCCGCCGCCGGCAAGAAACTGATCGGCGCCGCCACCGATGCCAAGATCGGCAGCGAACCCTTCACCAGCGATGGAACCGCCGCCGGTACCGCGCACGCCAACATCAACACCGCTCCCCCGCCTTCGTATCCGACCAATTTAGTCCGGATAGGAGGCACTCTGTATTTCTTCTGCGATGACGGCCTCCACGGCAAGGAACTCTGGAAAAGTGACGGCACCGCTGCCGGCACCACCATGGTCAAGGATATCAATCCCGGAAATGCCTCGAGTCAGCCCATGAGCATGGTCGCGCTCGGTAATCTGGTGATCTTCTCCGCGATCGATGGCAAGAACGGAAGAGAGGTATGGAAGAGTGACGGCACCGCTGCCGGCACCGTCCTGATCAAGAATCTCCAAGCCGGGGCGGAAGCCAGGTACCCCGTGAACATCATCGTGTTCAATGGAGAGGCCTATTTCGACGCGCTCGGCAATGCCCTCAAGCCCAACCCCGGCCGGGAACTGTTCAAGACCGACGGTACCGCGGCCGGCACCGTCCTGGTCAAGGATATCCGTCCGGGTGGCTCCTGGGCTTCGCCCGGCCAGTTCGCCGTGGTCGGCAAGGCGCTCTACTTCGAAGCCTATGGCAACGGCACCGGATATGAGATCTACAAGACCGACGGTACCACCGCCGGCACCGTCCTGCTCAAGGACATCCGTACTGGAACGGGTAATTCGACGGTGCGATTCATCACCGACGTTGGTGGCATCGGCTACTTCCGCGCCAACAACGGCACGAACGGTGCCGAGCTCTGGAAGACCGACGGTACCGCTGCTGGCACCGTCTTGGTCGCGGACCTCCGGGTCGGCTCCGGGAGCAGCAATCCGACCTCCATAACGGCGATGGGTGGCGCCTGCTACTTCTACGCCAACGATGGCAAGACCGGCGACGAACTCTACAAGACCGATGGCACCGCCGCCGGCACCGCAATCGTCAAGGAACTCCGAGCCGGTTCGTACAGCTCCATAGGCGGTCCCATCGTCGCCGCCAACGGGACACTGTTCTTCCGCGGCGCCGGCCCCAATCCGGCCGGCGGCTGGGAACTCTGGAAGAGTGACGGTACCGCTGCCGGCACCATGATCACCAAGGACATCTGGGTAGGTGGCGGTTCCGCGCTGAACCCGTTCACCGCCTTCGAGATCGCTCGCGCCGGCGTCGGCACGCGAGTCGTCGTCGCGGCCAAGGGCAACAAGCCCGCGACCGGCAAGGAGCTTTTTGTCTCCGACGGCACTGCGGCCGGCACCACGCTGGTCAAGGATGTCTATCCCGGGAATATTGGCTCGAACCCCAACCGGTTCTTCACCATAGGCCGCACGATGTTCTACGTCGCCAATGACGGCAAGACCGGCACCGAGCTGCACTCCGTTTCGTTGGCCACCCTCGGCGCTTCCAACCTTGAGAACTACGGAACGGGTTGCGCGGGCAGCGCCGGCAATGTACCGGACATGTCCGGCATCGGCGTACCGTCGCTCGGCAACGCCAAGTTCACCCTCCGGCTCGGCAACGCCAAGACGGGCGCGCCCTGCGTTCTGCTCGCCGGCGCTGCCAAATCGAAGCTGCCGCTGGGCAACGGTTGCACCCTGCTGGTGATGCCGATCATCAGCGTCCCGTCGGTGACGTCCAAGAGTGGTGACGCCAAGTGGACCCTGCCGGTCCCCAACAACAACTACCTGATGACAGCATCGATCTACTTCACCGGTGCCGCCATCGATGCAGGTGGCAAGGCCTTCGGTGTAGCGGCCATCGCCAACGGTCTGGAAATGATCGTCGGCCTCTGAGGCTACCGGTCGGGTCTAACGATGGCGGGCGCGTCGCGCCTCACTCAGGTGAGGGCGCCGCGCCCGTTGTCTTTGTGCGCCGCATCGCCAACGCCAAGCGGCCTCCACGGGCTACGCTCGGTAAACTCGTCGCCGGCAAGCACCGTCGGTCCCGCTCCGCAAGCACCGAAAGCAGCTCACACGCCGGTCACGACGCGGGCAAAGGACCCTGACACGTCTGGCCGAACCAAAACATCCCGCAGCCCGACTGCACCCCTGCCCACAGTCCGGTTATGCTAGAGGGTGTCCGCGCATGTCCGCGCTCCCATCCTCCCAAGCCCCGAGAAGGCCCCCCATGCGATTCTCCCCGCAGATCCTCCCCGTCTTCGCTTCACTCGCCCTGCTCGGCCTGTGGTCGGCGCCGCTCGCGTCGCAGAAGCTGCTCAAGGACATCAACACCGTCGAGAATGCCGGCTCGAATCCTGCAACCTTCGTCAAGCTCGGCAGCACGACGCTGTTCGCCGCCCAGAACAACCCTGTCACCGGAAGGGAATTGTACCAGACCGATGGCACGGCCAAGGGCACGACGCTCATGGTGGACCTGCGCGCAGGTGTCTTGTCATCCACGCCGCTGTATCCGACGCTCGCCGGAAACACCACCTTCTTCAGCGCCTACGTCAGTCCGGACGGTCGCGAACTCTGGAAGACCGACGGAACTGCAGCCGGCACCGTGCTGGTCAAGAACATCCAGCCGGGCGGTGGTTCTTCGACGCCGCAACAACTTCTCGCGGTCGGGTCCTCACTCATCTTCTCGGCGTGGGATGACATCAATGGCCGAGAACTCTGGAAAACCGATGGTACCGTTGCAGGCACTGTTCTGATCAAGGACATCGTCGCCGGCACGGCCTCTTCTTCACCCACCCGCTTGACGCTGGTCGGTCCCAATCAGGTCTTTTTCGTCGCCACCACGCCGACCAACGGCAAGGAACTCTGGAAAACCGATGGTACCCCGGCTGGCACCGTGATGGTGAAGGACATCCTCGCCGGCACCGGGAGTTCGGATCCTCAATACCTCATGGGGCTCGGCAAAACGCTGCTCTTCAGCGCAAGCGATGGAACCAACGGGCGTGAACTCTGGAAGAGCGACGGCACTGCTGCAGGGACCGTCATGGTCCTGGACGTCAGACCGGGCACCTATTCGGGGCAGCCTCGTGAACTCACGGTCATGGGGACGGAAGTATACTTCCGGGCAACGGGAGGTATCCCGACCTATACCGGATGGGAGCTCTGGAAGACCGATGGGACCCCGGCCGGCACCACGCTGGTCCTGGATATCTGGCCCGGCAGTGGCAGTTCCGAACCCAAACTCCTGACCGCTATCGGCACCACACTCTACTTCTCTGCAAACGCCCAAAATACCGGGCGCGAACTCTACAAGAGTGATGGAACCCCGGCCGGAACCATGCTGGTCAAGGACATCCTCGTCGGCGGCAATCCCTCCAATCCTCTGGGCCTGACCGCCTTGGGCAAGACCCTGTATTTTTCGGCGCTGGGCGCAGGCGGCCAGGAACTCTACAAGAGTGACGGCACCCTTGCCGGCACCGTTCAGGTCGCAGATATCTATCCCGGCACGGACAGTTCCTCGCCCGTCAATCTTTTCGCGGCAGGCTCAAAGCTCCTCTTCAGTGCCAATAATGGAAAGGCCGGGAAGGAGCCGTGGGTGAGCGACGGCACCGCGGCCGGAACGCAGCTGCTCGCCGACATCGAACAAGCTCCGCCGCAATCCTCTCCGGACACCTTCGCAGCGGCTGGTGACAAGGTTGTGTTCAGGGCCAACAACGGCACCAATGGAATGGAACTCTGGGGCACCGATGGGACCACAGCAGGCACCACTCTCTTGAGGGATATCCGCCCAGGCAGTCTGTCGGGGAATCCGCTCCGGATGGCCACACTCGGCGACATCGTTCTGTTCGCCGCAGACGATGGCAAAACCGGCCGAGAACTCTGGAAGACCGACGGTACCGCAAACGGTACCAGCCTCGTCATGGACATTCGGACCGGGCTCTTGGGATCGGATCCTAACTATCTTCTCCCCTTCGATGGATTCGTCTTCTTCGCTGCCACCGCCTCGCCGGCAGGCCGCGAACTTTGGAAAACCGACGGCACCGCAAACGGCACCGTGCTGGTCAAGGATCTCAAGGTCGGCGGCGGTTGGTCGTCTCCAAACAACTTGACCGTCGTCGGCAAGACCCTGTTCTTCCGCGCCCATGACAACGCCAATAACCACGAACTCTGGAAGAGCGACGGTACCGCCATCGGTACGAACTTCGTCCAGGACATCCGGCCCGGCAACCTCTCGTCGAATGCCGCCTACCTCCGCGACATGGGCGGCACCCTGATCTTCCGCGCCAACGACGGCAAGACGGGAGACGAGCTCTGGAAGAGTGACGGCACCGCAAATGGCACCACGCTGGTCAAGGACATCCTCCCCGGCACCGGCAATTCGGGGATCTCCCGGATCACCATCGTCAATGGCATGGCCTTCTTCGTCGCCAACAATGGTGTCAATGGTTACGAGCTCTGGAAGAGCGATGGCACCGCAAGCGGCACCGTCATGGTCAAAGATTTTCGCGTCGGCCCCCTCAACAGTGATCCGCGGGCCCTGACCAACGCCAACGGCACGCTGTTCTTCACGGTCTACATCCCGGGCATCGGCAGGGAACTCTGGAAGAGCGACGGCACCGCAAATGGCACCGTCATGGTCAAGGATCTCTTCACCGGCGGAAATAGCGGTTGCACCACCGACGACTGGGGCATCGGGCTAGCCGGTTCCGGCACGCGCATCATCCTCGAAGCACGCTACAGCCTGAGCGTCGGCTACGAATTGTGGGTTTCCGACGGCACCGCCGCCGGAACCCGGCAGATCAAGGATATCGCTCCGGGCAAGTTCTCCTCGCGACCCCGCCGATTTTTCACCAGAGGTGAGACGATCTATTTCGCAGCCAACGACGGCAACAGCGGCATCGAACTCTTCGCCGTACCGATGCAGACCGTCGGCGGCAGCTATCTCGAAAATTACGGAGTCGGCTGCGCGGGATCGAGCGGCAAGGTGCCGGCCATGTCTGGCGTCGGCATACCCTCGCTGGGGAACGCTGGCTTCAACTTGCAGATCGGAAATGGAAAACCAGGTGCGCCTTGCGGCATGCTCATAGGTCCCTCGAAGGCAAAATTCCCGCTAGGAAATGGCTGTAACTTGCTGGTGCAGTCGGTCGCCAGCATCGCCGGCGTGACCAATCAAGCCGGCGTCGCCAAGTTCGCCCTGCCGATCCCCAACAACCCGTTCCTGACAACCGCCTCCATCTACGTTAGCGGTGCTGTCATCGATCCGGGAGGCAAGGCCTTCAATGTGGCGGCGATCGCCAATGGGCTGCAAATAGTGATCGGCCGCTGACGCTATCGGGGTCTCACCATGAGGGGCCGCGCGAGATCCTGGAACTCTCTGTGGCGGACACGACGGGCCATCGAAGACAATGAGCCCATGATCTGCGCCAGCCCCACGCCCTTCTTCCCTGCTCGCCCTCGAAACATCCAATGCCACCTTGTGCTCGCAACTCTCGCGCTAACATCCTGCTGCGCCGAGCAACCGGACGCCGGGAGTTCCGCACCGCAACGGCCCAACATCCTGTGGATTGTCGGCGAGAACCTCAAGCTCGACCTGGGCTGCTACGGCGCGCGTAACGTTCACACGCCGCACCTTGATCGACTCGCTACCGAGGGAGTCCGCTACACCAAGGTCTTCTCGACCTCGCCCGTCTGCGCGCCCAGTCGGTCCGCCTTCATGACCGGGATGTACCAGACCACCACCGACATGCACCACATGCGCTCACACCGCGATGACGATTATCGCTTGCCTGAGGGAGTGCGCTCGATCACCCACCGGCTTCGTGATGCGGGGTATTTCACCGCCAACATCACGAAGATCGGAAGCCGGGTTGTCGGAACCGGAAAACTCGATCTGAACTTCGTCAATGAAGGTGACGTTTACGCATCCAAGGACTGGGCGGCCCTGAAGTCCGAGCAGCCTTTTTTCGCACAGATCAACACGCCTGAAGTCGAGTACGACATCTACGACCGCAAGACGGCGAGCAAGCCGCGGGTGGAATGGGTCGGCGAAGATGAGCACCCGAAGATCGCCACGCCGCAAAACGTCACTCCGCCGCCCTACTATCCCGACCACCCGACCACCCGGCAGGAATGGGCACGCTACCTGAACTCCGTATCCGGGATGGATCGAAGGGTCGGCTGGATCCTCGAGCAGCTGCGCGAGGACGGGCTCGAGGATGACACCATCATCGTCTTCTTCGCCGACAATGGCCGCCTCGAAGCGAGGGGGATCCACTGGTGCTACGACACCGGTCTGCATGTGCCGATGATCATCCGCTGGCCAAAGAACTTCCCACCGCCCCCTCAATACCAGGCCGGCAAGGTGGACGATCAGGTGATCAGCCTGCTCGACCTGACCGCCACGACCCTGGCTTTCGCCGGCGTGCCGCGTCCATCCGGAATGCACAGCCGCGTCTTTCTCGGCAGCGACGCATCAACGCCCCGAACATACGCCTTTGGCGCGCGCGATCGGATCGATGAGACCGAGATACGCATTCGCTCGGTGCGCGAAGCGCGCTACCACTACATCCGCAACTTCCCCCCCGCTCCGGGCTTCGCATCACTGAACCGCTACAAGGAAAAATGCTTCGCGGTGAAGCCGCTGATGCGCGAACTGATGGCCAAGGGTGAGTTGACCGGACCGGCAGCAGCCCTGCTTGCGCCACCTCCTTTCGAAGAACTCTACGACACGGAAAACGACCCACACGAGATCGAAAATCTCGCCGACTCACGGGCGCCTGAGCATCAGGAAGCATTGCTTCGTCTGCGCGCGGCTCTCGATGTCTGGATCGTCGAAACCGGCGACCGTGGAGCGGTGACGGAACCGCGCGAGATTGTCGCGCCCTTCGAAAAAGAGATGCACGACTGGTTCGGAACTCCGGACTGGGCCAAGAAGTGACAACCGCAGCCTTCGCCAAACGACCCGGAGCTCCATCTCCGAACGATCACCGGGGCTGCCGGCAGGGGCCTTGTTGCCGATAGTTCGATCTCGTACCCTTCCGAAAAGGAACGCGGTCTCATGAATAGCCGACACATTCGTCTTCTCGCCTGGGCAGCCATGCTGACATCCGCCAGCACCATCACCGCACAAGGCGGCGCACCCCGGCCAGGCCCGACTGTCGACTGGGGCAAGCTCGAACATCGTATCGCCTGGTACGGCACGGTCGAAAGCGCCTTGGCTGCTGTCGAGCGGACCGGGCGCCCGCTGCTGGTGATGTCGGCTCAGCCACATTGCCACGGCACACCGGGCATCTGGTGACCCGGTAAGCAAGAGACGGACAGGAGTTACCTGTCCGACCAAGAAGTTGTCGCAGCTTCGCGCAAGTTCATCTGTGTGCGGCCCTTGACCTACGAGAATGCCCAGGAGTTAGCCTTCTTGAAAACGGTCTACTCCCGGCAGGGCAGCCTGGACAACACATCCTTTGGCATCCTTGCTCCCGATGGAAAAACTCATCTGGTGAGTTCAGCGCGGTCGCCAAGCAGGGTCTTTCGCGATAGCACCACGATGGCAGCTGAAATGCACAAGATCTCCGCCAAATTCCCAGGTAAAGAGAATATCAGTTCAGCCAATTTGGGCCTGCCCATGATGGAGAGTGTCCGCTTCGCGCTGAACACCGCTGCCTGTGATACCCGACTTCTCGCCATCATCCATGCCAGCGACGAAGCTTCGCTGTCCACACTCACGAACAAGGTCACGCCCATCGCCTGGAGCGATGGAGTCATGGGGCATTTCCTCTACGCCAGCGCCATCGATGCAAAAAGTCTGGCGCCCATCGAGCAGGCCGACCCCGGCATCCTCCTGGTCAAGCCAGGGAACTTCGGGCTGACAGGCACATTGATCGGGCATCTGGCCGCGGACGCGACCGCCGAGGACATCCGCAACGCCATGCTCGCGACTCAAACGGCGAACAAGGGCTATTCCAAAGACTCGCGCAAGCACCTCGCCGATGCGGAGAAGGCCAAGGCCACCTGGACATCCGCAACCCCGATCTCGGAATCCAAAATTCCGCGCCGCAGGGGTTTTGCCGGCCGCCGCGGCGGCCGAGGCAAGGGTCAAGGCCGCGGATCTCGCGAGGGAGGCAATGCCAAGGGGCGCCGTGGCGAGACCAAGAAGTCCGGTGAAGGCAAAGGTGCAGAAGAGTCCGCCGAGACAAAAAAATCCGGAGACGGCAAGGGCGGCGACTGAGCCTGAAGGCCCAAGATAGTGCCGAACAATCTGCGGCCAAAGCCATACGATGGCCGCACCAAAACCCTCAGACCATCAAAGCCCATGAGCACTCGACTCACCCGCCGCAAGTTCCTTCGCGACACATCAGCAGCAACCGGCGCCCTCTTTCTTCCGCGTCCTTTAACGCCATGGCATCCGACCACCGATGCCGCCCGCATCGCCTGCGTCGGTGTCGGCGGTAGAGGCTGGAACAACGTCCACGGATGCTCTCAAGCTGGGGCCGAAATCGTCGCCTTCTGCGATGTCGAGACCGGCCGCGCCATGCGTAAAGGAGGTGTTCTGGTCGCCGCCAAGAAGTGGCCGAAGGCGCGGCGCTACACGGACTGGCGGGTCATGCTTGAGAAGGAGCAGGGAAACATCGACGGCGTCACGGTATCCACTCCGGACCACATGCACGCTCCGATCACCATGTCCGCCATTCATCGCGGTCTGGCCACTTACACGGAAAAGCCTTTGACCCGGACCGTGCATGAGGCGCGCCAGCTGACTCTCGCCGCGAAACAGGCCGGAGTTGCCACGCAAATGGGTAACCAGCATCACAGTGGCACCAACTACCGCACGCTCGTGCACCTCCTGCAAGCCGGCGCTATCGGCAAGATCAAGGAGGCCCATGCCTGGTCAAATCGCCCCTCCTGGCCACAGGGAATTGATCGTCCGGCACAAACAAGCGCCATTCCGGACGGCTTTCACTGGGATCTTTGGTTGGGTGGCGCGCCCGAGCGGGCCTTCACCGAAAAAGCCTACCACCCCTTCGCTTGGCGGGGTTGGTTCGACTTCGGTGCCGGCGCACTCGGCGACATGGGTTGCCACATCATTGATCCGGTGGTGTGGGGGCTGGATCTTGGAGCGCCCTCAAGGGTTCACTGTGACGCGCCTGAGCCAAAAGGCGAAACCTTCCCGACCTGGGAAATCATTCGCTACAGCTTTTCGGGAACCCGGTTCACTGCAAAAGACACCATCGACGTGATCTGGTACGACGGTGGTAAGAAACCAGATCCCTCCCTGGCTCGCCTGTCAAAATCCATGGAACTTCCCGCCAACGGAACCCTTTTCATCGGCGAGAAAGGCCAGATCCTCACCAGCCATGGCAAGCAACCGATACTGCTGCCGCAAAAGAAGTTCGAGGACTACGAAGTTCCAAAGTTGGAGCGCATCAATCACCACGGATCCTGGCTGGCCGCTATTCGTGGCGAAGGCACCACGACCAGCCATTTCGACTACGCGGGTCCGCTGACCGAGACCGTTCTGCTGGGAACAATTGCTTGTAGGTTCCCGGGAGAGTCCCTCGAGTGGGATGCCGCCGAGTTAAAATTCAAAGGCAATTCAAAAGCCAACGACTTCATCCGGCAGGATTACCGCAAGGGCTGGGCGGTCGATGGCTTGGTCTAACGCGCGCGCACACCGAGGCCTTTACCGGCGATAGGCCATCTCCTCCTCGCGCTCCTCCATGCATTCCACCATACGGAACTGCACCCGTGCGCGATCGAGGTTTTGCTCGGAGCGTTCCGTCTTGAAGTAGACATCGCCCGCGAGGTAATCGGTCAGGAATCGAACGCCTATCGTGAAGGTCACCAATCTCGCCGTGAACGGCATGAGTTCGACCTCTTCACGGGTCAAAAACGATCCAGCGCCCTCCAGGTATCCATCGACAAGCGCGCGGTACAGTTCGATATCTGTCCCAACCTTGGCAAGATCCGTCTCATCCTCTGCGCTCATCGCAGCGGTAAAGCGAACCAAATCTCCAAAGTCATACAAAGAGTATGCCGGCATGCATGTGTCGAGATCGACGATGCACGTGGCCTTTCCCGTATCTCTGTCGAACAAAACATTGTTCAACTTGGTATCACCATGAACCACGCGAGTTGGGAAGGCGCCGGCCTCTATCCTCTCATCGATCACGGTTGCCATCGGCATGCGCTCTTGAACGAACCCCAGTTCCTTGGCAACTCCCTTGGCCCTGCCCTTGGGGTCGCTATCGAGCGCATCTTGAAACTGCACCATCCGGAATGGCGAACTGAAGAAGTGGGGGATGGTCTCGCGTAAAGACTCAGCGTCCAGATCGATCAGGCGAGCCTGGAATAACCCGAAAGCCCTCGCCGCTTCATGGGCCTGATCAGCGCTCTCGCATAAATCAAAAGTGTTTGTGTTTTCGACGAATCTATACGTTCGCCAAGAGCCTGACGGATGCATTACATAGGAGCGGCTTTCCTGTGTTGAAACGAGCTTCAGCGCCTGGAAACCATCCATCATCGATTGTTCCGATAAGTGCTGTGTCACCCTCTCGATGTTGTGCATGAGAGCCGGAATATCGGTGAACACGTGGTCGTTGAGCCGTTGGTGCAAATAACGACTCACGGTCTCGTCCTTGCGCCAGGAAGAAATGAAAGTGTCGTGGATGTGCCCGCGATGATAGGGCTGAAGATCCGCGAGTTCTCCATGGATGTCGAACTGCCCGGCGATGGCATGCGCGGAGTCTAAGAGGGTCCTGGACACTGTATGTATTCTCAGCGGTGAGACGGATTGCGGAGTTGTGGCGTCGCCAAAAACATGGTCAAGCGGAGCCGTTATCTACATTCTCCGGATCACCGGAATTGACATGAAAATGGAGGTGTTTCGAGTCCTGATATTCTCCCAGATTTGTGATCACACGACAGGCTCCGTGCTCGGCAGTGACCTCCTTCGCAACCAACCGGACAACATCAAGCAGATCCCCCAGGATCGACGAGTCCGCATCACCGAGGTCTATCAGGGATGGTACGTGGGATTTGGGGATCACCACGATATGGACAGGCCAATGCGGCCGGGTGTGGTGATAAGCAAGAACGTGCTCGGTCTCCGTCACGACGCGAACCGAAGTTCGACCGCTCAAAACCTCGTCGCAATAAAAGTCGTCATCCATCACTTTGTCAGAAGGTTCACGAGAATCCTGGCAGCGCCGTGGTGCCCTCGGCGCAACTGGCGATACAGCGCAAGCGAGCAATAAACATAATCACCATTTCCATATCCAGCGACCAGCAGAGCTCCCTTGAGCGGGTCTTCGCCATCATCTGCCATCGCCAATATCGGGGTCCAAGCCTTCTCGTCCCACTCACTCGGAAAGTTCAAGCCTCGCTCTTGGGACCAGTCGCGGAAATCTTCTTCGGTGATGTGATACGGAACATTCCAAAGGCGATGCCGCGGCTTCAGAAATCGAACCCGGGCATCTTCCTGGCTCACCCTCAGATTGCTGACCTCGAGCGCGTACGGTGCCAGAAGAGGCCTGTCCTCACTTTTGTTCCATTCTCCTGGCTTGTGGTAGAAGACGAGGATCCGACCACCCTGCCGACAAAAGTCCAAAAGCCGGTCACGGTGATGCTCAAGATCTGTGCGGTGATGGTAAGAGCGGATATCCAAGACCACGGTCGAGAACTCACCGAGGTCGGCGACTGCAAGATTCTTCTCGTCCAGCAATTCGAATGACACGCCAAGATCTTCGAGGGTTCGGTGCAGGGTGTCGTCAGGACCACGAACCAAACCCACTCGCAAGTCGGGCGCACGCTCAACCTTGATAGGCTCAAGGGAAATAACCGAGGCCTGCGAGGCAAATTTCGCACGCAGACTTCCACGGTCAGCCAACCCGTGATTCGAAGTGGCGCTAACCAGCACGCGCATCTCTCGGCGCGTCGCGGACAACTTGACGAACTCCGGGGATGCTGTCACCTCGAAACCTTCCGGAGCCTCCAACTCAACCGCGCTCTCGATACTGCTGTCGCCCGAGTACGCAAGCTGCAACACGAAGATCCTCGCCGTTCGTTCACCCCGTGGCACCAGTGCAACGTCGCGATCCCATTTGGCTTGGAGAGTCGGGACAACACGGCCGGCGAGTCGATGCCGAACGGTGAAATCCTGACCCGCGAGAGCGAAAGAAACGTCAACTTCCACCCAATCCGGCTCGGCAGACACGCCGCCATCCTCGGCGCTTGCAGATCTTGGCGACACCGGGAAAGCAATCTGCAAGCGGCTCTCATCCGGTGCTTTCGGGTCGATCGGCTTCCCCCGAACGCCCCTGCACTCTGCCCTCACATCACGGATGAGGCTTCTGTCGCGTGCGTGCACGACAACGCGCGCAATTCCTTCTCCAAACTCGGGAAGCCTCTCACTTGCAAGGCTCGCTTCTACCTGAACACCAGACCCGAGAAGAATCACCTGCTGCAAGGCACTCAGGCGACGGTGCAATCGCCGCTGCGCTGAGACTCCGTCGGCAATGCCGTCCAGCCTCTTGCCTGCCGCTCGCAAGAGAGGCAGGAGAACCTGGGCGTCACGCACATGTTCCGCCACCCGACGGTCCTCACCAAAGCGCCGAAGAGCAAGTTCCAGCCGGCCTACGTCATGCCCGAGATCGGACCAGACGCGCCTGAATGCCGGCTCTGCCAGAACGGAACCGACGTGCTCGAACGGGTTGCTCTCTACACCCTTCCCTTGCGGCAACACCAACGTCCACCGCTCGACGTCGATGTCGGCAGGGTCATGCTCTGTCCAGGGGCCCTGAGTTCGGTGCTCCAGCAAGCCATCATGGGCCTGACGTGCATAGGTGGTGCCGCGAGCCGGGTCGAGTTCGGAAGGGTCGAATACGACATCCGGCTCGGTGGTCGGCGATGCCTCCGAACCGCTTGCGAAGATCTTCTGGTACAAGGGTGTCTTACGGTCGGCCCCGCGCGCCACGAGGATCTCATGAATGGCCACCGCAGATGCCCGGTGATGGCCATGGCCGGAGTCCGGGCGGTGGTTGGTGAAGACCAGATCGGGATCCAACTCTTCGATTCGGGTCCTCATGCCATCGATCAGCTTGCTCCTCCCCCAAGAGCGCATCGATTCCTCGCTCGTCTTGGAATAGCCAAAGTCAGGGAGTCCGAGCCAGTGGACCTCCACTCCTGTATGTCGAGCAGCAGCAAGCGTCTCGCGCACACGAATCATCGCAAGAGCCTTACCAATCCTCCTGCCAATCGCATTTTGCCCGCCTCCTCCGGATGTCGTGTAGATCGTGACCGTCCTCAGGCCGTACTTCCTCCGAAGCATGACCATGGTGCGGGCGGATTCATCATCGGGATGCGCGGCGATATTGACGACCAAACCATCGGTGGTCGCATCCAGGCAAGCCTGACGAAACAAGGCAGACGACTGCGCCGAACACCGATCCGCCAAAGGTCCGGCGGCGAGAGCCAACGCAAAAAAGATCGGTCGAAACATGTTCCTCGCTCGACCGGGCAAGGCCTAGCCCTTCAATCCTGCCAGACGCTCACACGCCCCATCGAGGACCGATTCATCGACGGCGAACTGGAACCGAATCGATCTCACCGGATCGGGGTTGGCAAAGAAGAGATCCCCCGGAACGCCATTGATGCCGACCTTATCGATCAATGCGAGGACCGCCTCGTAGGGCGGCAGATCTCCCAGAACACCCCTGTAGTCCGCCAGAACGTAGTAAGCCCCCTGCGGGCGATGGAAGCGGAAGCCACCAGCCTCGAGAGCCGCGCAGAACTGATCCCGCTTGCGCTCGTAGCTCGCTTGCAAATCGTCATAGAAACTACCTGGGAGACCCTTGAGGGCCTGCGCAACGCCTCTTTGCATCGGCCGCGCCGCGCAAACACACATCTGATCCCAAGCTCGCCCGACGAGTTCGACCATGTCCGATGGGCCCGCGAGGTAGCCGATCCGCCAACCGGTGATCGAGAATGTTTTGCTGAAGCTGCTGATGGTGAGTGAGCGGTTCGCAAGCCCATCGACCTTCGCCGGCGAGACGTGCTCGGCACCATCGAAACACATGTATTCGTAGACCTCGTCGGTAAACACGATCACATCCGTGTCGGCAATGGCATCCGCGACCTCCTCGAGTTCTCGCTTGCTGAATACCTTGCCCGATGGATTGCCGGGCGTATTGATCATGATCGCGCGAGTCCGGTCCGTCAGGGCCTCCTTGAGTCGCGCAGAGTTGAGATCGAAGGCGGCACCCTCGAGTGGAACACTGACCGGGACCGCCCCCATCAAACACAGCGCCGTCCAGTGGTAAGAATAGAAAGGCTCGAACAGGATAACCTCATCGCCCGGCTCCAGGATAACCGTCGCCGCCGCATAGAAAGCCCCTGAAGATCCAGACGCGATCATGACCTCGTCATCGCCGTAGTTCAGACCGTTGAACTCAAGGAGTTTGGTCCGGACCAGTTCGCGAAGTTCCGCCAAGCCTGAGTAATGCGTGTAGGTCTGGCGATCTTGCCCGCCGCTCAAAGACTCCACTGCACCGGCGACGAGCGCGGGCGGCGTATCCAGATCGCAGACGCCCTGCCCGAGATTGATCCCACCTTCCACTCGATTGATAACTTCGGTCAAGGCTCGCAACGGATTGTCCGCCTGTAGCCATTTGGATCTTTGAGCAAGGTGTGCAAAAGGATGGTTCATGGGTGTCGTGATGATATCCGCTGCATGACACAAGCCGCACAGTAACAGTCACACCAAAAAACAAGCCCGGGAGAGCGTGCGAGCAGGGGGTGGCCAGTTTGGAGCGGCCAGACAACTGCCGTCGAGAGCTTCGAGGAGTGGATGAGGAGAACGCGAGCAAATGAATCCCGCGGGCCATACGCTCGACATGGTGCACCGGCTTGTCGCGCCGCCTTCTGGGCCGGGCTATCGCCGGACTGACAAAAAAGAGCTTACGGAACCATGGTTGCCTGTCTCTAGAACCATGCGCGGGCTTTCTCCTCTAGCACCGCTCCACAACCTTTGGAGCTTGTTTCAAGAAGTCTCATCGTGAAACCTCTCGCCCTGGCTCATCTAGTAACCGTACCGATATGCGCTGGCTCACCCTTGGTTCAATACCTCTGATCCTGGCCGCTGCCACCCCTGCACAGCGAGACAACAGTCTCGACTCGCGCGTACGAGCGGCCCTTGAAAAGTCGCGGCCTACCTTGCTGGGACATCTGGAGGTCGCTGCCGGTGGACCACTTGCACTGCTGTGCTTGGCTGGGGTTCACGATGAACTCTCCCTCGACGATCCTGTTTTCGCCAAAGCCCTCGAACGACTGGCTAAAACCAATCTGACTTCGACCTATGCACTCGGAGTCCGATTGATGGTCATGGCCGATCTTCCGAACTTCCCGAACCGAGAGAAGATCGCCGCCAGCGACACTCGCAAGTTGCTCAGAAATCAGGTGGGGAGCGGAGGCTTCGGCTACCAGGAGAAGTCAGATGGCTACTGGGATTTGAGTTGCACTCAGTATGGCGCCCTGGGCATGCGTGCCGCCGTGAGCATGGGCTGCAAGGTGCACAAAAAACACTGGTCCGGTCTGTACCGTCTGGCCAAAAACATGCAGCGGTCGGACGGGTCTTTCACCTACGGAAGTTCTGGCGGAGGCTATGCCTCGATGACGGTCGCAGGTATCGCTGTCCTGGAACTCTGCGCCCAACACCTCGCCACACCGACTCAAAAAAACCTCGAATACATCGGCAAACGCCTGCACCGGGCCTGGCAGTGGATGGAGAATGAGGACGCCTCAATCGGAGATCACACGGCGAGATCTTCCTTCTATTTCCACTACGGGCTCGAGCGAGCAGCCGTCCTGTCCGGCCGTGAAAAAGTAGGCGAAATATCGTGGTACCAGGCTGGCTCCGAAATGTTCCTCAAGCGCCAAAATAAATCTGGCGGCTGGGGAATCAGTAACAGGGTGGTCAAGGACGGGAAGTTGATACGGGGTGACGCACTCCAAACGTCCTTCGCCATCCTTTTTTTGCGGCGAAAATTCAGGCGGTACGCGCAGATCGTCGAGACAGGAGGAGGCGCTGGACTTTCCCTCGCCCTCGAAAAGGGCGCAACCGACAAGAAGATCGCGGAGACCGTGGGCCTCGAGATTTCGCGTGGTCTCAAGGCCGTCCCGGATCTCTTGAGATGCATGAGGAGCGAAGTTGTCGCGCAGCGAAGGGTGGCTGCGCTCGCTCTCCTGCGCCTGTCCGAAAAAGATTTTGGCTATGAGCCCTATCGTCGGCCAGAGGAGTCGGCCAAGGCGATCAAGGCTGCGGAACGTTGGTGGCTTTCGATGTCGAGAAAGCGATGAGCCAATAACGCCAAGTCGGCACCCTCTGCGCGATGACTCTTGGACGTTGGCCTCAGAATCCGGCAAGCATCATGCCACCGCAAGTCAAGGTCACCACTCCAGCCATCAGCCCTGCCGGTAGCGACCGTGAGATCTGCGGCATGCCGACCAGGCCGAGGGCCACCGAAGCGACCATCGTCGAAATCGTGACCGCCGTAAACACTCCGCTCACCACCATCGCGCCCCAAATCCCATGCGATGCTGACGCCGTGCTAGCGGCGGGGATGAGCCACTCACAGGGGCCAAGAATGAAGACCAAAAACAGCAACCAGGGAAACGATCGGAGGCCACGGGAGTCTTGATCGACAGGCAACTCGACAGAACGCTTTCTCCGTAGCCCACCGATGATCAACACGGCACCGAGACCCATCAGCAACATCCCCGCCACATCAGAGCGCCAGACTTGCAAGCTCGCAGTGGACCCTACAGCGCACAGGGTTGCTAGCACCGCCGCAACGATCACCAAGCTCGCCAGACAATGGGCCACCCCACAGAGCATGGTGATCCCCATCGCCCGGCGGAGACTCCATCGACGAGCCTTGCCAATAGCGATGAGGGGCAGGTAGTGATCGGGACCAGCCAGAGTGTGCCAAACGGCGACCGAAGCAGCCGCGGTAGCGAGAGGAAAGAAGGCGACAGCTTCCGCGGTGGGCATGACAGGATCCTACCGCCTCGACTTGCACATAAAAACACCGGTCCAGAAGCGAGAACTCCGCCAGCCAACCGCTCTCACGACCCGCAACCGTCGCCGTCATCCAAAAATCGATGCGCTACCGGAACACGCCGCCCTCCCCAGCAGCGACCGCTGACCCTCAACGTCGGGGCATACTGGTACCGCTTGAACTCGTTCGCCATCACCTTGCGATAAAACTCCGCAACGATGGACTCGGCCATGCCCGTGCGCTCGGAAGTCTCGCGGATCGACAACTCCTCTTCCACCAAGCAGCGCAGTACCGGATCGAGATCCTCGTAAGGCGGCAGGCTATCCGTATCGAACTGATCGGGCCGAAGCTCCGCCGATGGCGGCTTTTCGATCGAACGCTGTGGAATCCGCTCGCCATCGCGATTGATCCAGCGGGCCAACGCCCAGACCTCGGTCTTCCACAGGTCAGCGATCACCGCCAACGCCCCGCACATGTCGCCATAAAGGGTGCAGTAGCCGACCGCGCACTCGCTCTTGTTGCCGGTCGTCAGCAACATGTGTCCGAACTTGTTGGCGTACGCCATCAGCAAGCTCCCGCGGGCACGAGCTTGCAGGTTTTCTTCAGCCACCCCGGCCTCCGTTCCGGCGAACACCGGATCGAGGACCTCGGAAAAGCTCTCCTGCAAGGACCCAATGCCCAGTTCATGCAGTTCGATGCCGAGGTTCTCCGACAAGTTTCGAGCGTCTTCGAGAGAGTGCTCGCTGCTGTAATGCGACGGCATGGCAATGCCAACCACGTTTTCGGCTCCCAGAGCATCGACGGCGAGGACCGCCGTCAAAGCACTGTCGATCCCGCCCGACAAGCCGATGACCGCCTTCGGGAAGCCAAACTTGACGGCGTAGTCCGAGATACCTTGCACGAGCGCGAGGTGGTGCATTTCCGGCAGGCTTATATCCGCCAACCCGACTGTCCATGGCTCCTCGGTATCAACAACGCGAACGGCCTCTTCGAAATAAGCGGGCTGGAACGCCAACCCTTCTTTGCCCATCGCGAGCGAGCCGCCGTCAAACTGAAGAGCGACGTTGCCCCCCACCTGATTGACATACAGCATCGACAACCCATGCCGTTCAACGGAAGCATGGATCATCTCGCACCGAAACCTCTCCAACCCACCGCGCCACGGGCTGGCCGAAACATTGACGATGATCTCCGCTCCGGCGCCAACAAGGCTTTCGATTGGATCCAACGCGTATTTTCGTGCCTGGAAGAAAGCCGGATCGTTCCATCCGTCTTCGCATATCAGGATCCCTACACGTGAACCCTTGATTTCAACGAGGTTCTCTTCGGGTCGCGACCACGGCTCAAAAAACCGTGACTCATCGAACACGTCGTAGGTCGGCAGCAGAGACTTGCGCGCGACAATCCGACACTGCCCCCCCTCCAGCAAGGCCACCGCATTGAACAGGCTGCGGCCACCACTCGAGCCAGCATCTTCGTTCTCCGCGAGACAACCGAGGAGGACGGAGATCTCGGGAGGAACCCTGCCAGCCAGGCCATCGAGAGCGCGGTCGTGGGCTCGACGAAACGAACTCCGCAGCAAAAGATCCTCCGGCGGATATCCGCACAGGGCCAGCTCGGAGAAAACAGCCACCGCAGCGCCTGCTTGCGCCGCCTCACGGACCGCCGCAAGGATGCGGTCACTGTTACCGGCAAAGTCGCCAACAGTCGGGTTGATCTGACAGAGACCAAATTTCACGGCAATACCGGTCGCGAGAGGGTTGCTGTCATTGCACCTCTCTCGGCAACT
>CAZIVO010000059.1:0-21518 GCA_964542765.1 uncultured candidatus Brocadiaceae bacterium | reverse complement strand
ATGGCAGCAGTCCACAGCCACGAGCACATGCTTCGCTTTCGTGTAATCAAACAGATAGTGAAGTTCAGTGAAGCGCACCCAGTTCTTTCGAGAGAAATCGCGTGATACAGGCACGGCATCGGAAGGGATGAGGAAGCCGTTCTCCGCATCTTCACCATGACCCGCGTAATAGATGAATATGCGATCGTTAGGCTTCGTCCCCACCTCTTCATTGTCGACGCTATTCTTTAGCTTCGCGACTTCACGCATGATCCTGTCGCGAGTCGTCTCCTCCGCATCAACAAGCAGCGTGACCTTCCATTTCTCCCAGGGCATCGCTTCCAACTGCTTGGCAAGATCCTGTGCATCCTTGCGTGCGTTCGGCAGGGGCGGCCAAGACGTTTCCTTGTAGTCAATGCCGATGATGAGCGCGTGGGATTGCTCATACTTGGCGGAGTAGGGTGAGTCCTGCCTAGCGAAGAGTCGCTTGCTGAACCTTCCACGGAGATTGTAATCAGGGTTATACGGTTCCGGGCCGGAGGACCCCTGCCACATGGCGAAGACCGCACCAAGGACCAGCACCGCCACCGCCACCGCCGGCCAGGCAGGGAATCGCTTCGAATCGCCGGGCTGGCATCGCTCGAGCGCATCTCGCAGGCTCGCAGCCGTCTGGAAACGCTCCATCGGACTCTCCGCCAGACACTTGCGGACCACGCTGGCGAGGGCGGATGGGACTTCGCGGCAAACCTCGCGAGGGTTGCTCTGCCCCTCTTCGGCAGACTCGCCCACCAGAGCCTCGAACATCACCTTGCCGAAGGCATAGACGTCCGAGCGCGCATCGGCGACACGACCGGCCAGCTGCTCGGGCGCGGGATGCGCCGGCAAGGCAACCGGGGGATCGTCGGCCTTTGGCTTGCGCGCATAGTTGATCGAGGTCATGCCTGAACGATCGGGCTTGGCGAAGGCAAAGCCGGTCAGGCACGCACCTCCCTCGGGTCGAAGAACGATATTCTCCGCCGACAGATCGCGATGAACCACGCCGATGCCATGCACGGCAGCAAGCGCATCGGCCATCTCGACGGCGATGGTGCACAAAATTTGCGGGTTCATGCGACCCTCGGCACTCACGGTCCGGGCGAGAGAAGTCCCGGCGACCGGTTCGATCACCAGTACCGGTCCGCCAGCCACGTCGAGAACATCGAGCAGACGGGCGATCGAGGGATGCTGCACGCTGGCGAGTGATTTCGCCTCGCGGAGAACGCGACCCTCCGCAGACGGATGCCCCTTCATGCCTTCGCCGGGAAGCTTGAGCACGACCTCGCGATCGAGCAGGCTGTCGCGCGCCCGCAGCAAGACCACAGCATCGGTCGTGGAGAGGGTCTCGAGAACCTCGAAACGTTCAGGTACTGCGGGAGAACTCATCGGACCTTCACCCTCCAGAAAGCCTCACTCGTGATCCAGAGACCATCGTCGGGTGTGGACCCCGACCAGGTCACATCGTCGGGCGCGGCTCCCGAGCGCATCGTCGGCCGACCCATGCGGTGACGCATCTGACGCATCAAGGAACCCATGGGTCCGCCACGGGTCACGCCACCCTGCGCCAGAGATCCTATATTCTCGATGGCCTCGGTCGAGGCGATGAGTTTCATGCACTCGATGCCAGGTTCTGCGTCGACCACAAACTGACCGATAACAGTGGTCGCCCCACTTTGAAGCGTCACCTGATCCGCGAGCAATGAGATCTTGAGGTCCGGAGTCAGATTGAAGAGATGGCCATAGAGACTCAGCACCCCATGGTTCTTGACGGCGACGGAATAGATGGTGCGGCCCTCTCCCGATTCAGCCCCCGTGAAAACGATCTCGCCGTTCGATCCACGCGGTAAGGCCGGATCGAGTTCCTCGAACTCCTGTACGGTCAGTGACCGCTCGCGCCGCTGGGGATCGACGCGGACCATCAACTCGACCTTGCCCGCGAGCAGGTTCGGCTCGGGCGCTCGCAGGCTGGTGAGCGCTCGATGATCCATCAACTTGCGCAGCACCCGCAGCAAGTCACGCGGTTCCTCACCGGACACCGCCAAAGGTATCTGGCCCGAAACGGTCAGGGTAAAACCCTGATCACCGCGCCCGAACGAGGCCATCTCCTTCACCTCGCCTCGCCCGGCGTCGGCCTCACCGCGCGCGAGGACGAGCCGATCGAGCGGTGGTCCGGCCTCTTGAATGAGGGTCGCCAGACCATCGGCGACCGGTCCCGGTAAGCTGGCATCCAGACGGATCGTCATGCGAGCCTCGGGCAAGGGCGCGTCGATGCAAACAGCGAGGCTCGGCTCGGCACTTTTGGGCGGGGTCATGATCCAGCGCCCACGACAGGATGTCGGGGCCACGATCTCTATCTCCAGGACGCCGACCGCACGGGGAGCATTGCGAGTGAGGATTTGGTCTGCCGTCACGCTCGCGTCGTAGACGAGGAACTTCGATCCCACCGCAACACCCTGCACGATACCAACGGAGAGAGTCGCTCCCTTCTGTCTTCTGCCGATGACAACCGGGATCGAGGACCCATGCACGGCGCCGGACGAGAAGAGTAGCTTACGACGGCCATCGGCACGTCGACCGCCACGGAGCACCGGCGTCTGCATCCTGTCCGAAATAGCACACGCTGCCTGCCAGGCGCGAACGCGAGCCAGAACGCGATCGTAGAGGGCCTCATAGGTCGTGCCGGGACGAGTCGAGCGCAGCGCCGCCAGCAGATGGGTCGTGAAGACGCCCGCCGCCGGGGCCTCGGTCTCGAAGGCCTGCTCCTCATCGAGACAGGCAGACATGGAGACCACACCATCAGGCAAGCTCGCGAAGCCAGGCTTGGCAGAACTCGAACGAGCAAAGTTCTTTGGGCGCGGCAAGCCGCGCGGACGCAGGCCGGAACTGCGGAACGCCGTGCCGGAATGGCAAGCATCGAAAACTGTCAGGAGGAATGCATCCTTTTCGAGCAGTGCCTGCGACCAGGTATGAATCTCATCGTCGCGGAGCACCCGATCGGTCTTGCTCGAATCGCGCAATACGAGCGCGCTGTCGAAATGGGTGTCGGACTCGTCGTGACCCTCGACCCCCGGCGGTTGATCTTCCACCAGAACACCATGGCCGGAGAAGAAGAACAGCACGATATCACCCTTCCCCACCTCCTGAAGGACCTCTTGCATCGCACTGCGGGTCGCCTGCGCGGTCGCCAGCTGTTCATCACCAGTTCGGTCCTTGGCGGCGATCAGAGTGCGAACCGAATCAAACTCGAAGCGAGAAGCGAGAACTTCGCCCATCGATCGCGCATCCCCGGCCGCTCCTGCCAGATTCCAGCCTTCGCCGAGCACCGGGTATTCGTTGACACCGATCACGATCGCGTGGCGCCGAGGAGAATGCGACCCAACCGGCGAGACCTTCTTTACAGCAGGCTCACGGGGTATGGCACATGCCACCGCGAGAAAAGGCAGCATCAAAAAGATGGGGATCCGGATCATGGCACTCTCGCCAAATGGTGAGCATAACAAGTTCTTCAGCCCTTTTGCGAGGAAGGCTCAGCAGTCCGCACTCAGCCCCCGTTTTGGCTTGGCGCAGGAAAGGAGCGAGAACCGCATAGATTTTTCAATCTAATCTTCTCCTGCTGAAAGCATCCTCCCACACGGCCCTGACAAGGAAAGCCCACCCCCCTCCCACACGTTCGAGGAGCAGGCCAGGGAGGGCTCGGCGGTCAAAACCAAGCTCGCGAAGATCGGTAGGGTGGCAGCCAGCACCCTCTTTTTTGAGGGAACAAGAAGAACTCGAGATTACTCTGCTCGCCATGCGCTTCGCCTGTGCTCCCAGCACGAAGGGCGACCTGACGCAAGCGGACCAAAGAATGGCGAGGAAGGTGCGAACTGCGCTGATGGATCAATCGACCGGGCTCTGCACCGTCTGCAAGAAAACCGACTCGGGAAACATCCATCGCCACGGCTCGGCTATCAAGCCAGCCGGAGGAAGGTCTACATGAGCCCGGTTCGAGCACTCGTGGAAACCTGGCTCGTCCTCGACTTCTTCGGCGACAGTCGAAGATCGGGCCAAGAGGGCAGCAGCTTGACGACCACGATCTTCGGCCAGTCCTTCTTCGCCCTCCTGTTCGCCACGATCTTGTTCCCCGACTACGGAACCGTCCCCTTTGCTGCCGCCAACCTGTCCCTGTCGACCTTGCTCGTCGGCATCAGCATCCTCGGCACGCCCGATCCCTTGCTGCGCGCACGCGCCGACGAATTGCTCGAACGCATGGCCCCGATCAGCGCCTGGACACGGACACTGGCCCATGCCGCCCATCGGGGATTCCACCTTGTCCTCATCACCACCGGCATCGCCCTGCCACCGGGGATCCTTCTGTGCTGGATCTCCGAAGCCGGTCCATGGGTCCTGCCCGCTTATCTGGCGATGGCCTGTGCAACCTCAGGCCTTCTGGCGGGCGGCCTCGCGGTCTTCGTTCTGGCGGTGAACCGACTCCTCGGCCCACTCCGCGGAGCGCTCGTCGCCGGCAGCCTCAAGGCCTTGCTTTTCGGCGGCGGCTTCCTCGCCTTCGGCTTCTGCTTGCAACATCTCGGCGGCACCGCAGCGGACTTACCCTTCGGCACCCACGCAGCCCTGTTCTGGCCACCCTACTGGGGAGCCCGTTTGCTCCACGATCCGCACGGCAGCTGGCCCTTCGCTCTGGCGATGGTGCTGACAGCCACCACCTTGCTGATGACATGGACCTGGCTCGGGCGCCTGCCGGCTCAAACCCGGCTCCGTGCCCGTTCCCGCCCGAGTCGGTTCGAATCTCTCGATCGCTTCCTGACCGGTGGAGGACCCCGACTGGGACTCACCAGTTTCATCGGCGCCATGCTCTACCGCAGTCCGGGTTACCGGGCGATGGTCTTGCCCCTGCTGGGACTGCCGGTCGCCATGGTATTCCTGGCCTTCTGGAACCCTGACCCTGCGGCCCGACTCTTGTTGATAGGGGTCACCCTGCAACTGCCCACCGTCTATCTGCCGATCCTGATCGCCTTTCTTCCCAAATCAGATCAGGAAGGCACCGCGTGGCTGTTCGCTACCAGCCCGAATGGGTCCGGCCTCACCCTCGCCCGCGAAGCGACACTCATCGCCCTGGCAACCCGTATTCTTCTCCCTGTTCACGTGACCGCCTGCGCGGCCATGATGCTCTCGGGCACGGGCACTCTCACATCACTCGCCTTCTCCACCTTCTCGCTCGGCACCGCGGTGATCGTGTCATCGCTCGCCCTGCGCTCGATGGAAACAACACCCTTCACCAGCGATGAAAGCGGCATCCACCTCGATCACGGTCAACTGATCAGCTTCGCCCTGGGAATGAGCCTCCTCGGAGGAGTCTTCTCGGCCATCGCCGATGGCGCCATCGGCATGATCATCGGCCTCGGCATGCTCGGCGCAGCCCAACTTCTCTTGCGAAGGAATTCCGATGAAGAATGAAGGCGAGAAACCGTTGCGCCGCGAATTACTGGCGATCCTCTTCCTCTACGGCGTCATCGCGATCCTCCCCGTACTGATCGGAGCGACCTGCTCGACAGGATAGATCGAAGCCCGATCCAGCGCTCTCGCGGGCAGGAATCCACACGGCGACTGCAGGATCGCATACGAGCCTCCCGCCGATAGGAAGGCGAGTTCAGCCAGCATGCCGATCCCGCTCAAGGAGGGCTGGCCCACCGACCGAAGGCTCCATGGGGGGCAACCCACGGGAAATCATGGTGAAACAGAAGATCCAGACAGCCAACCAGCGCCGAAGCGAGCGCTATCCCGGACGCACCTATGCGTCACTATCCACCGGCGGCCTCGCAGGATGTGATCAGGCCTTTTGCATCGTCGTGGATGTTTCCCGCCATGGAATCTGCGTGCGAACCCCTCAACCCCCAAAAAAAGGGCAGCTCGCCACCTTGCGCATTGGACTCGAAGAAGAAGTGCACACCGTGTCAGCACGCGTCGTCCGAGTCCTGGACCTCGACACCGGCCATGATGTAGGTCTGGAGTTACACCCGGACAACCCGTCGCACCTGCGGTTCTATCAGGCCTTTGAAAAGCTCTACCGGAAGACGCTCTCCTGACAGCAACGAACTGTCAGGTTGTTTCAAATCCGCACCGGCCGCCGAAGGAGACGCTCAATCCAGCAGCCCCTCCATGTCCTGCGGCAAGGAGGCCTCGATCTCCATCTCGTCATCCCTCTCGGGGTGAAAAAAGCGAAGGCGCCAGGAGTGAAGAGCGTGCCGATCCAGGACGAGTTTTTCCTTGTTCTCCTCGCTCAACTCTCCACGAAGATGCTCGAGGAAGATCTCATCACCGTGGCCGTAGAGCTTGTCACCCACCAGCGGACAACCGATCGCGGCCATGTGGACCCGGAGTTGATGGGTGCGGCCAGTCCGTGGATGCAGTTCGACGAGCGAATACTGACCGGTTCCACGCAGAAAGCGATAACGAGTCAAGGCTGGCTGACCGGAGCCGTCACGTCGCGCTTCCAGCCTCAGACGAACTGACGAACGCCGGGCAGGACCAATCCCGAGATCGATCAGGCCCTCGTCCTGATCCGGCCGCCCATGAACCACGGCGAGATAGGTCTTGCGGACCTTCCGTTCCTCGAACTGCCGAGCCACCAACCCATGGAAGTCCTCATCCAGTCCGGCGGCGAGCACCCCGGAGGTTTCTCTATCAATCCGATGAAGCAGGCGGGGAACCACGTCGAATTCGGGTTCCTCGGGCCGGCGGTAGCGTTCGTGCAGCCAGTGAATCACCGTCCCGTAAAGGGATCGCCCGGCTGGATGCACGAGGATGCCCGCCGGCTTGTCGATGACCACCATCCAACGATCTTCGTGAAGGACTGGGATACTGTCCGCATCGGGAGCGACACGAACCTTGGGTTCGGGTGCTTTCGGTATCCGAACGATCACCGTGTCCTTGCACCTGACCCGGCTCGCAGGCCGAGCATTCTCGCCCTGGACATCGACGAAACCCTCCTTGATCAGACGATGGATGCTGGTGCGCGAACGCCACGTCAGGATGTCGGCCAAGGCCCGATCGAGGCGAGCGCCGTCATGGCGCTGATCGATCAGGATCTTCACCTCGCGAAGCGGACGGCTCAGATCCTTGGGCGGGTCACCTGGAAACTGGGGAAGAGCCATCAGCCATCGGCCTCGAGGAGTGTCACGACGGTCCAAACACTCCGGCAGAACCTCACACTCGCAAGACCATCGGCCCCTGCGAGTTCAGCTCTCGTCGGCGCCAGGTGTAACCTCTGGCTGAGAAGATTCGGAGGCAGGGTCCGCAACCAGCGGTTTCGGCTCACTACTTACATCCGGGGCTGCGGCAGGAGCGGGACTGGGCGTGGTCGTCGCTTCACTGCTAACGGCTTCGGTGACGGGGGTGGCTGCTGCCTCCGCTGTCTCCTCGGTCTCTTGGGGTGTATCGGCACGCACACGCGACTTCCGCACGGAACGCACACGACCCTTACCGCTGGCCATACGCAGGGCTCGCTGAATATTCCTGATCTTCTCGCGACCCTCTCTGCGGCGCCTGTCGCTGCGCTTCTCGTGAAAACTGTACTTCTTGGCAAGGCGAAAGATGCCAGAGTAGTTGCACTGCCGCTTGAAGCGACGGAGAGCACCCTCGAAGGGCTCATTCAGACGGACTTGGACTCGGACCATGGGCAGTCGATACAGTTCAAACGAAAATCAAATGCTAACCCCGGCCGCATGCCTGCATTGGATACCCTGCGGGCTGCTTCCTGACCAGGTGCCAGACCCGCAACATGCGGAAATAGGGCTACGCAGGTTAGCTTCGATCAACATAAGGGCAACGCCTGTTGGAGCAAAACCCCCAGAAAGACCAGACTTCTGACCACCGACTGACCGAGGGTGAGCAGGTTAAGATCAGGGGAACGCTACACCGATTCACCTTCCGATCAGCCGATACGGGCTTCGCCGTCGTCCGCTTGAAGCCCGAAACTGGCGAACTCATTTCCGTCGTGGGCCATCTTGCACAACTAAAGGAAGGACAAGAGGTTATCGTTTCTGGCGAGGTGGTTGTTCACCCTCGGTTCGGACCCCAGATCCAGGCCCTAACCGTCGAGGCCATCCTGCCCAACTCCACCGACGGAATCACCGCCTACCTGGCTTCCAATCTGGTCAAGGGAATCGGCCCCGCCACCGCCGCCAAGATCACCGAGCATTTCGGCACGGAAACCCTGCAAATCATCGAGGAGGAGCCCGAACGCCTGCAAGAAATCAAGGGCCTCGGCGCCCAACGCATCCACGACCTCGTCGAGGCGGTCTGCGCTCACAAGGATATCCAGGCCGTGATGGTGTTCTTGCGCACGCATGGGCTGGGCGAGAATCTCGCCGCGAAGATCGTCAAACAATACGGCAGCAATGCCTCGGCCCTGATCGAAGCCAACCCCTATCGCCTCGCCGATGAGGTGATCGGGATCGGTTTTCGAACCGCCGACCAGCTCGCCATTCACCTGGGCATCGAACATGATGCGCCCGAGCGCCTGCAAGCCGGCATCCTGTTCTTGCTGCAGCAAGCAGCAAGGGAAGGACACTGCTATCTGGCGATCGAAGAACTGAACAGGCGATCGTGCGAATTACTCGGCAGCGAAGCCGATGCCATCGAGCAGATGATTTTGCCGCTCACCGAGGAAGGACGCATCGCCATCGAGCACACGCAAGAAGATGTCGATGACAACCGATGTATCTTCCCGGTCGCCCTCCATCAGTCTGAAACCGGAGTGGCCATCCGTATCGCTCAACTGGCTGACGCCCCTGCACGCGATCTCCTGATCCACCCCGAACAAGCCGTTGCCCGATTCATGGAAAGCGGCAACCTTCGCATGCCGGAGCAACAAAGGCAGGCCGTCATCGCCGCCTTGCAGTATCCCGTGACCGTCATCACCGGCGGTCCCGGTGTAGGCAAGACCACCATCATCCGCGCGCTCTCCGAAATCCTCACCGGCGAACATCGCAAACTCCTCCTCGGCGCACCGACCGGCAGGGCCGCCAAGCGCCTCGGGGAATCAACCGGGCGTAGTGCTCGAACCATTCACCGCCTGCTCGAGTACCAACCCGGGGTGAACCGATTCACCAAGGATGAATTCGACCAGCTGGAAGGCGACATGCTGGTCATCGACGAGGCTTCGATGCTGGACATCCAGCTCGCCTACAGCCTCTTGCGAGCCGTGCCCCTGGGGATGCGGCTCGTCCTCGTCGGCGATGTCGATCAACTCCCATCCGTTGGACCCGGCAATGTGCTACGCGACATCATCGAATCGCAACGGGTACCGGTGACCGCCCTGACGGAGATCTTCAGGCAAGACGAGGGATCTCTCATCGTCGAGGCGGCGCACTCCATGCTCCGTGGCGAAGTCCCCAGAAGTGGCGATGACGGTTCCGACTTCTTCTTCATCGAAACAGCCGATAGCAAAAAAACGCGCGAGGTCATCCGCGAGCTCGTCACCCGCCGCATCCCACAGGCGTTCGACCTCGACCCGCTGACCGATATCCAGGTGCTCTGCCCGATGTACCGTGGAGATGCCGGGGCCGATGCCCTCAACCACGATCTGCAAGGCGAGATCAATTCACAGGGCCCGACGCTCGAGCGGAGCGGACGAACCTTCGTCCGCGGCGACAAGGTCATGCAGATCCGCAACGACTACGAGACCGACGTGTTCAATGGTGATATCGGCAAGATCGAAGTCGTGGAACCCAACCAGGGCCGCTTGACCGTGCGCTTCGGAAACCGGCTCATCGAATATGGTCCGGGTGAGCTGGATCAGATCGTTCTCGCCTATGCCATCAGCGTGCATCGATCACAAGGCAGCGAGTACCCCGCTGTCGTGATCCCGATGGCGACCGAACACTTCATGATGCTGCGGCGCAATCTTCTCTACACCGCAATCACGCGTGGGCGACGGCTCGTGGTCCTGGTGGGCTCACCCAAGGCCTTCGCCATCGCCGTGCGCAACAATCAAGAAGCCTCGCGCAACTCCCTCCTCGACCAGAAGCTGAGACTTCCGGATGCCTGACCCGAAGAAGGCCAAGTTTCAGTTGTCCGAAGTTCCCGGCCACCACGCGTCGAGAAGAGCTCGCAGACGCGCCACCTGATCTGGTGAATCCGCGGCCAGATCTCGCTTCTCATGGGGATCTGCAAGCAGGTCGAAAAGCTCTCCCGCCACCCCGGAATCAGCGGGCTGGATCAGCTTGAAGCGCCCCGCGACCGTCCAGCGAAACTGCAAACTCTCAGCGGGATCATGGAGGTCGGCAACATCATGATCGAAGGTCGCACCGAAGATCGCCTCACGCTCATCACCCTCTTCTCGGGCCATCGAAATCAGGTCCAGGCCGGGAAGTCCATCCGGAACTTCGGCGCCACAGGCCTTCAGGATCGTTGGTGCCAGATCGATGCTGCTGACCGGTTTCTGGTGCTCACCCGGCGACACCTTGCCAGGCCACCGCACCATGATCGGTGTACGCAGGCCGCCGTCGTAAGGTGACCGCTTGCTCCGTGCGGCAAAACCTCGCCGGTCAGGCTTCTGGATCCAACCGTTATCGACCACGAACAAGACCAGCGTATTTTCGGTCAGGTCCCTGGAATCGAGAGCTGCAAGGAGCTGGCCGCAGGTCTCGTCGAACCATTCGCACATCGCATAGTACTTGGCGACAAATGCGGATCGGTCTGGTGCCCGATACTTCTCCAAAAGACGCTCGGGAGGATTGTGCGGGGTGTGCGGCAAGAAGGGCGCATACCAAACGAAGAACGGCTCTTGCTTCTCCTTGCAATCATCCAGGAAATCATTGATCGGCTGCATCGACTCGCGGCCGACCTTCAACCCCTCGTCGCCATGCCTCCCGCGGCGAGCCGGATCACCGTGCGTCATACCATCGGTGAAACCACCGCGGCGATGGTGACCTTCCCACCACTTGCCGGTCTGCAAGCTCCGATAGCCGAGTGGGCCCAGGATCTTGGGCAAGGTCGCCGCACGATCGATGTGCTCAAGCATCAGGTGACGTGAGACACCCTTGCGCGGATCATTCCCGGTGATCCCGTGCTGGTGCGGATAGAGGCCGGTGATGATCGAGGCCAGACTCGTCCGGCACAGGCTGGACGGCACGTAGCCACGCGGAAATACCGCGCTCTGGCTCGCCAGGCGATCGAGGTGAGGCGTCTCCACGACCTCGTGCCCCATGAACCCGAAATCCGTCCATGCCTGATCATCGGAAATGATCAGAACGATGTTCGGCTTATCCTGGGCCGTGAGGGCGAGGGTCGCGAAGATCGAGACGAGTCCGACAAAGACACATTTCATCGGCCACAGTCTAGCTGCCGATGGGTGTGAAGGGTACGGATACAAAAACGTTAGGTTTGTCCCAGGTCACCTTCACATCTACTTGCGCCGGGTTGAAACCCTTCGCCGCGATCTCGACGAGAACGTAAGCCTCGTCCTCATCCAGATCAGCAGTCAGGATCGCACGACGACTGTCATCTTCCATGAAACCGATCCCGGCGTGGGTGAGTTCGTGAGCATCGAACAGCACCGTCCCGAAATCGCCGGTCAAAAACCAATCGTCCGGATCGGAATTCTTGATCGTCGCGCTCGACCACTCCATCGCGCCCTCGACGACCCGGACGCTCACCCCCTTCCAGACGAGATTCGTCACAGGGTCGTACACCTCTACCTCTACCGAAACGGTCCGCGGGCTCTTGGTCACGACTCTCCCCTGCACGTATCCCGTGCAGGAACTGGCAAAAAGAGCCAACGAAGCGAGGATGGAGGCTGTTAGAGGCTGCATGGTGGTGGTAGAACAATTCCCATGCCAAAACAGGCTCCGTAACCTAACCTCCAATAATAAAGGGTCTTAGGTTGTTCCCTGCCTGGGATGGATGTCCTGCGAAAGGGACAGCCACCGTATCGAATACACCCCCTATCCCGACATCTCACGATGACACCAACCCACTTTACTCCTTGCTGGAACTTCGTCCCGGAGGATCTGGACGGCGGCGACCTGGCCGCCCTCGAGCGCCTGTTCAAGGAACTCGAAGAGCGCGAAATCGCGACCATCGACGACCTCGAGAAGTGGCTCCTCGACGAAAGCGAACTCCTGTCTCGCTACGCGGCAGAGGTCGCGCGCCGTTACATCGCCATGACCCGCAACACCGATGACCCGGCGGCCAAGGAGGGCTACCTCGCCATCGAGCGAGAGGTCGCACCCAGGGTCAAGATCCTGGCCGATCGGCTCGACCACAAGTTCCTCGATGACCCCCATGTAGAGCAACTCGATACCCGGCGGTTCGAGGTCTTGATCCGCGGACGGCGCTGCGCGAGAGAGATTTTCCGGGAAGAAAATACGGCGCTGCAGGCGCAAGAGTCGGAAATCGAAACGAAGCAGCAAGAACTCATGGGCGCCATGACCGTGCCGTTCGAAGGAAAGGAGCACACCTTGCAACAGATGGCTCCCTATGCCGAAAAGCAGGACCGCGACCTTCGCGAGCGAGCCTTCCGAGCGTCTCTCGAGGAACGCCGCAAAACCTGGGGGCCGTTGTACGAGATCTATGACCAGCTCATCGCCCTGCGGACAAAGATGGCCCGCAACGCCGGCTTTGACAGTTACACCCCCTACCGATTCAAGCAACTACAGAGGTTCGACTACACGGCTGACGACTGCACGCGCTTCCATGAGGCCATCGAAAAGGTTGTCGTTCCTGCGGTTGGCAGACTACATGACAAACGCAAGAAGGCCCTCGGCCTCGAAGAACTCCGGCCCTGGGACCTCGAAGTCGATATCGATGGAAGACCTCCATACCGGCCCTTCGAAACCGAAGAGGAACTGATCAAGCTCTGCCGCAACGTCTTCGAGCAGGTCGATCCTCGATTCGCGGCCGAGTTCGATCTCCTGAGAGAACATGACCTCCTCGATCTCATGAGCAGGAAAGGCAAGGCGCCTGGCGGATACCAGTACGGCATCGAGGACATCCGGCTGCCCTTCATCTTCACCAACGGTGTCGGCACCCACAACGACGTGCAGACACTCCTCCATGAAGGCGGCCACTCATTCCACTCGATCCTGTGCAGGCAAGAGCCTCTCGTCACCTACCGTGACGCACCCATCGAGTTCGCCGAAACAGCGAGCATGTCGATGGAACTCATGGGACTCGAGATGATCGGCTCGGTCTATGACGAGGAGAATGCTCGCGCCGAGCGCAGCAAGCATCTCGAAGGCCTCCTGGGCACCTTGACCTGGATCGCATCGATCGATGCCTTCCAGCACTGGATCTACGCCAACCCTGATCATGACGCAAAGGCCCGGACATCAACCTGGCTCTCGATCCGGACTCGCTTCTCGCCAGGGCTGGACTGGTCAGGCATCGAGGACGCCCTCGAGAACCGCTGGACCGGCCAGGGGCATCTGTTCACCAGCCCCTTCTACTACATCGAGTACGGCATCGCGCAACTTGCAGCGCTGCAGGTATGGCAAGGATATCGAAGCCATCCCGAGAATGCCGTCCGCAGCTACAGGCAAGCACTGGCCCTGGGCGGCTGCCGTCCGCTGCCGGAATTGTTCGCCGCCGCCGGGGTGAAGTTCGACCTCGGTGAAGAGACCCTGGCAGCTCTCGTCGCCGATGTAGAGGCCGCCATTGCAAGCTGACGGGCGCAAGCAAGGCTGATGTCGTCATCGGAGCAGCGGTCGAACAGGTCGGGCTAGAGATCCAAAGGCGTTCCACCGAGACGGACAGACCATTCTCGATCCTCCGAACACGCCTCGACCGAGCGCCTGTGAACAACCACAGGTTTAGCGCTGTATGGTGAAACGTACGCCGTCTGACAGCTCGACCCCCAGGCGGTTGGCGCTCGAAACCGTGGCCCACTGCGCGTAGGCCGTCACACCGATCGGAGCCGGATGCGGCAGCGGAATCGAGAACCGAGCCATGCCCTTGGCATCGGTTCCGGTCGCGAGCAAGATGTCGGGCGAAACCAGCAGGAAGCACTTGCCGCCGCCAAGGGCGCTCAGCGCGAACGGCAACTTCAGCCCCAGGTATTTCGTGTTGCTCACACCCACGAGAAGTTGAGCCGCCGAGTTCTTCGGGGCACCGGCCAGGGTCAAGGCAAAGTTTCGCGAGCCGCTGTACGGGGAGCCCTCGGTCCCGGCTTTGAGTGTCCCGCAAGCCTTGCCGAAGACCGAAACATCACCGGGGCCGGTGCCGGTCCACATGTTCTCTTCCATCAGGTGACCGAAGATCGGCGGAGCGATATCGGCGAGTGGCCGACCATGGCCATCCTTGGTCCACTTCTTGGCATCGACAACAGCGCGGAAGGAGCGTCTATAGATCAAGCGTGCGCGAACCCTCAGAGTGCCGGCGCTCTTGGGAATCGCGAAGTCATAGCTTGTAGAATCGGTGGCGAGCGCTGGAATCCGCGTATCGAAGCGAATGCCCGCGGCCTCCGTGTAGAACACCGGGGCACTGCCCTTCGCATCGTGGCTGACCTTGGCGTAGAGCTTGCCGGGCAAGCTCGCGTAGTAACCCTGCGATGGATCGCCAACTCCTCCCAGCGGGTGGATGGTCTCCTGACCGCGATGCTGGAGGCGCTTGCCATTGGCGACCTCCCAAGCCTCGACAAGAAGGATCATGTTGCGAATCGTGACCCCGGTCGGGACGTGGTGGCCAGCGAAGTCATTGGTGATACCGACCGAGACACGGAGATTGCCGGCGCGCGGCACGACGTTCATCTTCATCGTGACCGCATTCTCGAGATAGACGGGAGTGGTTCCCTCGATACTGTGTGAACGGATCGTCTTCTTGTCGCGCTTGCCAGGTGGCGGATAGATGCAGACCTGGTCGGCACCATACGCCGGCATGTGGCAGTCCACGCAAGTCTGGTATTTCTTGGACTTGGGGTCGCCGTAGGCACTCGCAGCCCATTCGAGGTAAGTCGGCTCGGAGATGACTCCGTTGGGCTCCTCGAACTTACCATTGCCATCGGGATCGTTCTTGTCCTGGTGGCAGGACGCGCACATTTCGGCAGTGAGTTGGGGCTGATAAGAGCCGCGCATATCAAAGGGCTGGGCGAAGGATGAATCGCCGAGGACACCGTACTGAACCTGGTGGATGAACGGCGGCTTGAGTATGGGCAAGGTGACGTCGACAACGCCCGGCCAGATGCCGGGGTAGTTCGGCTTCGTCATGTCGATGTTGGAGATCTTGTGGCAGATCTCACACGAGACCCCATGCAGGGCACCCACCGACTGGTTGTTGATCGGATCGAGGGCCTGGCCAAAGTTCTTGATCCACGGTTCCGGCTGGTGGCAGGATGCGCATTCGGCCGCCGGATGCTTGCTGGCGTGAATCGAGTCCCTGGTATAGACAAAGCCACCCTTGCCACCACTCGTGCCTGTCCCGTTGTAGATATCGTAAACCCAGGAGTTGGTGCCGGTCTTGGCCATCGGCGAACCCGTCCATTGACGGATCTGATCGAAGTGGCAACCGCCGCAATGCTTGGGATCGACGAATTGATAATTCTTGTCGTGTACCAGCGGGACGGCCTCCATGGCGATGCGAACCTTGCTGGCAGGTGCCTGGATGGTGATCGGCGCGTTGTAGTAGCCCTTCTTCGCCGCGACGATGATGGCCTGTCCCCTGGGCACGCCGACGAGGCGATAGGTGCCGTTGCCGGCAGCCGTGGCCCGCAGTTTGGTGGTCTGCAGCGTGACGATGGCACCGGCGATCGGCTTGCTGGTCGCCGCATCAACCACAGTGCCATCGACCTGCGCAACAGCGGCGCTGAACGAGAGGCTGAGAACTGTCCCCGTGGCAAGGATCCGGGCGCGGAAGCGGGACGGGAGAATGGTGATCATGAGATCAGCGGCAGGTTCAAGAAGGGGTGCTTGTCCTGGAACAAGCAGTGCAACCATTCTACCTCAATCGAGCCAGCAGCGTGGCGAAAAGCCCCAGACCCTGCCGATCGACGGGATATCGATGCGTTCCGTCGGCGAAGCCTGGTAGCCGGGACGACGATCTCTAGCCTCGCCGATCCCCGCGCCGATGCTGTTCCGCCTCCTCCATCCGCTCGCGCAAACGCTTCTCGAAGCCAAGCTCACCCGGCTCGAAGAAGACCTTGCCAACGAGAGCATCGGGCAAGCACTCCATCGCGCCCACCCCTTCGTCCGTGTTATGCGCATAGACATAATCCTCGCCGGCGCCGATTTGCTTGTGCACGCTGGTCGGAGCATTGCGAACCTGCATGGGCACGGGATACTGCTCGCCCACACGCACTTCGTCCAGCGCGCTATCGATCGCCTTCTTGACAGCGTTGCTCTTGGGCGCAGCCGCCAGATAGACCGCAGCCTCGGTCAGGGGCAATCGCCCTTCGGGCAAGCCGAGTTGATGCAAGGCGGTCAAGGCATTGACCGCCACTTGAAGCGCCATCGGATCCGTCAAGCCAACATCCTCGCAGGCCATGGCCACCATCCGCCGGGCTGCAGCCATCGGATCGGCGCCCGCCTCGATGATGCGCGCGAGCCAGTAGATGGCCGCCTGCGCGTCAGAGTTCCGAAGGCTCTTGTGGAAGGCGCTGAGCAAGTCGTAATGGTGGTCGCCGGCCTTGTCATGCTGGAGGGTACGGTGCTGAAGAGCTTGCGTCATCACCTGCGCGTCGATGGCATCTCCATCCGAAGCCGTTGCCGCCACCGCCTCGAGGCCGGTCAGGGCACGACGGGCATCACCTGCCGCATGTGAGATCAACTTTTCGAGAGCGGCAGCCGACAAGGTCAATCGCCGGTTGCCCAATCCCCGCTCCTCGTCGGTAAGGCCGCGAGCAATAACCTCGCGAATCGCTTCTGCCGAAAGGAGCTTGAGCGGAACCACCCGGCACCGTGAAAGCAGGGGGCTGATCACCGAAAAGGCGGGATTCTCGGTGGTCGCTCCCACGAGCACGATCGTTCCCTTCTCGACGTGAGGAAGGAAAGCATCCTGCTGCGCCTTGTTGAAACGGTGAATCTCATCGACGAACAGCATCGTCCCCTTGCTCCGGCGAGATGCTTCGGCCACTGCCGCACGAACATCCTTGATCCCGGCGAGAACAGCAGAAAAGGGGGCAAAGTGCAGCCCGGACGTTTGCGCGATCAGCAGCGCCAGCGTTGTCTTGCCAACGCCGGGAGGACCCCACAGGATCAAGGAGCCCGTCTTACCGAGCTCGATCGACCGACGCAGCGCGCTGTCCGGATCGAGCAACTCCTCCTGCCCGATCACCTCATCGAGAGACCTCGGCCGCAGACGATCCGCGAGGGGCGCATCGGCCTGGGGAACAACCTCTTCGAACAAGGTCACCGTCGTTGCCTCCTCACCTCGTAAAGCAGGATCCCCGCCGCAACCGCAACGTTGAGGCTCTCGACGGGCGCCGCCATCGGCACCCTCGTCACAGCCTGCGCGGCAGTTCGAACAACCTCGGGAATGCCGCCGCATTCGTCTCCGAGCACGAGGGCTGTCGGGCTCCGGAAGTCGACCTCCGTGTATTCCCCTCCACCATCATCACCCACTTCGGCCAGAACGAGTTGAAGCCCCTCGCGCGCCGCTAACTCGACGAGTTCCCCGGGCTTCACCGCCGAGAGGGTCGGCAATCGAAAGATGCTCCCGGCCGATCCGCGCAACGCCTTGTCGCGGTAGGGATCGGCACCGCCGGACAGGGTCATCAGACCCGTCGCACCCGCTGCTTCAGCAGCGCGCACGACCGCTCCGAGATTGCCAGGGTCCCGGACTCCTGCAACCACCACCAGCAGTGGGATGCCATCGCCGAGCAGGTCGGAAAAAGACCAGCTTGGCCGGCGCAGCACGGCTGAAACTCCCGGCGAACTGTCCAGGGACGAGATCCTCTCCAGAACCTTGTCCGAGCACTCGTACAGGATCGGAGCCACCTCCCTCAATCTCCGCCGCAACCCGCGACCGGCCTCATTCCTCATCAGCCGCGAAGAATAAGCAGCTTCCAGGAAGGTCAACTCTGCATCCAGAGCTTCGCCGACCAGGCGAACGCCCTCTGCCACCATGACACCCGGCGGATCACCGACCGCACTCGAGCAAAAGCGTTGCACGATCGGATTCTTGACCGAGGTGATCTTCGGAGTTGTCTTCATCGTCTGCTCCCGCCCCGCAGGGGTAAGCGGACCGGAAACCCTAGCCGACAGCTCGCGGCGAAGGGAGTATTCCCGGCTGAAGCTTTGTCCCTAACTCCCCGAAGTCAGGTGATGGGCATCGGCAAAGCCAACCTTACCGTGTCGCTGACGGCCTGAATTGCAGCACGATCACTGCCAGCCGTGATCGGTTCCGAGCACATCCCCGCGGCGCAAGCTGCCGAGATTGAAATCCTCCAGAAGATCGACGGGGAGACACTTCGAACCACGATCACGAAAGCCGCAAAGGAAGGCCAGGTAACCGACGAGTTCCTCGGGCGAAACTCCAACCTCGCGGAAATGGCGCAGCGAAGTATCGCCGTGACGCTTGGCCAGACGGCGGCCATCGTCGCCGACAACTAACGGCACATGAGCAAAAACCGGCGGCGCCAACCCGAGCGCCTCGTAGAGCAGCAATTGTCTGGGCGTCGAGGCCACGAGGTCGTCACCACGCAAGACCTCATCGATCCCCATCGCAGCATCATCGACCACCACTGCCAGCTGGTAGCCGGGGCCCTCATCTCGCTTGACGATCACGAAATCGCCAGCGATGCGCCCCGCCTGGGGGCCACAGAACAGATCCTCGAAGGGCATGGCCTCCCGGTCCACGCGAAAACGTAACGCGGGATGACGCCCTGTCCGGGTGATCGCATCCTCGATCGAATCGAATCGATCCCGGCAGGTTCCCGGGTAGGGCGGCGCGTCCATCCAGTCCTGGTGCGGCGCCGAAGCTGCTGCATCCGCCTCCTTGCGAGTGCAAACGCACGGGTATGCGAGGCCCTCCTCTAACAGCCGTGCTGCGGCCTCCTGATACAGCTGTGAGCGATCGCCTTGCCGCACGATCTCCCCATCCCAATCGAGTCCCATCCACGCAAGATCCTCGATCGCATGGCGGTCGCCATCCGGCTTGAGTCGAGGCCCATCGATGTCCTCCATCCTCAAGAACAGCTTTCCGCCCCGCGCACGGACCGAGAGCCAGGCCAAAAGAAAAGACCTCGCATTGCCGAGATGGAGAACACCGGTAGGGCTCGGCGCCAATCGTCCGGTAACATTCGTCCGACTTGGAATCGACATCTACAGGTCTGGTCCTACGCGTGGACGCGAAATTCTGCAACGTCGAAGTCGACGGGATCACGCACAAGTTGCCTCTGCGCGGACGGCTCTTCGCCGAAACGACCGATCAGAAGCGCCCGGTCGCCGTCGGCGACCGGGTAGGAATCTCTCTGGAGGACGATGGGGGCGCGATCCATGAGGTTCTGCCACGGGAGTCCAAACTTTCGCGCAGCAGTGCGGGCTCCGGTGACCGAGAGCAGGTTCTCGCCGCCAACATCAGCCTCGTTGTGGTGGTCGCATCCATTGTCGAACCACCCTTCCAGACCGATCTCATCGACAAGACCCTCGCCGGGGCCGAACGTGAGGAGATCGAATCCGTCATCGTGCTCACGAAGATCGACCGCGACCGACGTGGACGTGCCGAAGGAATCATCAACATCTACGAGAATGTCGGCTACCGGGTCTTTGCGACCAGCATCATCGAAGGCCATCGAACAGAAGATGCGATCGAACAGATCGGCGCACTACTCCACCAGAACAGAACGATCCTGGTCGGCCCATCAGGAGCCGGAAAATCGTCGTTGATCAATGAACTGGTTCCCGGGCTGGATCTGAAGGTCGGGAGTCTCGGACGTATTCGCCAGGGTCGCCACACCACCAGCCACACACAACTCATCCCTCTCACTGGCGGAGGCCATGTTCTGGACACGCCGGGAATCCGGAACTTCGGCCTCTTCGGAGCAAGGGTCGAGGACATCCCCCTTCTCTTCCGTGAGATCGCCCAGCGCGCTGAAACTTGCGAATTCCGCAACTGCACCCACCTGGTCGAGCCAGGTTGCAGCGTCCGCGCAGCTCTCGACTGCGGAGAAATCTCACAAAGCCGGTACGACTCCTATTCGATGATCATCGAACACTTGCGGCGCTAGATCCGACCCCGGCTCACCGGCACAAGAATGAGCCGGCAAGGCCACATCGACCGGATCATCACGCTGGCGGCGGCGGTCCCTGATTCGCCATCCCGATGCGACCGCTGCGAACAAGAGCGGTCAGGCCCATCCCACACAATGCAGCAAGGAGGGTTGCGATCGCGGCGAACAAGATGGGTAGATACGGAGCGATCTCCACGAGCGCAGCAATGACTTGATCGATCTCACCCGCTTCCAGCTGCGGATGCCGCGCATTCGTCTCCTCGATCACGCGGCGGATCTGCTGCTCCAACTCATCACCCCCTGTCGACACATACACCGACCAGGCTGCCAAGCCAACATGGGCAAGACCAACACCGATGAACGTCACGATGAACCCCTGGCCCGGCGTCATATTCTGGTCGCGCGAAGCCGCATAAAACCCCGTGATCGCTCCCGGAGGCGCGAAACTGAAGCCACAGCAACAGACGGCGAACCCCGCAACCTCGGGCGCGTAATCACTGAGAAGGGTCACCAGAAACCATGTCAACAGGGTCACCAGAACACCGAAGAAGATCGGTGGAACCTGCGAAGGACGGTCAGGAGCAATCGGCGGTAGTGTCATGTCGTGAAGGTCAAATACTTGTACAGCCAGGAGCCTAGCAAGAGCAGAACCGTACAGCTCGTGATCGTCCCGTAGGGAAGCATCGCGAGCCGGAACATGAAGGAGCGGCCGGTGATGAGATGCAAAAGCCCGCTGACAGCAAGCAGCAGTCCTGCGAGCGCGACAAAGGTGCCAAAGGGCTGAACCTTGACGGCCTGCCACGGAGAAAAATGAACGAGATAGCAGGCCGCGGTCGTCACTCCACAAGTAGGGCAGGGAAGACCCCAGTGCACGGCCCAGCCGCATGGCTCCATGCCGAGTTGCTCATGTGTTCCATGCCCGCGCGAATCCGGCACCATCGTCGCAAGCAGCCAGATGGCGATGGCTGCCGCCACCACCAGTAAAGCCGCGATCACGCGATCGAGCCAGGGAGCGACGGGGCTCTGAGATACCGGAACACCTGCCATGGAAACGTTATAGACCCCAGGCTCGCCCAGCCCGAACAATCGTCAGCAACAGAAGTGGGTGATCCACGAATTGTGACACCAACCATCGATCATGGACTGCCGGGCCAGCGAAACCACTCCCCGGGGGAGCAGCCCTTCGATCACAAACGTCCTAGCCGAGATCGTAGATGTAAGAGAGCTTGCTCTTGCGCAGGATCGCGTAGGGGAGACCATCGAGAACCTGTAATCCAGGGACCAATCGAGAGTCCAGGCCACGGATCTTCGGCTGCTGCACGATGAAATACCGACGCCCCAT
>CAZIVO010000058.1:12094-21584 GCA_964542765.1 uncultured candidatus Brocadiaceae bacterium | reverse complement strand
ATGGCCGCCACATCGGCCTGACCGAGATCAATGACCGGACCAAGATCCTGCTGGGACGACTGTTCATCTTCGCCATGGTCACCATCACCTTCCTGATAGGGCTCACCAACCCTGGCGGCGTGTTCTCGATCGGTGTCTGGTGCTTCACCGGTTTCGCGAGTCTGTTCCCGGTCGTGATTGCAGCCCTCTACTGGAAACGCGCCAACAAGTGGGGAGCGATAGCGTCTGTCGTCACAGTCGCAACACTGTGGATCTGGTTCCTCGGTGATGCTCTGGGTGGCGAGTTCCTGATCGCGGGCATGATGCCTGTCACCTTCTTGCTCGCAGCATCAGCGCTGGCCATGGTCGCAGGCTCACTATTGACCCCACCACCGCCGCGTGACCTGCAAGAAAAGTTCTTCCCGGCATGACCATGGCTCCTTCGAATCTGACCCCCGAAGCCGCAGCCCAGGCGCTCGACAAACACTTCCTCGAGATCCTGCGCTGGCACTTCTCTCCCGAGACCGGCACTCCATACTGGATCGACTGGGCCGAGAAGGCCGGGTGGAATCCCGCCGAAGAACTCAAGTCTTTCGCCGATGTGATCCGCTTCCCGCACTTCGACGGCGAGTTGTTACGCACCGAACCCCATGAGCGCTGGATCCCCAAGGCCTTCGCCGACCGGCCCTTTTCGATCTTCGAGACCGGCGGTACCACCGGAATGCCCAAGCAACGCATCAGCTGGGACGACTACAAGCACGACTACGAAGAGTTCTCGGGCACGCTGGACGACAAGGACTTCCCGCCCGGAGGTTACTGGCTGATGATCGGGCCAACCGGCCCACGCCGCCTGCGCCTGTCCATCGAACATCTGGCCAACCACCGCGGGTCTTCTTGCTACTTCGTCGACCTCGACCCACGCTGGGTAAAGAAGTTGATCAAGAACAAGGAGTTCGATCAGGCCAAGGCCTACATGGCCCATGTCCTCGATCAGGCCATCTGCATCCTCGAACATCGCCAGGTCGACGCCCTCTTCACCACCCCCAAACTCCTCGAGGAACTCGGCGACCGCATCTCCATCGCCGATGCCGGCATCAAGGGGGTCTTTTGTGGCGGCACCACCATGACGCCGCAGACCACGCGCTTTCTCGTCGAAGAGATCCTCGAGAACCGGGTCGCCTTCATTCCCACCTATGGCAATACCCTGATGGGATTGGCCGCACACAAGCCGCATCTGCGCGAAGACGGATTCTCCATCACCTACCACGCGCCCCAACCACGCGCTGTCCTGAGGGTAACCGACCCCGACGACTCCGCCGTCACCGTCGACCACGACCAGTGGGGAAGAGTCGAGTTGACCACCCTCACCAAGGAGTTCTTCATGCCTCGGTTCCTCGAGCGTGACGAGGCGCTCCGCCGCAAACCCTGCACCGAGTTCCCCTGGGATGGAGTCGGCGAGGTTCGTCCGTTCGGCGCACAAGCCGAGAAGATCGTCGAGGGCGTCTACTAGACCCATGACCGATGCTCCCCACATCCCCGTTCTGCGGGCTGGCAAGGAGTACACGAGCCTGGATCAGGTCGAATTGACCTGCCCTTCCAACGGCACGGTCATGGCTCGCATCAGCCAGGCCAATGCCGGCATCGTGCGCCGAGATCTGCGGCGCATCGCTGACAATGCCGCTGTGCTGCGCGAAATCCCGAGCTCCAAGATGCTCGATATCTGCAAGGCCGCTGGCGAGCTCTTCATGAAGGCCGAACTGCCCATGAACGAGGAGGGCGACACACAATCTGCCGATGACTACGTGGCGACGCTCAGCGCAACCAGCGGTCTGCCACACAACCTTTGCCGCAAAAACATGCACAAGGTATTCACCGTCTTCGATTCGATGCCGAGCATCCTCGAAGGCTTGATGCGCGGCATGGATGTGGGTGTGGTGGACAACGGTTTCGCCGTGCACTCCGGCGTTCCCGTGTGTTACGCACCAACCACGCATGCCATGGGAGTGGTCTTGCCGAGCAATTCACCGGGCGTCAACTCGATCTGGATGCCCGCCATCGCGCTGAAGATTCCGGTCATCCTCAAGCCCGGCCGGGAAGAACCTTGGACGCCGATCCGAATCGTACAGGCCTTCATCGCCGCCGGCTGCCCGCGAGAGGCTTTCAGCGTCTACCCGACCGACCACGAAGGTGCCGCCGCAATTCTGGGCGGAAGCGGGCGAGCGCTGCTGTTCGGCGATGAGGCCACCACCCGGACCTATGCCGGCAATGCCGCCATCCAGTTGCACGGACCGGGTCGAAGCAAGGTCATCATCGGAAAAGATGAGATCGAAAACTGGCGTGACCATCTCGATATTCTGATCGGCTCGGTGGCTGACAACGGTGGCCGTAGTTGCATCAATGCCTCCTCGATCCTGGTGCCTTCTCACGCTGACGAGATCGCCGATGCCTTGGCCAGCGCCCTCGCAGAGATCGAGCCCTTGCCGGCAGAAGATGACAAGGCGAGGATCTCCTCCTTCGCCAACCCAAAGTTTGCCGAATTCATTGACGCCACCATCACCACCGCCCTCGACGAAGGCGGTGCCGAAGACGTGACAGCCAAGTACCGCACGGCTCCGCGCGCGCAGACCCGGGACGGCGCTCAATTCCTGCTGCCAACCGTTGTGCGATGTTCTTCGATCGAACATCCGCTGGCTCGAACAGAGTTCCTCTTCCCCTTCGTCAGCGTGGTGAACATTCCTCAGGAAGAGATGATCGAGAGCATGGGCCAGAGTCTCGTGGTCACGGCCATCACCAGGGACCCCAAGCTGGTCGACCAGCTGGTCACATCACGCGAAATCGATCGATTGAATCTCGGGCCGATCCCCACCTCCCATGTCGAGTGGGATCAACCCCACGAAGGCAATCTGTTCGAATTCCTCTACGCGCGACGCGCTATCCAGCGAGCAGAAGGCTGGGCCGACCCTTCCTGATCAGCACTTCAAGAGACGAACTCGAAACCCTCGCCCCGTAATTCTCCCATGGAACCACGCATCGTCTTCGGGCCGGACACCAGTGATCAGACCGGTCAGCTGGCCAGGGAGTATGGAAGTGAACGCGCCTTCCTGGTCACGGACTCGGGCATCGTCACTTCCGGACACGTTGAGCGCGTGGAGGCGTCGCTCGGCGCCAGTGGCTTCCAGGTAAGGCGCTTCGAAGGCGTCAACGAGAACCCCACCAGCCGCGATGTCGAAGCTTGCCGCCGAGCGCTCGGCGATTGGGATGCATCGATCATCGTCGGACTCGGTGGCGGCAGCAGCCTCGATGTGGCCAAGGGCTGCAATTTTCTGCTGGCTGGCGGCGGCGGCATGGAGGACTACCGGGGAAGGGACAAGGCCAAGGGGACCCTGCTGCCGATGATCGCCCTGCCAACCACGGCCGGCACCGGCAGCGAAGTCCAGTCCTATGCCCTGATCGAGCAGGAAGGAACCCACCAGAAGATGGCTTGCGGTGACCCCCAAGCCATACCGAAGGTCGCCATCCTCGATCCGACTCTGACCGTGACCCAACCGCGATTCGTGACCGCCTGCACCGGTCTGGATGCGCTCGCCCACGCCGTCGAGACAGCCGTAACGACCGGGCGCACGCCCGCTTCCAGCGAGCATTCGCGGCAAGCCTTCAAGCGGATTCCGACGAACCTGACACGCGTTCTCGCCGAACCCACCGACCTCGATGCGCGCGGACAGATGATGCTGGCCGCAGCCAACGCAGGGCGCGCAATCGAGGCGAGCATGCTGGGCGCTGCCCACGCCATGGCCAATCCCCTGACTGCCCACCATGCGATCACTCACGGTCAAGCGGTCGCAATGATGCTAGCAAGCGTGGTCCGCTACAACGCTTGCGAGCCAGACATCGCAACCATCTATGCCGAACTCGCACGAGGGGCTCAGCTCTGCGGAGAAAGCTCAACGGATGCCGAGGGCGTCAGCTGCATGGCTGCCAAAATCGAGGAGTTGATCGAACTGGCAGGGTTCGAGGGAAAACTGTCGGCCATCGGAGTATCTCGCGAAGAACTCGGGACGCTGGCAGCTGAATCTGCCGAGCAATGGACTGCGGGCTTCAACCCACGCAAGATGACCATCGCCGCCTTCGGCGAACTTCTCGAAGCCACCTTCTAGAGAGCAGCGGCGGCGATATCCGGACAAGCCTGTGGGTTTCAGTCCGGCAAGGCAATCGCGTAGAGCTGTGATTCTCCGGCCAGATAAAGAGTTCCCCGGGCCGCCGTCACCGTTCCATGGCTCAGTCCCGGCAAGCCGTTGGTGGCGAGAATCTTCTTCTCGCGGCCGGCGGCGAACACAATCACCTCGCCATCCTCGTTGCGCAGATAAACCTTGCCGTCGGCGACCAGGGGCGTACCCCAGATGGCCGAGAAGAAATCGTGGCGCCACACCCGCACCCCGGTCGCAAGCTCGATGCAACTGACCAAGCCGCCCATTTCGACGGCATAGACCAGCCCGGCATCGACAGCGACTCCCGAAACGCTCCGTCCGAATTCCTTGCGCTGCAGCCGCCAGAGTTCCGCGGTCTTGGTGATATCACCACGTTTGCGAGCGTCGATTGCCCACAAACAACCATAGTCATCGCCCGATTCCGGACTCGCCCCCAGAGCGATCATGACCGTGAACCCGGCATAGACCGGATGTGCCACCAGATAGTCCTTCGTCTCCGGCTTGCCATTGGCTCGGGTTTTCTCGTGAGCCTTGCAGTTGAACTTCCAAAGCAACTTTCCACTCTTGGGTTCAAAGGCATAGAGCCAACCATCGCCACCGGGGAAGGCCACTTGCGGCTGACCCTCGACAACAGCGTAGGCCGGCGAACCCCACTGCCCCTCGAAGATCCGATCACCGGGCGAGTGGTCCTCCCAAAGCACTTCACCCTTGGCGGCATCGACAGCCAAAAAACTCGGAGCTGTCGGGTTCTTGACCTTTCCCAAGTGCTCATCCATGCCGTGTCCGGTCACGACAAAGACCACGCCATCGACCACCAGAGGCGATGATGCCGAGGCCTGGTAAGGCGTGACGCCCAGTTCCCCGCGCATATCCAGAACCCAAAGAAGGTCGGCATCGCCAGGGCTGGAAAACTCCTCGTCACCGAAGGGGCCGTCATTTTCGCCATCGGCAAAGCCTTCGGCGTCACACGCAACCAGTTCGGCGCGGTTGTTGACGTAATACACGCGATCATCGACCACGCACGGCGTGGAGCAAATACCGATCTCCTCCCAATCCTCGGCATCTCCGGTCGGCAGTTTCTCGTGGACCGCTTGCCACAAGAACGATCCATCCGACGTCGAAAAGCACATCAAGACTCCCCGGTCACCTTTGATGGCAGGATTTCGAGGATGACCATTATTGGTGCCTATATAAACCCGGCCATCGCTGATCACGGGATTGCCGTAGGTCTGCGTGCCGAGATCCGCGGTCCACTTGATGTTCTCGTTCTTCGTGCCGCCGAAGACGGTGGCCAGATTCTTCTCCGGAGACACCATATTGCGATCGGGAGCGCCGCCCCACATGGGCCAATCACCACCGTCCACCGGCGCGGCGATGGGGAGCGGTGCGCCACAAGCGAACAGTACCGCCAGAATCCCGAAACAGAACCACTGGCGATGCCCGCCGATCAGCGGAGTAACCACGCGCTACTCCTCACCAACACAGATGAGGTGGGAGAAGGTCTTGATGTAGAGCCGATTGCCATCCACGCAGGGTGTGCTGTAGCTCTCCTCCAGAAGCGGATTCTTCGCCAGAAGTTTGAACGTATCCTCTGCTTCAAAGACCAAAGTTTCTCCCTCCATCGAGTTGCAATAGATCTTGCCGTCGATCCAGACCGGTGAGCCGAAGAATCCCTTGGCCAGCCGTTCCTGCCAGATCACGCGCCCCGAATCCGCCTCGACGCAGGTGGCGATACCCCTGTCGCTGGTGAGGTAGAGTCGATTGCCGATGGCCACCGGAGTGGGCACGTAAGGCGCCTGACGGCGAATCTCGTAGGACGTGTGGCTGGTGGTCACATCACCTTCACCACCGAGGCGCACGGCCACCAGATAGTTGCCACCACCTCCAGCACCACAGGACCCGAACACCAGATCTCCGGCGACGACCGGTGAGGCCACCGGTCGTTTATCGAAGACCAGAGCCTCCCAGTTCAATTCACCGGTCTCGAAGTCCAAACTGGAGATGCCATGGGACAGGCTCACCGTCAGAAGTTCCTTCTTACCATCGTGCTCGATGAGGCACGGCGTCCCGTAGGCCGTCTTCTTGGAATTCCGGCGTTCGCAAGTCCAAACATCCTTCCCCGACCGAGCATCGAGGGCGGTGATGAAACTCCCACTGCGCTGATCACCGACAACGATCACCTTTCCTTCAAGGATGATCGGTGACGCACCATGGCCATGTTGAGAATCGAAAGATCCAAACTCACGGCTCCAGAGTTCCTCACCGGCATGATCCCAGGCCATCACCAGAAAACGATCAGGGGTAACAAAAGAAGCGCAAACCCGTTTTGCATCAACAGCAGGAGAACTCGACGCATAACTGTTCAAGCGGTGCTTACGGTGGGTCTCCATGGCATATTTCTTGTGCCATACCGGCTCACCATTCTTCTTGTCGAGGCAGATCAACGTACGCTCTCGGCCCTTGTTCAGCGCGCTGGTCACAAAGATCTTGTCGCCCCAGATGACGGGCTGTGAGTGGCTCGTCCCTGGAATCTCCGCCCGCCAGAGATAATCAGATTCCGTCCACTTCACCGGCACGCCTTTGGCCTGACTGATCCCGGTACCATTGGAACCCCGGAAACGGGTCCAGTCCTGAGCGGTAACAGCAAGACCGGTCAGGAACGGCAAGAAGACGGCAATCATTTCTGTTCGCATGCTCATTCGACGATGCAGTAGAGCCGTTCGTGTGTGCGGATGAAGATCTCACCATCGGAAAATGCCGGGGTAGAATTGCCGGCCTCCCCCAGATCGTTCCTGGCAATCGACTCGAACTTGTCGGTGTTAGGGGCAAAAACGATGGTTTCCCCCTGCTGGTTCGTCAAATACATCCGGCCTGCAGCAAAGACGATGGAGCCCCACTGCTGCGCGCGTGAGGAACGTTCCTGCCAGAGTTCATCACCAGTCTTTGGGTCCACGCAAGAGATACCGCCACCTTCCGCATGCGGGATGAAGATCCGGCCATCGAGACTGACACCCGAACCGATGCTTTGCGGACTGTCCTCTTTTCTCCAGAGGCGGTGTGTCTCGGTTACGTCCCCCTTGCCACCGAGGCGGATACCCATGCCCGGCCCCTTGAAACCGGCGATGACCACGCAGACATCCCCGGAAACAACCGGCGACGAATACGCCAGATCACCGCGAGCATGCGAAACGCCCCGGCAGAACCAGATGATCTTTCCGTCCTCGGGATCGTAGGCCACCACCCGCGTTGCCTGAGTGCACAGGACCTGTTCCTCGTCCTCGAACTCGATGACCACCGGTGTGCACCAGCTACCCATGTACTTATTGTTCTCGTTGCGCTGGCCATCGCCAACCACCGGCTCGTCGGTTCGCCAGATCGTCTCGCCAGTCTCGATGTCGAGAGCCGTCAAGAAAACGGTCTCCCCCGGACTGGCATTGAGAATCACCTTGCCGCCATGGATCACCGGCGAGGTACCGTACCCCCACATATGTCGGAACTCACCGAGGTCGCGCTTCCAGATCTCCTCGCCATCCAGGTCGTAGCAGAACAGGCCGGCTGAACCGTGCCAGATCACGATGCAATCACCATCGCTGGCAGGAGTCGACCCACAGTACGGATTGGTCTTGTGGGTCGGCATCTTCTCGTCGATCTCGACCGTGCGCACCCAAGACTGTTCGCCTGTCGGGCGAGAAAAACAATGCAGCGATCGCTGCTTTCCCTCGGAATCGGCGGCGCAGGCTAAAAACACCTTGTCGCCAATCACGATCGGGCTGCCGTTCGCCGGCTGGGGCAACTCGACCTTCCACTTCACGTTCGTCTCGGGACCCCAGGTCACGGGGGCCGTTTCAACCGCGCAGATCCCATTTCCCGCAGGGCCGCGAAAACCCGGCCAAGACTGGGCCGAAATCCCAGCGCAGAAACAGAGCAAGCAAAGGAGTTCCCAGCAACTTCTCACATTCATCAGGTTTCTCGTTGAAGGCCTAACTTGGAAATCTGCCGCATCATATGCGAGATCTCCCCGCCAAGGCGATGTACTGCGAGGGGATCACAAGCGACTCTTTGAGTAGGATGTCCGCATGAGATCTACAGGGATCTTCGCCGGTTCGTCATGGGGGCTCATCACCCTGACAGCAGCCCTGTGCGCACAGGGGACCAACCTCGACAAGACCTGGCCCGACTATCGCGGGCCTCGTCAGGATGGCCACGCCCCCCAGGCCCAGATCCCGCTCCGCTGGAGCGAGGAGAAGAATGTTCGCTGGAAAACCCCCGTCCACGGCAAGGGTTGGTCATCTCCAGTGGTCTGGGGCGATCGGGTCTGGCTGTCCTCGGCGACTGCCGACGGCCACCAGAACCACGTCATCGCCATCGATCTGAAGACCGGCAAGACCATCATCGACCGACAACTGTTCACGGTCGAACATCCCGATCCCATCAACGGACTCAACAGTTTCGCTTCGCCATCGCCGACGATCGAAGAAGGCCGGGTCTATATTCATTTCGGCACCTACGGCACGGCATGTCTGGATACCGACTCCGGGGAAACCCTCTGGGAACGCCGAGACCTCAACTGCGATCACAAGGAGGGCCCTGGATCATCACCGGTCCTGTATCGCGATCTTTTGATCTTCAACGTCGACGGTGGCGATGTGCAGTACGTCATCGCCCTCGACAAGAAAACCGGCAACACCAGATGGAAGACCCACCGAACGGTGGACCTCTCACGTCAGCGATCCGACCTGAAAAAGGCCTTCAGCACCCCCATCATCATCGATGTTGATGGTCGGTCACGGCTGATCAGCTCCGGCGCCGGCGCCACCGTCGGCTACGAACCTGACTCGGGCAAAGAACTCTGGATGGTACGCCACAAGGGTTTCTCCATGTCAGCACGACCTCTCATGGAGAACGGTCTGCTCTTCTTGAACACGGGCTTCATGCTCCCTCGCCTCATCGCCGTCAAAACCGACGGCGAAGGCGATGTCACCGAATCGAACATCATCTGGAGCCAACGCCGCAATATCCCCACGATCCCCTCCTCATTGCTGATCGACGGCCGACTCTACATGGTCGACAACTCAGGAGTCGCGAGTTGTCGCGAAGCCAGGTCTGGTGACCTCTTGTGGAAAGAGCGCATCGGCGGCGAATACTGTGCGTCACCGATCTACGCCAACGGACGCATCTACTTCTTCGATCGCGATGGTCGAAGCGTGGTGATCGAAGCAGCCGATGAATTCCGAGAACTCGCGGTCAACGAACTCGACGAGGGTTTCATGGCTTCACCCGCAGTCGTCGGCGACACGCTCATCCTG
>CAZIVO010000058.1:0-12084 GCA_964542765.1 uncultured candidatus Brocadiaceae bacterium | reverse complement strand
GATCACCCATCTTTACCGGATCGAGAAGGACTGACCCATCGAACACGCAATGACCAGCCTATCTCGTAATTTCAGCGACTCACTCTCGACGAGACACGTCACGCTGAACAAGGGGCATGCCACGTTCTTCTCGATGAAACATAGCCTCCTTGTCCTGCTGCTCACGGCCATTGCCTGCTCGGGCAGTGACAGCAACGATTCCCCGCAGCAAACCGAGGCAACCGAAGTTGCCAGTGACTGGGAGATCTACCGTGGCAATCCATCCTTGCATGGGGTGGCGCCCGGATCACTGCAGGGGCAACCGGCGCTGGCCTGGACGTTTCAAACTGAAGGAGCCATCGTCTCCTCGCCGGTGGTATCCAAAGGGCTCACCTTCTTCGGTTCCAGCGATGGATCACTCTATGCCGTCGAACTCGAAACCGGAAAGAAGCGGTGGTCCTTCGCCACCGACGACATCATCGACGCGCCGCCTCTCGTGCATGACGGAAGGGTCTTCTTCGGATCGGCCGACTTCTTCTTCCATGCCCTCGATGCCGAGACCGGCAAGTCGATCTGGAAGTATGAAACCGAAGACAAAATTCTCGGCGGCGCAAACTGGGCCCGCGGAGCCGACGGTAAGACCCGCATCCTCGTCGGCAGCTACGACACCCACCTGTATTGCTTCAGCCCAGAAGATGGCGAACTGCTCTGGAAGTACGAAACCGAAAACTACGTCAATGGCACACCCGCCATCTTGGGCGACCATGTCATCTTCGGCGGCTGCGATGCCGTGCTGCACATCATCTCCATCACCACCGGAGAAAAAGTTGCTGAGGTCGATCTCGGCACAGACTGCCACGTCGCCGGTTCGGTGGCCCTCGCCGACGGAAAGGCATATTTCGGACACTACGGCAATGCCTTCATCTGCATCGATCTCGAGAGTGGGCAATTGCTATGGGATCACCAAGATCCACAGTACGCCTTCTTTTCCTCGCCCGCGATTGCGCCAAACAGGATCGTCTTCGGCGGGCGCAACAAGCACCTCACCTGCGTCGACAAGGCTACCGGCGAACTGCTGTGGACCTTCAAAACCAAGCGCAAGGTCGATGCATCGCCAGTCATCTGCGGCGACCGCGTCATCTGCGGCTCGGGAGACGGACGCCTCTACATCCTCGATCTCGATGACGGCACCGAGGTCTGGAATTACGAGATCGGCCAGGCCATCTTCTCTTCACCGGCAGTGGCCGCCGGCATGATCCTGGTCGGGTCCAATGACAAACGCCTGTATGCGTTCCGGTCAAACCCTGACAAAGAAGGGCGCTGAGCAGGTCCACGCATGAAACTCATGCTGTTGGTACCGGGAACCGGCAACTTCTACTGCGGTAGTTGCCTGCGTGATGGCTGGCTGGGATCCGCGCTGCGCAAGCTGGGCCATGAGGTGGTGATCGTTCCTCTCTACCTTCCGCTGGTCCTGGAGGAACCCATGGATCGGCAGAAGATACGCATGGGAGGCATCAACATGTATCTGCAGCAGAAGTCAGCGCTCTTGCGTCACCTGCCGCGCTGGATCGCCAACCTCCTCGACAAACAGGGGCTCTTACGATGGGTGGCGCGCCGGAGCAAACTCACCGAAGCTCCCGACCTGGGGCCCATGACCGTCTCGATGCTCAAGGGCAAGGATGGGCGACAATCGACCGAAATCCGCAAGCTGGCCGAGTGGGCAGCAACAAGTCACCAACCCGATGTAGTGGTGCTGTCGAATGCCATGCTCTGTGGCGCAGCCAAAGCCATCAAGCAAGCTTTGCAGCGGCCGGTCATCACCACGCTCCAGGGTGAAGCTCCATTCCTCGACACGCTCCCCCCGCCCTTCTCCGATCAAGCCTGGGAAGAACTTCGGCGGTGCGCCGCCGACATCGATGCTTTCGTTCCCGTCAGCCACTCCTACGGTGAGACGATGCGCGTGAAGCTCGGAGTGGCCGATGATCGATTCCACGTCATCCACAATGGCATGGATCTCGATGGGTTCGAAGATGATCCGCCCTCGATCCGTGAGCGAAACCCCAAAACCATCGGCTATCTGGCGAGGATGTGTCGCGACAAGGGAGTCGACACCCTCATCGAAGCCGTCTCCCTCCTCAAGGAAAAGGGGAGCATCCCCGACCTCCGACTGAGCATCGCCGGCACCATGCTGAACGAGGACCGTCCGCTCATGGAAGAACTCCAAGGTGTCATTCGGGCGAGGGGCTGGGAACAGGACCTCGAACTTCTTCCCAACATCGACCGCGCACAGAAACTTGCCTTTCTCAGCAACCTGTCCGTCCTCTCGGTCCCGGCAACCTACGGGGAGTCCTTCGGCCTCTACCTCCTCGAAGCCATGGCGGCGGGTGTACCCGTGGTGCAGCCCCGGCACGGGTCCTTCCCCGAAATCCTCGAGGCCACAGGCGGCGGCATCCTCTGTGATCCCGATGACCCCGAAGCCCTCGCCCAGGGGCTCGAGACCCTCCTGCTCGATGAGACCCGCTCGCAGGAACTCGCACGACATGGTCGCCGAGCCGTGCTGGAACGCTTCACGGCGGAGCGGATGGCGCGCCAGTTCGAAAAGGTCTGCCAGGCCACCCTCCGGGAGAGGCCGGTCGACACCCCATGAAGTGATCTGCGGGGCCTCCGGCGGATACGCCATCAGCATGACCGCCTCCCCACGATCACAAGAATCATGGTGAACGAGGTCATCGAGCTTTCCGCGCGCATGTAGGATGTCTCACCAGCCGGTCGCGTTCAAAGCGGCCGCTTCCCATCATCACCTTCAGACAAAGCGAGCGAGAAACACATGCCTGACGACGGACAGAACTCCAGCCTGTGGATGGTCTTCGCCCTGACAACCGTCATTAGCTGGGGCGTCTACGGCATCTTGTTGCACACCGGCCAGGCCGGCATGAGCGATGCGCAAAATGGCCGCTACAAGGCTTTCTTCTGGGTCGGCATCGCCTATTTCCTGTTCGCGGTGCTGGCCCCGGCCATCGTTCTCATCGCCAACGGAGCAAGCTGGGACATGCCGGCCAAGGGCGTGATCTGGTCCTTGCTGGCCGGGATCGTCGGCGCGATCGGTGCTTTCGGTGTACTCCTCGCATTCGGCGCCAAGGGCCACCCGGCCGTGGTCATGTCGATCATCTTCGCCGGAGCTCCGATCGTGAACGCACTCGTCGCCCTCTCGATCCATCCGCCCGCCAATGGCTGGACAAGCATTCGATGGCAATTCGTTGCCGGCATCCTCCTCGCTGCTTGCGGTGGGATGATGGTAACCCTCTACAAGCCTGGGCCAGGACCGGCAAGTCCACCCGCGAAGAGCAGTTCGTTACGGTAACGGGGACGAATGACCACACTGGTCTCATTACAGGGAGTGAGCAAGAGCTATCAAGCGGCGACCCAGGCCTGTGAAGTCCTGCGTGAAATCGACCTCGAGGTAAGAGAAGGCGAATCCGTGGCAGTGGTCGGGCCATCAGGATCCGGCAAGAGCACGCTCTTGAACATCATCGGTGGTCTCGTGCCTCCTACTCAGGGAGAGGTTTTTTTCGCGGACCAGCAACTCGGCACGATGACTGCCGATGAACTGGCAGCGATGCGCAATCACGAGATCGGCTATGTCTTCCAGGCGCACCATCTGCTCCCGCAATGTTCCGCTCTCGAGAATGTCATGGTCCCGACCCTCGTCCATGCCGACAAAGCGCTCCGCCGGGAGGCCGCCGACCGGGCACAGCGCTTGCTCGCTGACGTCGGTCTGGCCGACCGCGTCGATCACCGACCCTCCCAGCTCTCCGGAGGAGAATGCCAGAGGGTCGCGGTGGTCCGGGCCTTGATCAATCGGCCGCGGCTGTTGCTCGCAGACGAACCCACCGGCTCGCTGGATGCTCACGGAGCGAAACAACTGGGCGATATCCTGTGTCGGCTGAACGCACAGGAAAAAACAACGCTGGTCACCGTGACTCATTCCCAGCAACTTGCGAGCCTGATGGAACGCGGTCTCGAACTGCGCGAAGGCCGCCTGATCCCTCTCGAAGTCAGGTCATGAAGCCACTCGCTCACCCATCGTCATCTCCGGGCAGGTGAAAGATGAGGACCCGTGACCTCATCCTGCGCAGCCTCGCACATTTTCGGCGCACCCACCTGGGTGTGACCATCGGGGCTGCCTGCGCTGCCGCTGTCCTGGTCGGCGCTCTGGCTGTCGGGGATTCGGTGCGGCTCAGCCTGCGCGATCAAGCCATGGCTCGCATCGGCGGCATAGATATCGCACTCGTCGGTGGCGAACGTTTCTTCCGTTCCGAACTCGCCAAAGAAATGGCGCAAGACCCCGAGGTCGACGATGCCTGGAACACCCTCACGGTAGCACCCTGCCTGCAACTGCAGGGCTTTGCGAAGATCTCGGGGACGCAAACCAAAACCGGCATCGTCCAAACCCTCGGTGTCGACGAACGCTTCTTCGCACTCGCCCCAGCTGACCGACACCTGCGCGCTCCCGCCGCCGGCAAAGCTTACGTGAGTGCCCACCTCGCCAATCAACTCGACCTTCAACCGGGAGCGTCCTTCCTGCTGCGGATCGAGAAGCCGAGCTTGCTGCCCCGCGATCTGGCCATGGCGACGATCGAAGATGTCTCCTTCGCACTTCCGCTCGAGGTTGAAGAAGTTCTGAGCGATGATGATTTCGGCCGATTCGGTCTGAATGCGAGCCAGATCCCTCCCGGCAACGTATTTCTCTCCCTGCCCTGGCTTCAAGAGCAGCTGGAACTCCAAGGGCGCGCCAATCTCCTGCTCATCGGCGGAAGCTCCGACATCGACGGTCTCCTCGCCCGAGCCGATCGATCACTGCGGCAATGCTGGTCCCTGGCAGACGCCGAACTCGCAATCCGCGTCCTCGAATCGTCGAACTCCTTCGAACTGACGAGTGACCGCGTCTTCCTCGAAGCCCCGGTGATCGAGGCCATGACCGCCATCGAACCCAAGGTGCTGGGGATCCTCACCTACTTCGTCAATGCCTTGACCAGCCAGGGTCGCTCGACTCCCTACTCCACCGTCTGCGCGATCGGCCCGCTCACATCGACCAGCGGTTCACACCTTCAAAACGCACTGGCCATCCTGCCCGAGGACATGCCCGAAGACGGCATGGTTCTCAACTCATGGTGCGCCAAAGATCTTCAGGCTGACATCGGCGATTCAGTCGAACTCGACTACTTCATCATGGGATCGCAGCTTCAGTTGGAGACCGCAACTCGCACCTTCAAGATTCACGCCATCACGCCGCTCACGGGAATCGCAGCCGATGCCGAGCTGATGCCAGATCTCCCCGGCCTGACCAACAGCGAACATTGCCGGGATTGGGAACCAGGCATCCCGATCAAGCTGGATCGGATCCGCGACATCGACGAGAAATACTGGGATGACCATCGCGGCACTCCCAAGGCCTTCATCAGCTTGCAGGAGGGTCGCTCCTTGTGGGGCAATCGCTTCGGGACGCTGACTGCCATCCGCGGCAACGCAGCACTCGCCAGCCGGATCGAGCAGCAATTACCACGCGAACTCGACCCCGCAAGAATAGGCCTGTTCTTCCGGGACCTTCGCGGCCCGGCCCTGTCCAGCGGCACTTCGGCCACGGATTTCGGTGGTCTGTTCTTGGGGCTGAGCTTCTTCCTGATCCTCGCTGCGCTCGTGCTGACCTCGCTTCTGTTCATGTTCGGAGTCGAACAGCGCGCGGGCGAAATCGGACTCCTCCTCGCTCTGGGCTTTCGCCCGGCGCAAGTTCGCCGCCTGATCCTTCTCGAAGCGATGGTCCTGGCCACGGCAGGCGCCATCGTCGGGACGGGTCTGGGCATGGGCTACACCAGGATCATCCTCCACTTCCTGGGAACGCTCTGGCAAGAAGCGGTGGGCATGACAACGCTCGAGTTCCACGTTCAACCCGCCACGATCGCAACAGGGGTGCTGGCCTCGATCCTCGTCGCCGTCATCGCGATCTTCCTGACTCTGCGCAAGGCCATCGACCGACCAGCGGTCGACCTCCTGGCAAGCCGCAACGGAATCCCGCCCCCCGTGATGGAGGCCGGTCGCGGGCATATCAGCCTCGCCATGGCCATCCTCTGCCCGATCCTCGCTGCGGCGTTGGCCCTGTCCTCGGACTTTGGGTCCACACAGGCGGCAGGAACCTTCTTCGGTGCCGGCGCCCTCTTGCTGATCGGAGCCATGGCTGCTTGCCGCCTCCTGCTGATCCGTATCGGGCAACCTGGCAAGGGACAGATGACCTCCCTGCTCACCTTCGGACTGCGCAATGCCGGGCGGCGCCCCGGCCGAAGCCTCGCCACCATCGCCTTGCTGGCGAGCGGCGTCTTCCTGGTCATCTCGGTGCAAGCTCACCGCCTCGAACCACCGAAAGATCCAGGAATTCGAAGCTCGGGAACCGGCGGCTTCGCCCTGTTCGGAACCTCGACCCTGCCCGTGCTGCGGGACCTCTCGACCAGCGCCGGACGTGAAGCCTTCGGCCTGGAAGACCAAGATCTGCAAGGCGTTTCCGTCGTCGCCATGCGGGTCCAGGACGGGGACGATGCGAGTTGCCTCAACTTGAACCTGCCTTCGAATCCAACCTTGCTCGGTGTCCCGGCGCAATCTCTTGCCGAGCGGGAAGCCTTCTCTTTCGCGCAGGTTCTCCCCCCTCCGAACGGCTTTGCCCCCGAAAACCCATGGTCCTTGCTCGATCACGATTACGGCGACGGAGTGGTGCCAGCGATCGGCGATCAGGCGAGCGTGACATGGTCACTCCACAAGAGTCTCGGCGACAAGCTGGACTATCGAGATGAAAACGGACAACGCTTTCAGGTCCAGATTGTGGGCACCATCGCCAACTCGATCCTGCAAGGGAACCTGCTCGTCTCCACACGCCACTTCGAAGAGCGATTCCCCTCGACGAGCGGCTTCTCCCGATTCTTGATCGATGCACCCACCGACCGGGCACAGTCAATCTCCACGAACCTCACCGATGCAATGGAAGACATCGGGCTGGCACTCACTTCGACTCGTGCGCGGCTCGCGGAATTCAATGCCGTCCAGAACACCTATCTCCTGATCTTCCAGGCGCTCGGTGGATTGGGACTCCTGCTCGGCAGCGTCGGCCTGGGCATGGTGGTGCTGCGCAACGCGCTCGAGCGCCGGAGCGAACTCGCCCTTGTCAGTGCGCTGGGTTTCCCTTCACGATCCGTCCGCAATCTCGTCTGGAACGAACACGGGATCCTCCTCGGCCTCGGCCTGTTGAGCGGAGCGGTCACCGCTCTGGTCGCCATCCTGCCGAGCTTCGGCAATGAGACCTTGCCGGTAATGTCCATTTTGATTGTTGTCGGCTCCATCGCGATCAGCGGCGCTGCCTGGGTCTGGCTGGCCAGTTTCCTCGCGACGCGCGGATCCCTCGTGCCCGCGCTCGGAAACGACTGAGCCCGAGGCCTTCAAGCTGTAACGGACGTCGCCAATCGCTTGCCAAAAATAAAGATGCGAGCGATCATCAAAATCTAGAGGCGAACCAGGCGGCCCATGGAAGCAAGCAACCACTACGAGGTGATCGTCATCGGCGGAGGCCCAGCGGGAACCACAACCGCCAGTTTCCTCGCCCGGCAAGGCCATCGCTGCCTCCTCCTGGAGCGCGGTGACTTCCCACGCTACTCGATCGGTGAATCGCTGGTTCCCCATAGCCATGGCACCCTCTCTCGCCTGGACCTGTTACCGAAACTCGTGGCGTCGGACTTCATTCCCAAGCACAGCGTGCGCTTCGTCTCGGTCCGAGGTGATGAGTCCGACCCCTTCTACTTCTCCGAGACCATCGACGGTGATGCCTCCCGCACCTGGCAGGTGGAACGAACCGAATTCGACCAGCTATGTCTGGACCACGCCAGAGAGCAAGGCGTCGAGGTACGCACGATGTCAGCGGTGGAGAAGGTCCTCTTCGACAACGGGAAGGCCGTCGGCGTGCGTGTCGGATCGGGAGAAGGCACCTTCGATCTCCATGCAAAGATCATCGTCGACGCATCGGGCCGCGCCTCAGTGATCGGAAACCAACTCGGCCTCCGCGAAGGTATCCCGACGCTCGAAAAAGTTTCCGTCTGGTCCTACTACAAGGGGGGTGCGCGTGGTGAGGGTCTGGATGCCGGCGAAACGACCATCCTCATTCTCCCCGACCGTTCCTGGGCATGGTACATCCCGCTGGCCAACGACATCATCAGCGTCGGCATCGTTGGCTCTGCGGACTACCTTTTCCCCGAAGCCATCTCCAATCAAGATGTTTTGCAGCGCGAGATCGATCAAAGCCAGCCCTTGTCCGAACGACTCTCCGGTGCTGAATGTGTCTCTCCTGTCCGAGGCGCCCGAAGACCTTTGGCCTTCCAGGTCCAACAGACAGTCGGCGACGGATGGGTCATGGTCGGCGATGCTCGTATCTTCCTCGATCCGATCTACTCGTCGGGAGTCCTGCACGCCTTCGAATCCGGTGAACGCAGCGCTCTGTGCATCCACGAGGCACTTGCTACCGGGGATCTTTCCGCCGAAACGCTCGGCGCGGCCGTGCCACTCCTCGATGCCGGTACCGATATGTTCAGCCAGTTGATCCATGCCTTCTACGATCCTGGTTTCAGCTTCCGCAGGTTCCTGGATCGATATCCCGAACAGAGGAAGGCGCTGATCGACTGTCTGGTTGGCGACGTCTTCAAGGACATGACCTCCTTCAGCCAGGCACTCGGTGAAATGACCGGTTGAACAGTCGGGCGCCACCGTGAGGCCCGATCTCCGCCTCTTTCCATCCCTCGTCGACCCTGACCGTACACCTCACTACCACCTCTGCGGTAATATCCAGCGCAGCCACCCTCTCCATAACAGGCCAGCCACATGAATGTTCTCCGCTCCATTCCGATCATCTTCTCGGTGTTCGCCCTAAGTGCAGTCTCGGCTCCCAAGGCCCAGGAACTCACTCAACGCGAAGTCGATTTCGAAAAGCTCATGACCAACTCAAAAATGGTTGGCGTCTTCACCGTCACCGGTGAGGAAAAGCCGCCGCAAGAAGAGAGCTACACCATCTACAAGGTAGAGAAGGTGGAGGGAGATCGCTGGAGATTCCACGCCAAGGTCGAGTTCGGGAAGCGCTCGGTCACGATCCCGATCGTGGTTCAGGTGAAGTGGTCCGGCGACACACCGATGATCCAGGTCTCCGACATGAAGATCCCGCTGCTCGGAACCTACACGGCGCGTGTGCTGATCCACAGAAACCAGTATGCGGGCATGTGGTCGGGAGGAGATCACGGTGGTCACATGTATGGCCGGGTAGTTCGCGGGGAAGCCGAAGAAAAAAAGACGCGTGGCGATTGGTTCAGCTGGCGAGGTCCCGAAAAAACCGGTGTCGCTCGAAACGCCAAGCCGCCCACACAGTGGAGCGAGGACAAGAACATCCGCTGGAAAGTTGCCTTGCCGGGACTGGGAAACTCTTCGCCGATCATCGTCAAGGACCGCATCTACCTCACGGCGGCGGTGAATACCGGAACACCGACTGCCCGGGCCGAAGAACCCGAACGACGACCACCAACACGTGACCGAAGGCGATCGAGCGGACGTTCCGGTGGCTTCCGCGGCTTCGGCAGCCAAAAGCCAACCACCGAGCAAGAGTTCGTTGTCCTGGCCATCGATCGCAGCGACGGCAAGATCGCCTGGAAAACACCCATCAAGAAGGTGCTCCCCCACGAAGGTCACCACTCGACGGGGAGCAACGCATCGAATTCGCCCATCACCGATGGTGAGCACATCTATGCCCACTTCGGGTCCCGCGGCCTGCACTGCCTGGACCTGCAAGGCAAGATCATCTGGTCGAAGGACTTCGGTCAGATGCGCACTCGCAACCAGTTCGGCGAGGGTAGTTCTCCCGCTCTGCACGGCAATACCCTGGTGGTCAACTGGGACCATGAAGGTGATTCCTTCGTGGTGGCGCTGGACAAACGAACGGGGGAGGAACTCTGGCGTCAACCACGAGACGAGGTCACCAGCTGGGCAACGCCGCTGATCATCCCTGTCGAAGGTCGCCTTCAGGCGATCATCCCCGCAACGCGCGCCTCTCGCGCTTATGACCTGGAAACAGGAGAAGTCATCTGGTCCTGCTCGGGCATGACTACCAACTGCATCCCCACACCCGTCTATTCGAACGGCTTGGTCTACCTGATGAGCGGCTTCCGAGGCTCGGCGATTCAAGCCATTCGCCTGGCAGGAGCCAAGGGCGACATCTCCGACAGCGACCAGATTGTGTGGAGCCACAACCGCGGTACTGCCTACACACCTTCACCGCTGTTGTACGGCAACCTCATCTATTACTTGCGCACCAACACCGGCATCCTCTCCTGCCTGGATGCTCGAACCGGCGAGACCCACTACGAAGGCCAGCGCCTCGACGGCCTGCGCACGGTCTACTCTTCTCCTGTAGGGGCTGACGGCCGCGTCTACCTGACATCCCGCGAAGGCGTGACCAAGGTCATCGCACTGGGCGCGCAGTACCAGGAGATCGCGACCAACCAACTCGATGATGGTTTCGACGCCAGCGCAGCCATCGTCGGCAGCGAGATCTATCTTCGCGGAAGAGAGAATCTCTACTGCATCTCCGAGCAGTGAGTCACCTCACCGCCTTCGGGAGAAGACGCCCCGCCAGCGATCTTCCGGATTGCAGATCGCTGGTGGATCACCAACACGGGACGAACCACCTGAAGGTCTCCTGAACACCCTTTGCACAGGATTCCGAGAATAGAGCCTCGACGGTGGCAACATCAAAATGGAGGACAACGGAGGGGTGAGGAGTGACTAAAACGCCAAAAACTTTTACCCTGTTGCGCTGCCCTCCCCTTGCGGGCCAAGAACTCCCCCTCCTCCTCGGAACCACCGAGAGTCCCTCATCCCTACCAAGCACCATGAGAATCCCCCTCCTCGTCGTTTTTGCCTTCCTCGTCGGCTGCGCCGGTCATCAGCAAACCCAGAGCGCTGGCACAAGCTCGACGCTCGCCAACGCCGCAGTCGAAAAGAAGGAGGGCAAATCTCAAACGCCTGACGGCGCACAGGAATGGCGATGGAAAACCTGGGCCGATGAGAATGGCAACGTTCCCGAAAACGCCATGATGAAAGCAGTCGAGCAACGCGAGCAGGCAGTTGCGCTGGAGTTCGACAATGGCGGCATCCAGCCGGGCACATGGCGCTGGCTCGGCCCTGGCAATGTCGGCGGCCGCTCCCGATCGCTGTGGATCCAGCCCAGCAATGCAAATGTTCTGGTGCTCGGTTCGGTCGGTGGCGGCATCTGGCGAAGCACCGATGCGGGCGCCTCATGGAATGCGGTGAACGATTTCCCGGCCAGCCTGGCGATCTGCTGCATCACTGGAGCGCCTGGATCTTCCTACACGATGTACGCAGGAACCGGCGAAGGCTTCGGTAGCTCGCGGATGTTTCAGCAGGGCGCGGGCATCTACAAGTCCGCTGACTCTGGCAAGACCTGGACGCGCTTGACCAGCACCGCCAACTCCAATTTCAACTACGTCAACCGCATCGCCATTCCCAAGAGCTCGTGGAGCACGATCCTGGCGGCCACCACCAAAGGTCTGTTCCGGAGCACGAACTCCGGATCGTCCTGGACAAAGGTCCTGAGCGGCACCTTGAGGGATGTAAAATATCACCCGACCAACGGCAATCTGGCCGTCGCGGGCATCAACAACCGAGCCTATTACTCGACAGATGCGGGCGCCACCTGGACAGCAGCAACCGGCATCGGCTCCGGCAATGGCCGCGTCGAACTGGCTTATGCCAAGAGCAAACCCTCGATCGTCTACGCCTCGACAGCAAACGTGTCCGGTGGCAACAGTGGCATCTATCGGTCCTCTGATGGAGGCAAGACCTACACCCTCCGCAACTCTTCGATCAACCTCGTGTTCGGGTGGTATGCCAACATCATCTGGGTCGATCCTACCAACTCCAACCTTCTCGTGGTCGGTGGGCAAAGCCTCTATCGCAGTACCAACGGCGGCACCTCCTTCACCAATATCAGTGGCGTGCACGCCGACCAGCACA
>CAZIVO010000057.1:0-21802 GCA_964542765.1 uncultured candidatus Brocadiaceae bacterium | reverse complement strand
TGTGGCACAAGGTCGCGCCACGCCTGGCCGAGCACTTCACGGTGGTGGCCACCGTGTTAGTCTTTCTATGGAGATCGCTCGGATCGCGGACTCTTGCCTGTCCCTGCCCTTTTGAATGGATGGCATCCAGTAAAGGAACCATGGAACGCTTCTTACCTTCGGTCATATCTGTCGCCCTGGCGGCGTTCTTCGCTGTGCTTTGTCCGGCCCAGTCGCCGCCGGGTTGGAGCTTCATGCCCAAGCCCAGCTGGATCATCATCAACTCGTTCAATTCCGTTCCGGGCAAGGATATTCGACAGGTTCAGCACATGCGTTTGTCGAACAATCCTGCAGGGCAGTGGAGCACGTGTCTGACGGTTGGCGGATTACCTGGCTTCCTTGGTGGTGACGACAAGTCCGCTGGCCTTTTGATGGGAACCTTCGATCCCTTCAAGGGAACCTTCGCTCCGAATGCCGAGGCTCGAGCCCTGAACTCGACGGCGGATGACCAGCATCTGATGATCGATAACACGGGTTTGATCGCCGTGTTCGATCGCCCGACGGGTCCATTTTTTGCCACTCGTGCTGCGGTCGGAACAGCCTTCGGGAGTCCGCAGGCGATCACCGGCCTCGGCAGCCTGAAGAATGTCCATCCGGCGGTCGGCAAGGTTCGCGGCAAGCTCAAACTTTTCTATACCGATCAGAGCGCGATCCGGATCCTCGACTTCGATGCGAAGACAGGTCGCGCCAGCGGAACCTCGGTGGTGGTCTCCTTGCCGCTACAGAAGGGTGCCAAGCCGATCGGGCCGAGTCCCTTGTTCGGTGCCGATGGTGATGTCGAGGGGCTTTTTCTTCCCGAGGTGGTGAAGCCGCGCGTGACGCTCGGTGTCGGCGATGCCGACATGACCTGGGCTTCGGATCTCGATCCGGCAACGCCGCCGGTGATGATGATTCAGCGGCCGGACTACACGGCCAATGGTGGTCATGCGGGTGGCTTCATTTCTTTTTCGCATGACATCAAGCCGAACTGGCACCTGATGCATTCCGAGTCCGCCATCCTCATTGGCGATGACGAGGTGGTCGGTGCGAATGCGGTGGCCGATATCCTGTCGTACGGCGTGAATTACAATCACGCCAAGTCCCCCTTGGCGACTCATGTTTTCATCAGCACAGGCGTGGGTCCCAAGACCAAGCTGATATCGCTCATGGGATGGTTCGGTCTCGACGCGCGACTTCTGTTGCCCCTGGTGTCCTTCTCGAATGCCGGGGCCGAGGGTCGTGGATCGGCTTCGATTCCGATCCCGAACAGTTCCTATTTCAAGGGCAAGAAGCTCGCGATTCAGGCCGTGATCGTGGAACCAACGCGAAAGATGGCGGTGCTGAGCAATACGGCCTGGCTCCATTTCCGCTAGCAATCGGCGATTTTTTGGCGCTGGCGAGAGGTTGCGAGAAACCTCGTCTCGCGCACTGGTTGCAAGCCCTCATCACGGGTGCTTCGATCTCCCGGAATGGGGTTTCTGTGGTATGATTAGACGTTGATCTGGCCATCTTCCGATGGGACTCGGTTCCCTTTCTATGGCGCAGCGCATCTCCGGTGGGCATGAACTCCGTTAAGCGAAATCACTTCAGGGTCCTGGCGGTGGCCTTCTTTCTGCTGGCACCTCTGTTCGGGCAGGGCACCGAGGGCTACCTGAATTTCGAGTCGCCGCAGGTCAAGCCGATCAGTGTGGCGCGGATCGGAGGGCACGACTACGTTCTGGCGTGCAACACGCCCGATGGATCGGTCGAGGTCTACGACACGATCGGAATGAAGCTGATCAAGCGAGTACCCGTCGGGCAGGAACCGGTATCGGTCGTGTACTCGGCAGCACTCTCGCGCGTCTACGTCGCCAACATGGTTGGCGATTCCATCAGTTCAATTTTTGTGTCATCGGATGGGCCGAGTCGGCCATTGCGGGTGCAACTTGAGCGGACGCAGTGGGTCGGTGATGAACCGATGATGGTCGCGGTTCATGAGCCGAGTCGAACATTGTTCGTCACGCACAATTCGACGAGTTCGATGAGTTGGCGAGATGGCCGGACCCTGCTCCCGGTGGTCCCCGGTGCCGCCGAACGCATCTACCTGGTGGACAGTTTGACATCGGTCAAGGCTGCCTTGAAGGAGCCGCGTGCGGTTGCCATGGTCGGGTCAAAGCTGTTCGTGCTCGGTTTTCGTGGCGGCCACTCCTTCTTTCACGATCAGGATCTGTGGAGTTTCGATTTCGTCACAGGTCGGCTCTCGACCCTCGGTGGGCTGGGGACGCAGAAATATGCGATGGCAGCTGCCAGCAATGGTGACTTGTGGGCTGTTGGTGGCGAGGCGCAGAATTTCCTCAATGGTCTGAAGGCGGTCGCCGACGTGCCGACGGGTTTCGTGACCAGCTTGCTTCACAGGGTTACCGGTGCCGGCGGACAGTCGCCGAAGACGATGACGCGAGATCTGAACGCGGACAGTTCCGGCAAGCCGGTCAAGAAGGAGATGGCCTTGGCTCATCCGACCGATGTTGCCCTGATGGAGAAGGGCGGTTCGGTAACCAAGGTCTTTGTGGCAGCCTTCCACAGCGATCGGATCGGCGTGATCGAGCCTGTGGGCTCGAACCCTGCGGGTTGGACGATCCGCAAGATCGATGTGTCGGTGGCACGTCATTCGACCAACCAGATGGCCGGTCCGCGCGGCTTGGCGTTCAAGCGCGCCAACCCTGGGTTGCCGGGTGATCCAGGAGATCGACTCTATGCTCTCAATCGTCTCGACAACTCGATCGCCGTGCTCGATCCGGTAGCCGAGAAACTCTTGGCGGTTGTTGCCTTGAACAACGATCCAACTCCCGCACATATTCGTGCGGGTCGAAGATTTCACTATGACGCGAAGATCTCCGGGCACGGCTTCGTCGCCTGTGCGAGCTGTCACCTTGATGGGAGGACCGATGGGCTCGCCTGGAAATTGAGTGCGCCGACGAGCGCTGCGCCGACTCCGTTGCCGAAGGATCTGATCGACGGCGTCACCGATGGTCGGATCCTGGGCATGACGCATTTTTCGAATGACAAGGGCCCTCTGGTGACGCAATCGATGCAGGGGCTCGTCAATTGGGAGATGCGCGGTGACGCCCAGTCCTTCCTGACGAATGCTCCCTACCATTGGCGGGCCGATGCTGACTTCGTCCAGTCCTTCAATGGAGCTTTCGTGAGTCTGTTCAAGGCGAAAAACCTTGCCGGCCCCGGGGAGCCTCTTCGCGGTCTTCCGGTCGCCGAGATGAAAAAGTTCGAGGCCTTCACCAACTCGTTGGCTTATCCGCCTAATCCCGAACAGCCCTTTGATCGTAGCTACAGTGGTCGTTTCGGTGACCCTGACAAGACCGATGGGACGGCGGGAAAGCGTGGCCTGAAGCTCTTTCATACGCTGCGGCTTGCCCATCAGACGACCGGAGTGGTCGATCCGATCATGGCAGGTCGTTCCTGCGTGCAGTGTCATTTCCTGCCCGAGGGTAGCAACAACAAGATCACCCGGATCGGGGTGTCGACGCCGCAACCGGTCGAGACTACGGGCTTGCGTGGGCTCATGCAGAAGGAATCACGTCTGGAGACGGGGTCCCAGACCCTGAGCACGATCGTGACCGGCGAGTTTGGCCTGGAACACCAAGGGACTCTGGGATCGATCAATGGCTTCAACGTCTTTGTCTTCGGTCACAGTTTTCCTGGTGCGGAAGCATCGAAGCTCGATGCGATCACCAGCTTCGTAAGGGAATTCGATACCGGCACAGCGCCGCTGGTCGGTTTTCCATTCAGCGTGACCAGTGTCACGGCCCAACAGCCTCTCACCGATTTCGTGCTGAACTTCTTCGAGCGGCAGGCAAGACTCGCCAATGTCGGGATCGCCGTGCACGCGGTGATCGGTGGGAAATCGCGCGGCTTCTGGTATTCCGCGTTGAATGGTCGCTACCACGAGGAGCGTGGCAAGGCGGTTAAGACCAGGAAGGCGTTGCTCCGACTGGCGGCCCGCACGGGTGATCTCCTGGTGTTCCAGGCGACTCCTTTGGGATCCGAGCGCCGTCTCGCTTCTCCCGATGGCAAGATGGACAAGCGGTCCGGCCCGGCCCCGTCATCCTTGAAGCTCTTGCCGATGGCGCCGAATACCGCCCACGCACGCGTCCCCGAATTGACCCGGAACTGGGTGCCGGGCACGGGGTCCAATGACTTCCACTGGACGGGTATGTATCGGGGAACGAACACTCCGGTTCCCGAGCCTCCTTCGCTGCGCCTGCTGCGGATCTTGCAGCATGGTCTTCGCCAAGATGGTCCTTCTTTGGGCCTCAAGAACTTGCGACACGAAGCTCCGCGACGCTTTCGGGTGGCAGGACGTGGGATCCGACCGGGTGCTCGCCTGGTGCTGTTCGTCCCCAACGACCCCAGTGGGCCACCGCCTTATCGAAGCTTGACCAAGACGATTCCCATGGAGATTCCGATCTTCGCGACGGATGACAAGCATGGGGACTTGCCTGTTTGGGAGAGCGCCATCGAGATCGAGCCGACGGTTCTCTACATGCTGATGCTGGGCGGCCCGTCTGCTCCCGGTATAGACAAGGCCTACGGAAACCAGTTGTCGGAGCCACCGGCGAAGAAGACCTTTGCGCCGGGTGCGTGGAACAAGCACCTGATATGGGTGGTCAACGAAGACGGTAAGCGCAGCGATGGCGGCTGGCAGGCCGTGCGGATCTAGGCGGTGTGGCGATCAGCTTGTGGTGTCACTGACCACGGACACCGACCGCATCGGTGAGTTCCACTTCCATGGTGAAGGGGTTCACGATCATGCACTGAGCCCAGAAATTCCGGAACTTAGCGGGGAATGCAAGGAAGGGGATCGTTACCGATGTGCCCGCGCCCATGGAATCGAGGCGAACTTGATGGAGCAGGATTGGAAACAAGGGCGTCGACGGGTTGAGGTAGATATTTCCGATCAGTGCGGGCGGGAAGGGGATGGGTTTGGGGGCGAGTCGATCGCTGAGGAAGATGAAACCCCAGCCGTCGGCTCCGATCTGACCGCCGGAGATGCTGTAACCGAGTTGATCTCCTCGCGCTGCTGACGGGTGCATGGATTCCGGCCCGTAGAGGGTTTCGGTGCCGAGCCCATAGGCTGGTGACTTGATGAAGGCTTGCAGCGTGGGCTCGATGAACAGGCCCGTGGTATGCAGGATGTCGAGGGTCCGTCCACCGAGCGGTTGCGCCGTGATCTTGCTGGGAAGCTTCTCGAAGGCCCAGACCTGCTTGTCGAAAGGAGCTTGCACTCGCAGGTGCCTGGAGTCGGTCTTGACGTTGAGCTGGGCGTGGATCGAACAGCCATCGCGAGGCCATCTGGCATTCGCTGCGATGCCGATGCCGATGCCGTGACGGTCGGGGAGGCGTCGTGGGAAGCCCGTGGTCAATACAAAGCTGTAGGCCTTGGAGCCCTTGTCTCCGAAGCCGAACAGGGGATAGGTGATGTTCAAGATCTCGCCGGTCGGCGATTCATCAGGGGATTTGCCGTCCCTGGCATACTTGACGAAGCTGAAGACGCAGACCTCCTTGGTGGCGGCTTCCTGATCTTGCATCTGGGAACGAAACCCGATCGTCTCATGGGAACCCGTGTGATACAGGGGTGGTTGCATCATGTAGAGTTGTGCGGCAGCCGCTGTTGTTCCTCCACGGGTCGTGAAGTTGGTCTTGCCATTGTAGAAGGGCTTTTCCTGGATGCCGTGCGCTGTCACCAGGGCGGCAATCGTGGCCAAGCATGCGCCACCAAAGGCGATGCGGACGATGTTCAATGAAGCCCCCATACATCAAGTCTGCGCCAAGATTGGTCGCCTGGCAAGTTGCTCGTCTCGCGGTGAATGCTGTCGGTGGTGAAGAACACGTGAGGTCTCGTTAGCGTCGGGACTTGAGTGGCAGGGGATCTTTTGGATTGGCCACGATCCAGGTGGCGGCGTAGTAGCTCTTTTGGCCTTCTTGGTGGAGGGCTCGGTAGGTGGTCGAATGCGAGCCGTCGGCATGCTGGTAATAGTCGAGGCCGGTTTCGGCGCTGTGGTAGATCTTGACGACAGGCGAGAAGGGGACTCCCGGAGTGAAGCCAGGGAAGTTCGGTGCTTTCTCGACATCGTTGAGAGGGGATAGCCAGGTTCCGTCAGGGAAGATGGCCGCACCTGCAGGGGCCGGTCCGGTCTTGCCTATGCCCGATGTTTGGGCCGATGGTGCTGGTTGTCCGTCGGCGTGCTCGGCGGCGATGTCGGGCGATGTTGGTGGCGGTCGAGTGGCCGATTCGACCTGCGATGCTGGATTTGTCACCGGGTCGGCGTCGGTCGAAGACATAGCCGCCCAGGCGAGTCCGATTGCCAGGAGCCCGATGAGGGGGATGAGGATTCGTATGGTCACTTCAGATCCTTCTACAGGTAGTTTAACTCGATTTTGCGATCGCCGGAGATTTACTGCCGGGACGAAGATTTCGATGAGTTCGGCCTTGTCGAAAAGGCACGGAAAGGCCTGGGGATGGGTCTGGTAACCTGTCCGCATGGAAGGCTGGAGGCGTGTTGCGCGGTGGTGCCTGGCGCTGGTGGTTGCTGTATCGATACTGGCGATGATCTGGCCGGGTTTCGCCTTGTTCGCTGACCGGACCTACCCCTTCATCTTCGGCCTACCCTTTTCATTGGCCTGGCACGTGATCTGGCTGGTCGTGGGTTTTGTCGCTGTCCTGCTCTACCACGTCATGACCGGTGAGGAGGGCTGACCGATGGGTGATTCGGCCACCGTGTTATCGGTCATCTTCGGCTATCTCGCGCTTTGCCTGGTGCTGGGGATCTTGCCCGGGCGTCGCGCGAGTGAGACGACGACTGGATATGTTGCCGGTGATCGTTCACTGGGCTTGGTGATGCTCTACTTCATCACGGGCGCGTCCGTGTTCAGCGCTTTCGCTTTTCTGGGCGGGCCTGGCTGGGCCTACTCGCGTGGCGTTGCCGTCCTCTACATTCTCGGTTACGGAGTTTTCGGCCTTCTCCCCTTCTATTTCCTGGGGCCACGCGCAGCTCGGGTCGGGCGTCGATATGGCTTCGTCACACAGGCGGAGATGGTGGCGGCTCGTTTTCAGATGCCCGCCATCGCCGGCATCATGGCGCTGGTCAGCGTGGCGGCTTTCGTGCCCTATCTGGCTCTGCAGATGAAGGGTGCAGGCTATGTCCTCAGCGTGGTGACGCATGGGGAGATTCCCGAATGGTTGGGTGCAGCAGGGGTGTACGGGGTTGTGCTCGTCTATCTGCTTGCCAGCGGAGTCCTCGGGGTGGGGTGGACCAATACCTTCCAGGGGATCTTCATGATGGTGCTGGCCTGGGCGCTGGGTCTTTGGGTGCCGTATCAACTGTATGGGGGAGTGGGTGCGATGTTCACCGAGATCGCTGCCCAGCGTCCGGAGTTGCTGGACCCGCCGGGTTTGAGCGCTTCGGGTGCGCCATGGAACTGGGGGGAATACACGACGGCGGTCATTGTTTCGACGATTGGATTCAGTTGCTGGCCGCATCTGTTCATGCGGGCTTTTTCGGCTCGTGATGATCGGACGATCCGTCGGACGGTGGTGCTCTATCCCACCTTTCAGATCTTCTTGATCCCTATCTTCCTGATCGGCTTTGCCGGAGTTTTGTTCGAGGGTTCCTCTCCCGATAAGGCCGATCAAATTCTGCCGCATCTTTTGATGAACATGCCCGAAGTGCCGGCCTTGCTGGTCGGGCTGTTTTGTGCCGGTGCCCTGGCAGCATCGATGTCGTCGGGCGATGCCATGGCTCACGCCGCAGCCTCGATCGCGGTGCGCGATGGCATGGTGGTCGCCGGCAAGAAGCGAACCACGCCGGTAGCCGAGAGGAACATGATCCGCTGGCTTCTGGTCGCGGTGATCGTGTCAAGCTATCTGGTGGCGATGGCCTATCGAGGTTCCCTGGTCACTCTGTTGCTGGCGAGCTACGGAGGAATCGTGCAGTTTGCTCCAGTGCTTGTGGTGACGCTCTACACGCGTCGTGTCACGGGTCCGGGGGTCTTGGCCGGTCTTGTGGTGGGCACCGTGGTCACTGTTGCTTTCACTGTGATGCCGGGCTGGCGACCCTGGGCGATCCATGCCGGTGTCTACGGTCTGGTCATGAATCTTGCGGCCTTGGCCCTCGTCTCGGCTCGTGGCTCTGGTGTCGGCGGGGATGATGAATTTCTGGCGGTAGCTGGCGGAGATATCGAGACGGAAGAGTTGTCCGTGCGTGGAGATTCAGTCGGCGGCTGATTCGGACCATTCAGCTCTTTCACCGGGAGTGAGCTGGTGATCACCATCCTCGGCAGCGGGCAGATAGGGGCCCTCGATGTTCTTCCGTTCCAGTCCCGCGAGATCCAGAACCCTCTCGATCAGGCGGATACGTTCTTGCATCGACAGGGATGCCATGGGGATGTAAGGCACGTCGAACATCTCGAGCATGAACTTGACCATGCCATCGATACGCAGGACTTCTTCCCAATCCATTCGCTCTCGCACACCATCGGATGCCAGAAGTTCGCGGTGTGGCCGGACGAAGAAGACGATGCCCTGACGAACCGACTGCATGTAGTGAGCCATCCGCGGATCACGAGCGACTTCGGAGAGGATGGTGGCATGGTGCGCGGCATAGGCGAGGTTGCAGAAAGCCCGGTCGGAAACAAAGGAGCCTTGGTGCGCCTGCTCGGCTTCGATCTGCCGCTCGAAGACCTGCGCCTGGTAGCGGCTGACGAGCTCGACGTTGGAGCGCATCGTATCGAGTTGGGCTTCCATCTCGGCCAGCACACCCCGGGCAACCTCGGAGATCATCGGCATGCCGTACTGATCACGGATCCAGCGCGCCAGGGTTGTTTTGCCGGTGGAGTGGGCACCCACCAGATAGATGCAAGGGTTCGCTGCTGATTCGGGAAGGGGTGAGGTTTCACGGCGGATCATGCGGGTGAGGCTAGTGAAGTTCGAACACGACATCCAGACTCAACGATCCACAAAGGGTCCATATGCTGTGTGGAAAGCCATCAACATTGCACAGAGGGCAAGATTGAACACCCATCCTCCCTGCGGTAGGCTGATTTGTTTTCGTCGTTTTGGTATCGAGGAACTTGCCATGACAGTCGAGCGTTTGCGCAACCATGTGGGGGGCGAGTGGATCGAGGCCGAGACCCAGCGTTATCAGCCCGTCTGGAATCCGGCCACGGAAGAGGTCCTGGCCGAGGTGCCCCTGGGATCGGCCGAGGATGTCGAGCGCGCCGTGCAGGCGGCGTGTGGCGCTTATCAGCAGTGGCGGGTAACGCCGCCCGTCGAGCGTGCACGTTATCTGTTCGAGCTCAGGCATCTGCTCGAGCAGCGGGCTGAAGATCTGGCGACCATCGTGACACGCGAGCATGGCAAGACTTTGGCCGAGGCTCGCGGCAGTGTTCGCCGTGGTATCGAGTGCGTCGAGGTGGCTTGCGGTGCTCCGAGTTTGATGATGGGGCAGACTCTCGAGGATGTTGCCCGGGGAATCGACTGTCAGGCGATCCGGCAGCCCATGGGCGTGTTCGCCTGCATTGCCCCCTTCAACTTTCCAGCGATGGTGCCGATGTGGTTCTTCCCCTTCGCGGTTGCTGCTGGAAACACCTTCATCGTCAAGCCGTCCGAGCAAGTTCCGCTGAGCACGCGCTTGTTGTTCGAGTTGATCGCGGAAGCGGGATTCCCGCCGGGAGTTCTCAATCTCGTCAACGGTGACAAGGAGGTGGTCGATGCGATCTTGTCGAGCGAGCAGGTCAAGGGCGTGTCTTTTGTTGGCTCCAGTCCGGTAGCCGAATATGTCTACGAGACCGCAGCAGCCAAGCACAAACGTGTGCAGGCTTTGGGCGGAGCAAAGAACTTCATGGTGGTGATGCCCGATGCAGACCGCGAGCATGCGTCTCAGGCGATCGCAGCGTCGGCCTTTGGGTGTGCGGGCGAGCGCTGTCTCGCCGGCAGCATTGCGCTGGCTGTTGGTGACAGCCATGAGTGGCTACGGGATGGGCTCAGGCGATGTGCGCAGGAGATCCGGGTGGGCGATGGGCTTCAGGAAGGCATTACCATGGGGCCTGTCATCTCGGCGAGTCATCGCGACAAGGTGCTGGGTTATGTCGAGCAGGGGATCAGTGAAGGGGCTGAACTCATTCACGATGGGCGGCAGAATCAGCAGCCGGACGGCGGTTTCTTCGTGGGTCCTTGCCTCTTCGATCAGGTCACGCCGGAAATGGTGATTGGCAAGGAAGAGATCTTTGGCCCGGTCCTGTGCATCATGAAGGCAGATTCGCTCGATGATGCGATGGCGATCATTGCACAGCAACCGTTGGCCAACGCTTCCTCGATCTTCACTACCAGCGGTAAGGCGGCGAGGCAGTTCAAGTACGAGGTCGAGGCCAGCATGGCGGCGGTCAATATCGGTGTTCCGGCACCTATGTCCTATTTCAGCTTTGGTGGTGCCAAGGGTTCGTTCTTTGGGGATCTCAAGGCGCATGGTCGGGAGGCTTTCGATTTTTATACCGACCGCAAGGTCCTGATGAGTCGGTGGAACTGAGAGGAGGCGAGCGATGGCGCGTATCGTGAAAGGTGGACTGATCCAGTGCTCGAACCCGATCAATGACGAGAGTCGAGCGGTCGAGGAGATCACTGCGGCCATGTTCGACAAGCACATCCCGTTCATCGAGCAGGCGGGTGAGCAGGGAGTGCAGATCCTGTGTCTGCAGGAGGTGTTCAATACCCCTTACTTCTGTCCGGGCCAGGACCCGCGCTGGTACGATGCTGCCGAGTCGATCCCGGGACCGACCACGGAGGCCTTGGCGCCATATGCGAAGAAGTACGAGATGGTGCTGGTCGTACCCGTCTACGAGCGTGAGCAGGCCGGGGTCTACTACAACTCGGCGGCGGTGATCGATGCCGACGGGAATTACCTGGGCAAGTACCGCAAGAACCACATTCCCCACACATCCGGGTTCTGGGAGAAGTTTTTCTTCAAGCCCGGCAATCTCGGATATCCGGTCTTCGAAACTCGCTATGCCAGGGTAGGAGTCTACATCTGCTACGACCGACACTTTCCGGAGGGAGCCCGCCTTTTGGGTCTGAATGGAGCCGAGATCGTGTTCAACCCTTCGGCAACGGTAGCGGGTCTTTCGCAATACCTGTGGAAGCTGGAGCAGCCTGCTCACGCTGTTGCCAACGGCTACTTCATGGGCTGCAGCAATCGCGTCGGCACGGAAGCACCCTGGGATCTTGGGCGGTTCTACGGCAGTAGTTACTTCGTTGATCCGCGCGGCAACTTCCTGGCCGAAGCATCGGAAGACAAGGATGAGTTGCTGGTGGCTGACATGGATCTCGAGATGATCGAGGAGGTGCGCCGGGTCTGGCAATTTTATCGAGATCGGCGACCGGAGACCTACGGGGAGATGATGGATCTTCTGCCCTGAGTGGAGAGCGAATCGATGAGTATTTTGATCAAGAACGGCACGATCGTCACGGCGCTCGATGAGCGCCGCGGCGATGTCTACTGTGATGGTGACAAGATCATTGCTGTTGGTCCGGAACTTGAGGGTTCCAGCGGCGATGAGGTCATCGATGCATCGGGTCAGTTCGTCTTTCCCGGTGGTCTGGATCCGCACGTTCACATGGAATTGCCCTTCATGGGCACGGTGGCTTCCGATGATTTCGAAACCGGAACTGCTGCCGGCATCGCTGGCGGAACCACCTCGATCATCGATTTCGTGATCCCGGCCCGGAACGAAGATCTCATGGATGCTCTGGGTGCCTGGCACGACAAGGCGGCCAAGGCTGTTGCCGATTACGCGTTCCACATGGCGGTCACCTGGTGGGGTGACCAGACCAAGGATTGGATGCGCCGATGTGTCGAAGAGGAAGGGATCACGTCCTTCAAGACCTTCATGGCGTATCGCGGTGCGATCGGCGTGGATGACCCGGAGTTGATCAAGGTGATGGTCACTGCCAGGGAACTTGGCGGGCTGGTGACCGTGCATGCCGAGCATGGGGACATGGTCGTAGAACTCCAGGAGAGACTGATCGCGGAGGGCAAGACCGGACCCAGATACCACGCTCTTTCTCGTCCGCCACTGGTCGAGGGCGAGGCCACCGGCCGCGCGATCATGTTGAGCCGGATGACGCAAGAGCCCCTCTACGTGGTTCATGTCACCTGCAAGGAGTCGGTCGAGGCTATTGCCAGGGCGCGGATGGAGGGGGCGCGCGTCTATGGCGAGACCTGCACCCAGTACTTGTTGCTGGATGATTCGGTCTACGACAAGCCAGAGTTCGAAGGGGCGGCCTACGTGATGTCCCCGCCGATCCGCCCGAAGGGGCACCAGGAGATCCTGTGGAATGCTCTGCAATCGGGCGTTCTGCAGACGGTCGCGACCGATCATTGCCCCTTCAACCTTCATGGGCAAAAAGACATGGGCAAGGATGACTTCCGCAAGATCCCCAATGGTGCTGCTGGCATCGAGAACCGATTGTCATTGCTCTGGACGCATGGTGTCTCCACAGGGCGTCTTTCGCGCTGCGAGTTTGTGGACTTGACTTCCACGCAGGCGGCCAAGATCTTCGGCCTCTACCCTCGCAAGGGTGCCATTGCCGTGGGTTCGGACGCGGACATCGTGGTTTGGGATCCCGATGCGACTTCAACGATTTCGGCAAGCAGTCACCGTCATCGCTGCGACCGCAGCATCTTTGAGGGTTTCGAGGTAAAGGGATCGCCGTCGCATGTCATCTGTAACGGCCGGGTTCAGTTTGCGAATGGTGATTTGAAGGTTGAGAGGGGAGCCGGGCGCTTCCTCGAAAGGAAGGTCCTGTCATGACAGATGTGGTCGATGGGCCTGAAGCGAACTCGGCTGGCTCCGCCCAGGAAATTCGCGACAAGCATCAGCAATACATGCTGCCAGCGGTTGCCAATTACTACGCCGATCCCGTCGTTCTCGATTCGGGCAAGGGGCTTCGGCTCAAGGATGTGGATGGCAGGGAATACCTCGACTTTTTCGGTGGCATCCTCACCGTATCGATCGGCCACTGTGACGACAGGGTGACAGCGCCGGTGAAGGCGCAGATCGATCGACTGGGGCACGTCTCTTCCTTGTATCCGACGGCACCGGTGGTGGAACTGGCCGAGCGTTTGGCGAAGATCACCCCCGGGCGTCTGGAGAAATCGATTTTCACGGCTTCGGGGACCGACGCCGATGACACCGCGGTGATCCTCGCGCAGGTGTTCACCCAGTCGCTGGAGATCATCGCCTTGCGCCATGGATATTCCGGTCGGGGGACCCTCGCCCAGGCTCTTACGGGCCATGCGCCTTGGCGAGCGGTGCCGGCCCAGGTGGCGTCGGTCCGGCATGCGGTATCGCCCTATTGCTATCGTTGTCCCTTTGGTCAGACCTATCCGGAGTGCAATGTGCAGTGCGCCCGCGATGTGGAGGAACTGATCGCGACCACGACCACTGGCAAGGTCGCGGCCTTTCTGGCGGAACCGATCCAGGGCGTGGGAGGCTTCATCGTACCGCCGCCGGAGTATTTCCAGATTGTCGTCGACATCGTCCGCAAGCACGGTGGCGTCTTCATCTGTGATGAGGTGCAGACCGGCTTTGGCCGGACCGGTGGCAAGATGTTCGGGATCGAGCATTGGGGTGTGGATCCCGAAATCATGACCATGGCCAAGGGTATCGCTAATGGCATGCCGATCGCCGCTACCATCGCCACTCCCGAGATCGCTGATGCCTTTCAGAAGATGACGATCTCGACCTTTGGCGGTAATCCGATCTCCTGCGCGGCTGCGAATGCAACGCTCGATGTGATCGAAGAGGAAGAGCTTCTGGCCAACTCCGAGGCCAATGGTGACCGTTTCCGGGCCGGCCTGGAGGAACTCAAGCGTCGGCACCCGAAGAAACTGGGCGATGTTCGCGGCAAGGGACTGATGCAGGCCATTGAACTGGTCGTGGACGAGACCGCAGGCGACCGTACGCCAGACAGTGCTGCGACCGGTCGATTGTTCGAAGAGGCGAAGCAGCGCGGCCTCTTGATTGGCAAGGGAGGCTTGCATGGCAATGTCTTGCGCATCTCGCCGGCCTTGACCGTCGGTGAGGCGGAGATCGATGAAGCCTTGTCCATCCTGGGTGAGGCCTGCGCGGCGATGGATTCCTGAGATGGCGCGATACCAGGTTCCAGCCGGAAGGCTCGAGGAGGAGTTCGTGGACAAGCACCCGCTGCTGTCGGCCACGGAGGCGGCTTTCGAGGCGATGCGGTGTCTCTACTGTTACGACGCGCCTTGTATCAAGAGCTGTCCGACGGCGATCGATATCCCGACCTTCATCCGAAAGATCGCGACCGACAATCTCGTTGGCGCTGCCCGTACGATCCTGTCCGCCAATCTTCTGGGCGCCAGTTGTGCGCGTGTATGTCCTGTCGAGGTTCTCTGCGAGTCGACCTGTGTTTATCTGGAACAGGATCGTCGATCGATCCCCATCGGTCGGCTGCAGCGCTATGCAGTCGAGCACGGTGCATCAGCAGACATCTTGCCCAAGCAGTCCGGCGGTGGCGGTTCAGTGGGGCTGGTGGGCGCCGGTCCGGCGTCGCTGGCCTGCGCCGGGACCTTGTGCCTGCTCGGACACGAGGCCGTGATCTACGAGAAGCGTAGACTTCCGGGCGGCTTGAACACGACCGGAGTGGCGCCCTACAAGATCGATCTCACAGGGGCTCTGGCCGAGGTTGCCTTCATCGAGTCTCTCGGCGTGCGGATCGAGACGGGTGTCGAGATTGGTGATGGGGTGACTGCGGATGATCTACTGTCGCGTCACGATGCGGTTTTCTTGGGGATGGGGCTGGGCGCGGACAGCAAGTTGGGTGTTCCTGGCGAGGATGGTGCCGGCGTGTTCGGCGCGATCGACTGGATCGAGCGGATGAAAACCGAGGAGGGATGTTCCCTCGATGGTGTTCGGCGGGCTGTCGTCGTTGGTGGTGGCAACACGGCACTCGACGTCGTTCGTGAACTCAAGGGATTGGGAGTGGAGGGTGTCAAGCTCCTCTATCGGCGAGGCCGTGACCAGATGTCGGGCTACCGGCATGAACTCGAGGCGGCGCTCGAAGCCGGTGTCGTTCTGCTTGAGAACGCTGTTGTCACGGAGGTGATTCGCGACCAGGGTTGTGTGGTGGGTTTGCGGGCTACGGTTGCCCAGGATGGTCGGGCGACGTCTCAATCGATGAATGATCTGCCTGTGGACATGCTTGTGGTTGCGATTGGCCAGGCGAAGTTGCGTGGCCTCGTCAGTGCTTTCGAAGGAGTCGCTCTCGACGAGGCCGGGAGGATCATTGCCGATCCACAGAGCTTCGTGACGGGTCATCCGCAGGTGTTCACCGGTGGCGATGCTTATAATGGCGGTAAAGAGGTGGTCAATGCGGCTCATGATGGCCAGGCGGCTGCGCGGGCGATCGACCGCCTGATCCGCGGTTCATCGGAAGGAGGCGATGGTGCCTGATCTCAGCGTGAACTTCGCGGGCATCGAGAGCCCCAATCCCTTCTGGCTTGCCTCGGCACCGCCGACCAATAGTGGTGACCAGGTCATGCGGGCCTTCGATAGCGGCTGGGGTGGTGCTGTGTGGAAAACCCTGGGTAAGCCGATCGTCAATGTCTCGAGCCGCTATGGAGCCATTGGTTATGGCGGCCAGCGGGCGATGGGTCTGAACAACATCGAGTTGATCACCGACCGGCCGTTGTCGGTCAATCTCAAGGAGATCGCGGAAGTATCGAAGCGCTACCCGAAGCATGCGGTGGTGGTGTCTTTGATGTGTGAAACCAAACCCGAGTGGGACGAGTTGATCAAGCGTTCCGAGGATGCGGGTGCTGCCGGGCTTGAACTCAACTTTGGCTGTCCGCACGGCATGTGCGAGCGTGGCATGGGGTCAGCGGTGGGTCAGGAACCGGCTGTCCTCGAGGAATTGGTCCGCTGGGTGATGGAGACGGCGAGCATCCCGGTGATCGCCAAGTTGACGCCGAATATCAGCGATGTATGTGATCCGGCGCTGTCGGCCCAGGTTGGCGGTGCGGATGCGGTTTCCTTGATCAACACGATCCAGAGTCTGATCGGTGTGGATCTCGATCGTTTGGTTCCCTTGCCGCGCGTCGGAGATGCTTCGAGTCATGGAGGTTACTGCGGCCCTGCGGTCAAGCCCATCGCTCTGCGTATGGTCGGCCAGCTTGCGCGTCACGAGGAATTCAACCTTCCGATCAGCGGTATAGGTGGCATTTCCGACTGGCGTGACGCGGCCGAGTTCCTGGCGCTTGGAGCTTCCAATGTGCAGGTCTGCACCGCCGTGATGCACCATGGATTCAGGATTGTCGAGGACATGATCGAAGGGCTGGAGGGATACCTGCGCGAGAAGAAGATGGCGAGCGTCAACGAACTGGTGGGCGCGGCGGTGCCGGGTTTCAAGGAATGGGGCGATCTTGATCTCAACTATCACGTGGTGGCGAAGATCGATGATCAGGCCTGTATAGGCTGCGATCTGTGTTACATCGCTTGCCGTGATGGATCACACGATTGCATCCATCTGCCCGGCACGGAACCGATCGCGGGACATGTCGCACCGATGGCGGAACTCGCCACGCAGCGCTTGAAGGAAACAGCTGATCAGCTGGTGCCCTACCGCGTTCCTTGGGTAGATGAGACCGACTGCGTTGGTTGTAATCTTTGCGCCTTGGTGTGTCCGGTCGAGAACTGCATCACCATGGTCGAAGATCGTCGCGCGCCCGAGGAGGACACCTGGAACATGAGGGTCGCGCAGGGGCGCGATCACGTCCCGGGTGGCTTCGATGAGCTTTAGTTTGCAGTGAGCGGTGGATCGCTCCGCATCTTCATGAGGGGAGTGTAGATGAGCATGGCGATGCCGACACCGACGAACCAGGCTTGGCTGTAGATGGTGCTGAAGATCGCGGGCACCGAATCCACGATCCCGGCCTCTTTGCAGAATCCGGGGATATTGGGCAGTACGGCGAGGATGAGGGCGATCAAGGCAATGGGATTCCAGCCATTGTTGAAGCGGTACTTGCCATGCTTCCTGAACAGCTCGTCAACATCGAGTTCGGCGCGGCGGACCAGAAAATAATCGGCGATGAGGATTCCAGCGATGGGTCCGAGAAGAGCCGAGTAGCCGATGAGCCAGGTGAAGATGTAGCCTCCGGTACTCTCGAGTAACTTCCAGGGGAAGATCGCGATGCCCAACCCGGCGGTGATGTAGCCGCCCATCTTGAATGAGATTCTGGCCGGATTGATATTGGCGAACCCATTGGCAGGAGCCACCACGTTGGCTGCCAGATTGGTGGTCAGGGTGGCGACGGCGAGCGCGAACAATGCGACGACGACGGCCATTCCTCCCATTCTCCCCATGAGGGCCACGGGGTCCCAGATGGCTTCGCCGTAGAGCACCACGGTGGCCGAGGTGACGGCGACGCCGATGAAGGCGAACAGGGCCATGGTGGGCGGCAGACCGATGGTCTGACCCATGATCTGGTCTTTCTGGCTGGTTGCGTAGCGGGTGAAGTCGGGGATGTTCAGGGCGAGAGTTGCCCAGAAACCCACCATCGCGGTGAGATTGGGCAGGAAGACCGACCAGAACTGCCCCTCTTTGGGGCCTCCATCAACAAACTGGGATGGCGTCGAGAGCATGTTGCCGAAGCCATCGGCCTGGACGTAAGCCCAGGCCAGAAGTGCCAGACCCATGATGATGAGGAAAGGCGCAGCATAGGTTTCGAGCCAACGGATGGACTCGGTTCCCTTGGCGATGAAATACACATGGACGGCCCAGAAGGCGATGAAGCAGATCAGTTGGCCGAAGTTGATCCCCAGGATTGGCAGGTTGTCTCCGACCAGCATGTTGTCGCCGATCACGTTGATCAGGGTGTAGATGGCGAAACCGCCGATCCAGGTTTGGATGCCGAACCAACCGCAGGCGACCAGTCCACGCAAAATGGCGGGCACATTGGCGCCGAGGGTGCCGAAGGACGAGCGTAGCAGGACCGGGAAGGGAACCCCGTACTTGGTGCCGGCGTGGCCGATGAGCAGCATCGGAACCAGCACGATCATGTTCCCGAGGAAGACGGTGAGGATGGCCTGATACCAGTTCATGCCCTGTTTGATCATGCCTGCGGCGAGCATGTAGGTGGGTACGCAGACCACCATGCCTACCCATAAGGCGGCGATATTGGTCCATCGCCAGGTGCGTGCCGCTTCGGTGGTTGGCGCGAGATCGCCGTTGTACAGAGCTGGATCCGAGCCCTCGATGGCGCGTCCGGGTAGATGATCGGACATGTTTCCCCCTCGTCTGACCAGGTGCTGTCCGGGGGGAGTCTATCAGGGTGATCTACTTTTGTCTTTTCGTGCCCGTCGGGGTTCGTCGCCCAATTTGACGAACCCTTTTATTCCGTGCCGGCGATATTGATGACTCAGTATCCCGACCCGGGTCTTCCGGATCGGGCGGGATGCCACCATGGCTTGCTCAGGCCTCGATCATGCTCTCTTGCCGATCCGGTTTGGAGGTGCCTGCCTTGGCGGAGCGAAGGTATTCGGCCTGGGTGAAGGAGTCGACCGCGACCGCATCGGCGCGGGCGGCTTCGGCTTCTTGCAGGAGTTGAGCTTCTTCCGTGGTGATGATGCCTTCCTCGAGAGCCTTCTCGACGAGAGCCGCGGGGCGCGCCTTCTCCAGTTTCTTGGCCTTGATGGCGGCTCCGATTTTGCGAGTGACGGCGTTGGCCTCGGTGCTGAGTGTCATGGCGCGTTCCAGTCGTGCGAACTGGTGGTCGGGCAGGTCCGCAGGCATGAAGATGCCTGTGGTCAGAGCCTCGCGTTGCTCGCCGGGAACCTGAAGCGCTTGGGCTATCTTGCCACCGATCTTGTCGCTGGGCGAAGCGCCGAAGGGGTTGAGGCGGGACCACAGTGCGATCGGTCCGCGCAGCAGCCAGCTCGCCACTGGAAGTTTCATATTTGCATAGATGCCATCGAAGGCTTCTTGCATGCGGGAAAGAGCTTCGCGCATGTTCCAGTGGACGAAGGGAAGATCTTCGGCGCGGCGGCCTTCGGCCTCGTAGCGACGCAGCACGGCGGTGCCGAAATAGAGCCAGGAAAAGATGTCGGCGAAGCGGCCGGTGAGTTTTTCTTTTCGCTTGAGGTCGCCGCCGAGGCTGGCCATTGCCACGTCAGCCATCAGCGCGAAGGATGCTGAGGCCCATGCCAGCTTGCGGTAATACTGTGCCGTCGGTCCACTGACGGGTGGCCGTGCCAGCCAGCCACGCGAGATGCTGAGCAGGACCGTCCGGAAGGTGTTTTGAACCACGTGACCGGTATGTCCCCAGAAGGCCCTGTCGAAGCCCTTGAGATCGTCGGCTTGCATCGCACTGATCTCCTTGTAGGCATAGGGGTGACAGCGAATGGCACCCTGCCCGAAGATCATGAGGGTGCGGGTGAGGATGTTGGCACCTTCGACCGTGATCATGATCGGGATGCCGATGTAGCCATGGGCGATCATGTTCCGGGGCCCGCGCGAGATGCCGGCACCACCGAGGACGTCCATGGCATCATTGGTCGCGCTACGCATGGTTTCGGTGAAGTGATACTTGGCCATGGCGGTGACGACCGCTGGCTTCTTTCCCTGGTTGAGTGCGCCACAGGTGTAGCGCCGAGCGGCTTCGAGACGGTAGGCGCTGGCGCCGATGCGGGCCATGGGCTCCTCGATGCCTTCGAATCGTCCGATCGCCAAGCCGAACTGCTTGCGAACGGCGCTGTAGGCGCCGGTGAGGCGGGCGGCGCCGAGGGTGCCGGCGGTCGCCGAGGCTGGCAGGGAGATGCCGCGGCCGGCAGCCAGGCATTCCATCAGCATGCGCCAGCCTTCGCCCGCGCCTTCGGCACCGCCGATGATGGCGTCGAGGCCAACGACGACGTCCTTGCCGATGGTGGGGCAGTTCCAGAAGGGGACTCCCAGCGGGTCGTGCCGTTCGCCGATGGTGATGCCCGGCAAGGTGGTGGGGACCAGGGCGCAAGTGATTCCGAGTTCCTTGCCCTTGCCCAGCAGTTGGTCCGGGTCGGAAAGCTTGAAGGCAAGCCCGAGGACCGTGGCGATCCCGGCCAGCGAGATATAGCGTTTGTCCCAGTTCAGGCGCAGATGGATCTTGCCATCGTCGCCTTTGAACAAGACTCCGGTGGAAGTCATGGCCGCTGCATCGGAACCGGCGCCTGGTTCGGTCAGCGCGAAAGCAGGCATCTCTTCGCCGCTGGCGAGCTTGGGAAGATACTCATTCTTCTGCTCCTTGGTGCCGTAGTGCATCAACAGTTCGGCGGGGCCGAGCGAGTTGGGAACCATGACACTGATGCCCAGGGCGCCGCTGGCCGAGGAGAGTTTCTTGACGATGGCGCTGTTGCCGGCGGCGGAGAAACCATGCCCTCCATATTCCTTGGGGATGATCAAGCCGAAGAACCCGTTCTTCTTCAGGAAGTCCCAGGTTTGCGGTGACAGGTCGCGGCGTTGCCAGACATCCCAGTCGTCTGTTATCCGACAGACTTCTTCCGTTGGGCCATTCACGAAAGCTTGCTCTTCTTCGCTCAGTTCGGGATAGGGCTCGTTCATGAGCTTGCGGAAGTTCGGCTTGCCCGAGAAGAGATCGCCATCCACCCAGACCGTGCCGGCATCGATGGCCGTGCGTTCCGTGTCGGAAATTGCGGGCAGGAAGCCGATCTTCTTCATCCACTGCATCAGCGGATTGGTGAGGACCTTTGCGCGCAGCGGTGTCGGCAAGAAGAAGGCCGTTGGAATGGCCAGGATGATCAGCAACCAGAGGGGTGTGCCGATGGCCCACAGCCAAGCGCCCAAGCCCATGGTCCAGAGAATGATGGGGGCTCCGTTGAAGCCCAGGATACAGATCACTGCAAGGGTGCTCAGGATCGCGATCGAGGTTGGAAGATCGGCCAGGAACGAACAGATCATCGTGATTTCTCCAGCTTTGCTTGCTTCGCTGCATGCTTGTGAAGCTGCGTGCGAGGCTCTCCTCAGTCAGTCTGAGGGGGTTTGTTTATTGAATGATAGATCGGTGGCCGGAGGAATGCGGTGAGCTTTCTCAGAAAATGAATGATTATTCATTTTCGATGGGGCGGGCTGCAGGGAGATCAGAAGCCGCCCGTGAGGACCAGGGCGATCATGGCCGCGATCATCAGCGTGATGAGGATGCGGGCTGGCCAGCCCAGCCCTTTGCCGCCAAGGGTTGGGTCGTGGAGATCGTCGGGGAGTTCGACCGAGAGGTAGTCGAGATCCTCGGGGTCGCGCCAGCCGGTGTTGGCGTCACTTCCGCAATCGGGACAGGCTGGCCGGCTGGCCTTGAAGCGCGAGCCACAATGCGGGCAGGTCTCGTAGCGTGCAGGTGCCATCAATTCCCCAGGTGGAGCAAGATGCGGCGGTTGCCGGGCTGATGCCGGTGCTCGAACAGGTAGAGGCCTTGCCAGGTGCCCAGCGCCAGGCGGCCACCGAGCACGGGGATTCCGATGGAGGTGCTGGTCAGGGCAGATTTGATGTGGCTCGGCATGTCATCGGGTCCCTCATGCGTGTGGGTGTAGAGGGGGTCATCTTCGGGAACCAGGCGCTCGAACCACCGTTCCAGATCGGTTTTTGCAGATGGATCGGCATTCTCTTGCAGGGTGAGGCTGGCCGAGGTGTGGGCGATGAAAACGGTACACAGACCCTGATCAAGTCCTTGTTCGT
>CAZIVO010000056.1:0-22033 GCA_964542765.1 uncultured candidatus Brocadiaceae bacterium | reverse complement strand
CTCGGTCGCGGAGGAACTTCGGCGAGACAAGCTGTGGAAGAGGCAGCCGAAATTCCTCGCAAGCCCATGTTCTTTGCGAGCTTCGGCAGCCTATTTCAACGAATGCCCTGACAGCTCATAGCGCCTGTTTCCGAAGAAAATTCCCCCGCCAAAAAAGGGTGCGGCGGCGAATTCCCGCTCAGCGTTTGCGGCGACGGCGATCGGGATTGGCAGGCGACGCAGACCCGGGCAGGTCTTTCCGCTCGATCTTGACCTCGAGCCTCAAGCGCTCGAACTCCTGCGTCAGTTCCTGCACACGGTCAGCATATTCAGGGTCATCGATGCGGCTCTTGACCTCCAGGGGATCGGTCTGCAGATCGAAGAAATCGCGTTCGCCGGTGTGGTGCCACAGGAGTTTGTACCGCTCGGTGCGCACGCCGTAATGCCGCGTCAGACCACCCCAGTAGGCATAGAACATCGAACGCCGCCAGCCCTCGACCTTGCGGCCTTCGAGCAAGGGGCGAAAACTCCGGCCCTGCATGTCAGCCGGAATCTCGGCACCGGCGTAATCGAGGATGGTCTCGGCGAAATCGACATTGACGATCATGGCGTCGTTCGCACTCCCCGCTTCGATGCGCCCCGGATAACGGACCAGGAAAGGCATCCGTAGGGACTCCTCGAGGATCAATCGCTTGTCGATGTAGCCATGCTCGCCCAGGAACATCCCCTGGTCGGACGTGTAGATGACGATGGTGTCGTCGGCCAGCCCCTGCTCCTCCAGATAACCGAGCAAGCGGCCGACGCCCTCGTCCACTGCCGCCACGCAGCGAAGATACTCCTTCACGTATTTCTGGTAGGAGACTTCGACCTTCTGCCTGTCGCTCATGCCATCGAGATCGAGCGTGCCGGTCGGCCAGGTCTTGCGCATGCGCTCGCCATTGAAGAGAAGGGTTCGCTCGTGCTTGGCAAGAGCGGTCGAGCGATGCTCGAAACCATCATGCACCGTGGGCGGCATGGGGATCTCGACATCGGCGAACATCTTGGCATGACGCGGCGCATACTCCCATTTGCCGTGCGGCGCCTTGTGATGACACATCAAGAAGAAGGGCGCCTCCTTGTCCACGGACTTCAGCCAGTCGAGACTGAGCTCGGTGATGATGTCGGTGCAATAACCCTCATATTTCGTCTGCTGACCATTCCGGGAAAAGCGCGGGTTGAAGTAGGCACCCTGACCGGGAAGAACCTCGTAGTGATCGAAAAAGCGCGGTGCCGAGGCGATGTGCCACTTGCCGATGACGGCCGTGTTGTAGCCGGCCTTCTCCAGCCCGGAGACGAAAGATTGACTCTCGGGCTTCAGACTTCCACGCAGGGTCCGGATGCCGTTCACGTGGCTGTACTGCCCGGTGATGATGCTGGCACGACTGGGCGTGCAGATCGAGTTGTTGCAGAAGACGTTGTTGAGCCGCATGCCCTGGCGGGCGATCGAATCGATGTTCGGCGTCGGCGCGAAATCCTTCAGCCGACCCTGGTAGGCACCGACCGCACTGGTCGCATGATCGTCCGACATGATGTAGAGGATGTTCGGCGGCTTGCCCTGTCGATCCTGTCCGTGGATCGATGCCGACACCATCAACAGGGAAGCTGCGAACCAAGAAACTCGAAAGCTGTGCGGAGCGATCATTTGTCTTTCTTCTTTCCTGCGGAGCCGGCCTGCGCGCCCTTGCGCTTCTTCTTCTTCTGCTGCTTCTTGCGCGCTAACGCCGGGTAATAGCGACTCGGCACATGCTGAGCCTCCATGACCGCTGCGATCTCATCGGCGATCGCAGCGTGGTCGGCGACACGGTCCTCGCGTTCGCCAGGATCCTCGATGACATCGTAGAGCGCCAAAGGCTCCTCGGTGCCGAAGCGGATGCCCTTCCACTTCCCCATGCGAACCGCCTGCTGGAAGGGATGATGGATCTCCCAGTAGAGGAAGGGCGGCGGCGGTTGATCCTTGCCCAGCAAGGTCGGCAAGACCGAATGACCATCGAGATGCCCGGGTGCCTCGGCCCCTGCCAGATCGCAAACCGTCGGGAACACATCGACCATCGACCAGGTGTAATCGCTGACTCGCCCTGCCGGAACCTTGCCCGGCCAGCGCACCGCCATGGGCGCACGAAGACCTCCCTCGTAAAGCTGTCTCTTGGTCCCGCGGAATGGCCCCGCCGATCCCAACGGCTTCACGAAGGGACGATTGGGCCCATTGTCCGAGGTGTAGAAGACGATGGTCTTCTCATCGAGTTCGAGTTCGGCAAGCAGTTCGAGAATCTTGCCGACCGTCGTGTCGGCGCGCGTGATCATCGCCGCATAGTTCTTGACCATCTGCGGCCAGGACTCATCCGTGTAGGGCGCGTCCGAAGGGATCTCGTACTTGCCGTGCGGCAAGGTGTAGGGCAGATACAAGAAGAACCGCTTGTTGCGATTCTTGCGGATGAAACGCAGGCTGTCGGCTTCGAACAGGTCATGCGTGTAGGTCGCCTTGGCCCCACCCTTGTTGCCCGGCAACTCCTGCCGATCACCATCGTGCCACAGCCAATCAGGGTAGTAGCTATGCGCGTGGACCTGATCCAGATAGCCGTAGAAGTGATCGAACCCCTGCTTGTCGGGCGCACCATCGGTACCGGTATTACCCAGGCCCCACTTGCCGATCCCGCCGGTGACGTAACCCGCCTCTTTCATGACCTCTGCAACGGTGACATCTTCTTTTTCGAGGAAGACCAAAGGACGGTCCGCGAAGTCTTCGAGGCCGCCCGTTGCCGTATTGTCCCGCCGGCGGCAATGCCCCGGGTGAAGCCCGGTGATCAGTACGCAACGAGTCGGCGCACACACTGCCGAACCAGAGTAATGGTCGGTGAAACGCATCCCTTCTGCGCACATCCGATCGAATACGGGCGTCTTCACCGCCTGCGAACCATTGGCACCAAAGTCGCCCCAACCGGCATCATCGAGCATGACATAGATCACGTTCGGAGGATCCGCCGGCAAAGAAACCGGAGCAGACTCGAACCCGGCCATGATCAGAGGCAAGACGCAGACAGACTTCATCAATCGCTTCATGAGGGACCTCGATTCCTACGCCCCGATGGTATCGCCAAAGCACCCTGTGCAAGAGCCCCGGCCCTGACGCTCAGTTTCGATCCAGACGGATACCCTCATGCTCGGGCGTCAGAGCCAGAGAGGCCACCGCCTGGAAAATCGAGGTCGCAGGCACCAAGCCCACAGCACGCCCACCCTCCACGACGGGAACAAACTCCAATCGGTCCTCGCTACAAGCATCGATCAAGGAAAGAAGGCGATCGGCAGGCCCCACGACCGGCAGGCCCAGGATCAAGATCTCCGACAGACTCATCTGTGACCGCGCCAGCAGGGAACCCAGCAGACCCGGCTCCATCCCGCAGGCTCGCGCCGCTCCCTTGAACAAGAGTGGCGCCGTCAACAGGCTTCGAAACCGACCATCAGCGTCGACCACCACCAAGGCATGGGGAGTATCAGGGTCACCGTGCATCGCCGCCAGCTGGCGCATGGCATCGGCGAGAGTTCGATCATCTTCGATCGTCGCGAAGTCCGAGATCATCAGGTCACGCGCCAGGATCACTTCAGCCATGCGCAGCCCCCTTGTCCGGATCAGGCAGCATGGTGACAACCGACCTCAAGACATCGTCCGCACTCACCAGACCCTTGATGTGCCCAGAATCATCGCAAATCGGCACCACCTGCAAATCTTCCGTCGCCATGCTATCCAGAAGATCTTCGAGGGAGGCGTCCTCCCCGTGACGTGCGAAATCATCCCGGGCAATCTCGGCGATGAGCCTGGCGAAGTCCCGCCGGAACATCTTACCGATGGCAGCATCTTCGAGATCGCGGGAACCCTCGACACCGGCAGCCAGGACTCCGAGGATCTGCCACGGCGAAATCTTACCGGCCAGCTTGGCCTCCTCGTCCTGCAGAAACAGGGGGGTCGGCTGCAGGGACTTCGTGTGCTTTTGCAACTCGGACATCAACCACAAGGCCTCGCGAAGTTGATGCTGATCTCCGAACCGGATGCAGCGCGGCGACATGATATCGCCGGCTCGGATCTTGGGATCCGGTGCCTTGCCCATGACCTTGGTCGCCAGATCATCACGCTGTTCCATCTCGACGATGCTCCAGGCCCGCGCCAGAGCCAGTTCTGTCGACTGGAAGAGCTTGTTGTCGGCATAAAAGATATTCTCCTCGCCAAGCCGCTGGCGCAGACCGGAGCCGGTCATCACTCGCTCCAACTCACCCTCGATACCACAGACCACGAGGTGCAGGCCGCGCTCCCGCAAGAGCTTCGAAAAGTGGCCGAGCATGGCCATGGCAGTACTGCCCACGGCCCGCAGGCGCTTCATCCGCAAGACGATCACGCGCGTCTGTGGAGTGATGCATTCCAGCAACTCGTAGTCCAGGTCATCGGCAGCCGCGAAGTAGAAATCACCCTCCATATTGACCGTCGCCACCGGCGAGGCTGCCGCGCGTTTGAATGGAACTTCATCGAAACCCCCATCGGTTCGCGTGACCAGTTGCGTGAGATCGGTCTTGCCGGTCGTGCGCAAAACCACCACGAAGGACAGGAACACCCCTACGAAGATCGCAAATTCCAGCGGCAGAATGAGCGTCGACCCCAGCGTGCCCAGGAGAACCAGGCGCGAACTCTTGCCGGATCGCCAGGCGAGTTGAAGCCGCTGCCTGTCGACCATCGTGAAGGCAATCACGATCAGAATCCCGGCCAAGGCTGCCTTGGGGATGAAGTTGGCCACATCACCGAAAACGACCAGCGCCAAGGCCGTCCAGCCCGCCGAGAAGATGGCGGCCATCCGGGTGCGACCACCCGAGCGGTAACAAACTGCAGTCCGCGTGAAGGAGCCGGACCCCGCGAAGCACTGGAAGAAAGAGCCGACGATCTGCGACGCCCCTTGGCCGAAGAACTCCCTCGTGAAATTGATACGTTGGCCGCTGGAGGAGGCAACAGCCCTGGAAATCGAAGCCGCTTCGACCAAACCCAGCAAGGCCAGAGCCAGAGCACCGCTGCCCAGTTCACGCGTCAGCTCGTAGTTAGGGTAACGCAACAACTCGGGCAGATGAAATCCTGGCAGGCTCCCTCGAATAGGCTCGATGTCACGGACGATCCCTACCTTCCAAGGGCCGAGTTCCTCGGATCCGTACCAACCGAGTAAGTAGCAAACCAAGCCCGTGATCGCGACGCCGAGCAGGGCCGCTGGCAAGCGACGATCGATCTTCGGCGCCATCAAAACGATCAGGATCGTCGCCAACCCGAGTCCCAACGCATAAGGATTGGCCTGCGGGACGTTCTGGATGGTCGCGATCACCACCTCGTAAAAACGTTCGGCATGGGCATCTGAGAGATCGATCCCGAGCAGGTTCTGAACCTGATTGAAGGCGATCAGAATGCCAGCGCCGGCAGTGAATCCGATGACCACCGAGTTGGAAACGTAACGGACGATCCTCCCCAAGCGCAGCAGACCAAAGACCATCTGGATGATCCCGACCATCAGACTCAAAAGGAGGATGATCTCGATCACGCTCACGTCGTGTTTCTCGGGCAAATGCGCCGTGAGGCTCAGCATGACCATGCACAGAGCGTTGGTCGGGCCGGTGACGAGGTGCTTGGAACTGCCCAAGATAGCGGCAACCACACAAGTGACGATGGCGGTATAGATGCCGTAGACCGGGGGAAGACCAGCGATCAACGCGTAGGCCATCGCTTGCGGCACCCCCATGACGGCCACCGTCAAGCCAGCGAAGGCGTCGGCGCGGAGCTTCTCGCGGAAATAGGATTTCATTCCCTGCCGCTCTCGCCTGCTCTCTTCTCCATCACTCGCATCGCCTTTCGGCCGACCAAAATACGTGGGGCCAAGCCTTGGCCCATGGTATCAGGCGCGTGACGCAGACCATCGCCTCACAATCATCAGGTTTCAGTGATTCTGACCGACTCGTTCTCGGTCCGATGGTTACCTGAATCGCGACCCCCGCCGGGTTAGCAAACCCGCACCTACACGAAAAACCGCAAGAACCGGCTCCCGAGGGGCCAAGGAGGGGCTTCTCCGGCGAGACCCTTTTTGTTTAGGCTGTACTCCTATTATCCCGCCCGTCAGCTAAGGGCAAACTTCAGCAAGCGCTTGCAGCGCCCCTCTTCTTTCCCCCCAGGAGACTCCCATGAAACGCGCTCTTCCCATCGCAATGCTCACCCTCACCATCGGTGCAGCAGATCTCGCCGCACAAATACCAATGCCGAGCTACGCGCGGACCTACGCCTCCACCCGTGTCCGTGGTTACTACTTCCAGGCGCCCACGCCCTTCGTCATCACCCATTGCCAGGTGCCCGACGAAACAAGCCAAGGCAACCAATACGTTGGCATCTACAAACTGACGGCAGCGCCTCCGCCCTACAGCCAAACGATCCCGGCGACGCCGGCCTTCTACTCAAGCGGTGTGAAGAGCGACAAGATCATCCCTGTCTTGCCGCCCGTCGTCTTCAAGAAGGATGAGTGGGTCGCTGTCCTCGGAACCTGTGGCATGTCCGGTAGTGGTAGCCAAGGAAACTCCTATGGCACCGCAGCGTTTGCAGGCCGCATCCTCGGCATGCCGATCGTCATGAACCGTTGTGGGATGCAGCAACTCCTCGACCCCACCAAGGGCGTGGGACCAATGTGGAGCGAGAACGCTGGCCCCATCTCTCGCGTCATCTGCTGGGTCGCCGGACAAGGCGCGACCGCCCACTATGGCACCGGCAGCGGCGCACCGGCTCCAAGCCTCATGCGCCTCGATCCCAACCCCCCGAGCATCGGCTTCACCGCAGGCCTCACGGCAAAGGCCGGCACCGCCACAAACAAGGGCGGAGCCTGGGTCATCGGCTTGCAACGAGCATCCGTGAAGATCCCCGGCATCGGCACCATCCTGACGATGCCGATCGCCGTCACCATACCGGTCACGGCGATCCCGGCGTTGGGTACCTCACTCACGCTGAAGGTCCCCAACAACAAGCAGTTCATCAACGCCAAGATCCCGATGCAGTTGGCCGTTCTTGAGGGCTACGGCCTCGGCCTGTCCAACGGCGCCGAGTGGACGATCGGCCAGTAACCCACAGCCTTCCGGCGTGAACGCCATCGTCGGAAACAGACGGCCCGCGCATCAATGCAATGTTGCGCGGGCCGCACCATGTACCGCGCAGGCGAACGCCACGAGGGGGCTTCCCTTACGAGCCCTTCTCTGCTCGAATCACACCCACAGATTCTGTCTGTCAGCTCGGATCCGCAGCAGCAAGCGCTTGCAGCGCCGCTCTTCTTTCCCCCCAGGAGACTCCCATGAAACGCGCACTTCCCATCGCAATGCTCGCCCTCACCATCGGCGCAGCAGATCTCGCCGCACAAATACCAATGCCAAGCTACGTGCGGACCTTCACCTCCACCATGAGCCGCGGTTACTACTTCCAGGCGCCCATGCCCTTCGTCATCACCCATGTCCAGGTGCCCGACGAAACAAAACAGGGCCTGCAATTCGTCGGCATCTACAAACTGCCGAGTGCGCCTCCGCCCTACAGCCAAACGATCCCGGCGACGCCGGCCTTCTACTCAAGCGGTGTGAAGAGCGACAAGATCATCCCTGTCTTGCCGCCCGTCGTCTTCAAGAAGGATGAGTGGGTCGCTGTCCTCGGAACCTGTGGCATGTCCGGTAGTGGTAGCCAAGGAAACTCCTATGGCACCGCAGCGTTTGCAGGCCGCATCCTCGGCATGCCGATCGTCATGAACCGTTGTGGGATGCAGCAACTCCTCGACCCCACCAAGGGCGTGGGACCAATGTGGAGCGAGAACGCTGGCCCCATCTCTCGCGTCATCTGCTGGGTCGCCGGACAAGGCGCGACCGCCCACTATGGCACCGGCAGCGGCGCACCGGCTCCAAGCCTCATGCGCCTCGATCCCAACCCCCCGAGCATCGGCTTCACCGCAGGCCTCACGGCAAAGGCCGGCACCGCCACAAACAAGGGCGGAGCCTGGGTCATCGGCTTGCAACGAGCATCCGTGAAGATCCCCGGCATCGGCACCATCCTGACGATGCCGATCGCCGTCACCATACCGGTCACGGCGATCCCGGCGTTGGGTACCTCACTCACGCTGAAGGTCCCCAACAACAAGCAGTTCATCAACGCCAAGATCCCGATGCAGTTGGCCGTTCTTGAGGGCTACGGCCTCGGCCTGTCCAACGGCGCAGAGTGGACGATCGGCAAGTAACCCACAGCCTCCCGGCGTGAACGCCATCGCCGGAAACAGACGGCCCGCGCATCATGCGATGTTGCGCGGGCCGCACCATGTACTCCTCAGAGAACCAACGAAACGACCGATGAGGCACCAGCGCCTCAAATCTTGAGGTCGGCGCGACCGACTCAATCCCACAATTCGGCAGGCGCGACCTCGACCAAGGCGTCGATCTCGGCAGGAATCTCGATGGACCGGAGACGGCCCTCACCAGGGAAGCCGGTGACACAGATGACCTTCATGGAACCCCGAGCAACCTCGACCATGCTTTCGGAGTCTTCTGCCGATGGCAGGCGAAAGATGACCTGATAAGCGAGGGAACTGGAGCCCTTGGCCTTCACCAGGAGATGGAGTTCGACCAGGTCCTCGTAGCGGAGCGGCCGCAAATAATTGCACTCGGCGTGGGCGCGCACCCAGCCCCAGACACCATCTTCACCATGGGTGTGGACCCGCAGCCCCAGAGAGCGGAAGAAAGCATGCTCGACCGACTCCATGTAGCGGAAGAAGTGAGAAAAGTGCATCACGCCCGCCATATCGGTTTCGACGAACTCGACTCTCCTGTGCATCTTGAACTCGTAAGCCATGAAAATCCTTCCTGAAGGATGCCGTGAAGGGCATCTCCGGGCCAGCCTCCATCGGTATCATACTGACCCTCGGGAAGTCTCCATCGTGTCGCTTTCCCGCAAAGCTCGATGTCGGTGCTTGCCAGCCGCCAAGGTCAGAGTGGAGACTGTGCCGATCAAGGAACTCGCCATGATCATGAAACTCACCCCCCTGTGCTCCTTCTTCCTCGTCGTCGCCACGGCGGCTGCTCAAGATTGGCCAAACTGGCGTGGTCCGCAGCACGATGGCTCCGCCGAAGCAAAAAATCTTCCGACAGACTTCAGCCAAAGCAAGCTGATCCGCTGGACCAGCGCCCTGCCCGGTCCCGGAGCCGGCACCCCCATCGTTGTCGGCGACCATATCTTTCTGACATCGGTCGACACCAAGCGGGAACGGTTGGTCGCTCTCTGCCTCGACCGCGGGGACGGCGCTTTGCTCTGGAGCAAGGACGCCGGCAGTGGCTACACGGGAAGTTCCGGCCAAGGCTCTCGGGTCGCCCGCGGCAGCCGCAGCAACTACGCGTCGCCCTCGCCCGTGACCGACGGCGAGAGGGTGATCTTCTTCTTCGGCAACGGCGATCTCGTCGCCCTTGATCTCGATGGTGAAGAAGTCTGGCGAAGCAACATCCAAAAGGACCACGGCGACTTCGCCTTCCTGTGGACCTTCTCATCGAGCCCCACCATCTGGGACGGCAAGGTCTTCCTGCCGATCATGCAGCGCGACACACCCATCGGTGGAAATAAACGAAAACCGCAGCGCCGTAAAAATCGCGCCCCGAGCGCGGGTTCCCTGCAGACACCCGAGGAAGCCCCACAACCGATTCAATCTTTCCTTCTGGCACTCGATGCCAAGACCGGCAAACCCCTCTACAAAACCGAGCGCTCATCGCCAGCCATTTCCGAATCGCGTGAATCTTATGCCACCGCAATCCCCTTCGTCGGCGAGAACGGTCGCAAGGAACTTCTGGTCGTCGGCGCTGATATTCTCACCAGCCACGACCCCGCAACCGGCAAGGAACTCTGGCGCTGGGGAACCTGGAACGATGATCACCGGCAACGGTCCTGGCGACTGGTGCCCTCCAGTGTCGTCGGCGGTGGCGTGACCTTGGCCTGCGCGCCCAAGCGCCAACCCGTGTATGCGATCCGGCTCGGCGGCAAGGGGACCCTCGGCGAAGACTCCATCGCCTGGAAGAGCGAGGGACGGCCGAACCCGGTCTCGAGCGATGTGCCGACGCCTGCCTATTACCGCAACCACTTCTACGTGCTCAGCGATGTGGCTTCGGCCCTGTCGAAAATCCATCCGGCAAGCGGAAAGGTCCTGTGGACGACCCCGCTGTCGCGCGATTATCGCTGGCGGGCATCCCCTACCGCGGCAGATGGCAAGATCTGGTGCCTCAACCACCATGGTGATGTGACGATCGTCGATGCCGACAGTGGCGGGATCGTCAGTCGAATCTCCATGGGAGACGAAGACGACGACAACATCCGATCCTCGATCGTGGTCGCCCACGGAGCCTTGTTCATCCGCACCAACTCGACGCTCTTCTGTATCGGGCGATAGCCACCCGAACAGCGCGCTCAGTCGTCGCTGCTACGGTGATCCATGCAGACCAGATCGCCCAGGCTGTTGCGGCAATAGATGCGGCCTCCGCTGAGAACCGGCGTGGTCCAGTACTCACCGCCGTGCAACACCTTGCTGCGCGCCAGTTCGCGAAACTCTTCGGCGGTGGCTTCAGCGATGATGAGTTCGCCCCTGCCCATGATCAATAACTTGCCATCCGCGACGAGCAGAGCGCCCTTGCCAAAACCTCGCTGGAACCATTTCACCTCACCATCGAGATCCAAACACTTCAGGGTCGAATCATCAAAACCATAGAGATGCCCTTCGAAGTGCACGCAGCCCGACATGTGGTTGCGCATCGCCTTGCTCTCCCACGCAACCTCGACCCCCTTGCTCGAGATCTCCAGCATCGCACAACCACGGTTGTAGCCGGCCGAGATGAACACCTTGTTGCCAATGGTCACCGGCGTCGCCGCATTGACGCGACTGCGCGGCCAGCTGAAAGAGTCCCGCTCCTTCCCCGTCTTCACCTCGAGGATCTCGATTCCACCCGCGCTGAAGACGACCAAGCAATCGCGATTGCCAATCTTCATCAAGGAAGGCGTCGAGTAGCTGCCGCCGTAGTCCTCTTTCGTCGCCCACAAAAGGTCGCCGTCTCGGTCGAAGGCCAGGACCCGGCCGAGGTTCATCACCAGCATGTCACCGATGATGAATGGGGCTGCGGCGAATCCCCACATGGGGATCTTCAGGTCGAATTCTTCCTTGAGATCCTTCGACCACAAGAGCTTGCCCTTGCCTGCTTCCAGGCAATACAGGCGACCCTCACGATTGGCGACGAAGACGCGTCCCCGATCCACCGAAGGCGTCGAAAGCGAACCACCACCGTGGAAGCGAGCCATGGTCTTGGCGGGATAACTGTAGGTCCACACGTCCCTGCCTGTCTTGGCGTCGATGCAAAAGACCGTGTCCTCCTGCAGATCTTCGTCGTGCCCCATCGTGAAGATATGCTTGCCGACGACCGAGACCGTCGAGTAGCCGATGCCCACATTGGTGAACCAGAGCTTCTCGGGCTTGCCCGCGACATCCCAACCACCCTCCTTGGAAATGCCATCACCCGCGGGGCCTCGCCACTGCGGCCAGTCCCAGTTCTGGGCCGGACCGATCGCCGACAATGCCAGCACGACAGGAGCGAACAAGATCGGACGCGAAAGAGCGGGAGATCGATGATGTGACATCAGCACGGCACCTCTGCAAGGGACTCGACGAACCGGAAATAGCTCGCCACGGCAAGACGTCATCCTACCGACTGGACCCCGGCAAGGGGCAGACCTCCATATAGGAATCCTGCCCGGCGGGTCAGTCAGAGCTGACGTCGTAGCAAAGCAGCACGCCCTGATCGCGGACATAGAGCCTGCCGTCGAAGATGACCGGATAGGCCCAGTAGGGCTCGCCGCTGGGGTCAGGCTGATCGAAACGACCCCTTTCCTGATAACCCTCGGGCGTCGCCACCACCAGGGCCAGCTCGCCAGTCCGCTTCTCGCTACGGACCACCAGATGACCATCCGCATAGGTGATGGAGCCCTTGCCGACGCTGGGGTTTTCCCAGACCACTTCGCCCGTCTTCAATTCGATGCACTTCAAGCTCCGGCGGCCCAGGCCGAAAACGTGATCACCGACGAGAACCATGCCGCCATGATGGCTCTGCATCTGCTTGCCAGCGTAGATTTCCTCGACATCGAAACCCTTTGAGCGGCGCGTGATCTTGAAGCCGGTGCAGCCGACGTTGTAGCCCGAACTCACGAAGAGGTAGCCACCGCTATAGACCGGCGTGGAGCAGATCGCAGTCTTGCCCGGGCGGTCACCCTGCCAGAGCAGTTCACCGTCCTTGGCGGCGACGCCTGCGACGCTCTTGCCGGTGAAGACGATGTACTGACTGATTCCATCGATCTCGACGGGAAGGAGAGACGAGTAAGCCGCAGCATCCTTGAGTTCCTTGCAACGCCAGGCGAGCTTGCCGGTTTTCTTGTGCAACGCCAGCACCGCGCCCTTGGATCCTCCGGGAGTGCAGATGAGAAGGTCGCCGTCGAGCAACGGTGATTCGGAATAACCCCAGCCCGACATCATCTTGCCACCGAAGTCATTCACCAAATGCTTGCGCCACTTCGCCTTCCCGGACTTCGCCGACACGCAAACCAGTTCGCCCGCATGACCGAGGCCGAAGACCAACTCCCCATCGGTTGACGGAGTGGCGCGAGGCCCTGGATTTCGTCTGCCGCCCGGGGACCCGAGCTTCGCCGACCAGATCACCTCACCATCACTCCGGCTCAGCGCGAAGATCCTGGCCTCACCATCGACCTCACCCATGGTGAAGATGCGATCGCTGGCAAAGGAGACACTGGCGAAGCCGAGTCCCAGACCGGTCTTCTTCCAGGCCAGCTTCGGCCCGGCCTCCGGCCATTCGGCAAGCAGATCGGTCGCCGGCGAGTGACCGGTCCTTTGCGGACCCAGCCACTGGTTCCATGCCAGATCCTGAGATCCCTGCGCTGACAGGGATGTGGCGATGAGGGGAGTGGCGGCAAGCGCCGCCGCGACAAGGGGCCATCTACACTTCATGTTCGTCTGGTTCTATCTGCGGTCCACCGGATGGCAGATCATGATAACTGCTGACCTGGAACCTGCGAGACCTAGAAGCCAGAGGCTTCGGCCTTCTCTTCGGACCAAGGAAAACCCCCTGCCGCTGATGACAGCGGCTAGGATCCATGCCGTGTACCGAACTTGCGCCATCTTCATCCTGGCCGGAACCGCCATCCAGATCACGGGTGGCGACCCTCCCGGACCCAATCGTGCCGACGAACCGCGAGCACAGGAATGGTCGCAGAAAAAGAGCGAGGACTTCATCCTGACGGTGGCCACCGGGTGGGGCAAGAAACATCGATGCGTCACCTGCCACACCAACGGCCTCGGTCTGACCGCTCTGGCTGGCTCCAAGGACTCTCGCTACCAAGATCTTCGAACCTTCGCGCAGGAATATCTGGAGCGCTACCTCGTCGACAAGGAGGCGCCAAAAGGACGCCGCGGAGCCGTCGAGGGCATGGTGATGACCACCGCGATGCTCACCATCTCCGACATGAAGAGCACCGGCAAGCTCTCGACCATCACCCGCAAAGCTCTCGGCTGGTCCTTCGAAGAGATGTCTCCATCGGGTTCCTGGGAAGACTGGCTGCAGTGCGGCTGGCCACCCTTTGAAGTCGACGAACACTTCGGGGTCGCTGTCATGGCTCTGGCTCTGGGACACACGCCCGCGAGTTATCGCAGAACCTCTTCTGCGCGGAGCGGCACGAGGCGCCTGCTCAACTGGATGAAAAAAAATCCTCCCGTCAATCTCCACCAAAAGGGAATGCGCATGTGGGCAGGCAAGCACCTCAAGGGTGTGCTCACCACAAAGAACCGGAAACGGTGGGTCGATGACTTGCTCGCCGCCCAGAGGACCGATGGAGGCCTGGCTCTGCGGGATCTCGGACCGCAATGGAGGCGAGCCGATGGCTCGGAACTGGATGATGCATCGGACGCCTATGCCACCGCCTTCGCCCTGCACACGCTGCGCCAGGCGGGCATGTCGGCCGAGGAACCACAACTCGAGCGAATGGCCTCCTGGCTGAAGCGAGAACAACGAGAGAGCGGGCGATGGTTTACCCGCTCACCCCACCGCGACGGCAAGCACTATGTCAGCCACGCCGCCACGTCCCTGGCCATCATGGCCTTGCGCGACAAAGACTGAGGGCTGCGATCCACCGGGATCACTTCCCATCGCCCAGAAAATAGAGGTGTGTCCCACCACCTCGCCCATCGCTCGCCAGCAGATGGGTGCGACCCCCCAAGCTCAACACCCGATCCTGGCGATTGAGGCTCAAGAAGAAGGGCAGTGAGAATTCAGGCGTGACCACCTCGCCATCGGGCTCGATCACCATCGCTCGCAGCGAGGCGTCCTGACCCGTCTTCTCCCAGACCAACAAGATGGTGCCATCGTCTCGGGGAAGGAGTTGCGGAGCGTGGGCCGCCTCTCCGGATTCATAGCGGGTCAACCAGGTCACGCCGACGACTCGCTGCTTGTGCCAGCGGCCGCCGAAGTCGTAGTAGCCGCCGGTCTCCGCCTGCTCTTTACGGGGAAGATCGACCATGATCGCATCACTGATCTCACTGCCACGCCGGGCACGCTGAAAATTCTTGACGACCTGCACGAGGGCCAGGTTGCGCGGGTCCTGACAACCGCGGAACGCGCGACTGTTGTCCAGAACACGACCATCGAGAGACTGATCCGTGGAAAAGACGATGGTGTAGGAACTCCTGTTCTCGACAAGTCCTCCGAGTTCGGTGTAGACCGAATTGTCGTTCGAGTTCTTGTAGAAAGTCTTGCCGCCCTGACTGATCTCGTCATAGACGGGTGAGCCATTACGGGGCCGGGTGGAGTGGGCGGTCTTGAAGGTGAACACCAGCCGTGAGTGGCGCTCACCCCTGGTGAATTCATGCAGGTGTACGCCTCGCGGATAGTTGTCACCCAGGTCCAACCCCAAAAACGAACCCTTGGCGCTCACCGTCAGGAAATTGGCCTTCGAGTGACCGCTCGTCTGGCCCAGGTTGCTCAACCGGGACAGGTCCTTGGCCGAAAAGGTCACGGCGATGGCGCCTTGATGGCGCAGCCCATCGGAACTGCGGTGCATGGTGCGCGGAAGGATCAGGCCGAGGATGCCCTTGCTGTGGCGCAGGTTGCCAGAAGACAGGACGCGAGAGCTGAAGGAAAAGATGTTGAGACCCGACTTCGACACATCGAGCTCTCGCTCCACCAGAGCCTTGCCATCGGCGGCAACCTTGCTCAGGGTCGCGGCGACCTCGAAACCTGCAGGCCGACTCCTGGGAGCCTCTTGGATGACCAGGTAATAGATATTGCCTTTCTCATCGGTGGTCCCGGCGGCGAGCACAGCATCCTCGGCAACGCTCAGCCCGATGGTCCGGTAAGACCGGAGCGAAGGATCGATCCAGGTGACGGAAATCTCCCCCGAGCGGCGGTCCTGCCACAAAACCCCGGCTCGGTCCTGGTGGCTGACGAAGATGCGCCGACCATCACCGGTGAGTACGTCCGACAGATCGAAGCAGAAGAAGTCGAGTCCCGGTCCGTCCTCGTTCCGGTCCTTTCGCGCCCGCGTGCGCGCCCAACCAACGCGGGCCAACTCCGGGCTGAGCCGACCCTGATTCCCCGCCCCGCTCTCGTCCTCGACCAGATCCCGTGGTGCCTGCGCCCGCAAGGGGTAGTAGGCCAGGAGACCGGGCTCGCCCTCGCCGGGCTCGCTGATGAGGCTGCCGGCCATATCTTCAGCACTCAAAGCCCTGTTCCAGAGCGCCACATCCGCGATGTAGCCCTCGAAGAGAACCGGGTTGCGCACCTTGGCGGCGTTATACGGCCCCAGCACGAGCGGTCTCGCCGACTCACGAAGAGGGCCGAACTCGGTGAGTTCCTTGCGAGCCAGTTCCTTGCCATCGAGATAAACCACCATCGCCGTCCCATCCCAGGTGCCCGCCGCATGATGCCACCGACCATCCCGCCAGGTAGCGGCACTCGTGAGGAGGACTTCCTTGCCGGCGGCATTGCGCAGGCCAAGGCCGAGACGATTGGTGGAGGTCAAGCCGAGGAAGAAACGACCCGGATCAGGATCCTTGGCTCGCTGGGCCCAGCAAGAAACCAGGCGAACCGGTTTACGCAGCCGTGCAGAGGAGCGAAACCAACACGCAACGGTCAGTCCTGCATCGGGCGCCGGGAGAGCAGGATGCTCCACCGAAACAGTCCCGCCGCGCCCGAAGTACAGACTGTGGTCATCCTGGGCGTGGCATGCCGGAGTCAGGGTCGCCAAGAGCGCGAGCCAGATGAGAGGCGGCCTCATCAGCATCAAGGCAACGGTGCAAATAACTTGCATGGCACCATTGAAGGCTCAAACCTTCCTCCGTCCAGTGCCTGCCTGCGCGGAAGATCAGCAACGGCCACCACCGCGACTCTCCCGCGAGGAGCCGGACCAGGAAATGCTTTCCCTGACGATGCAAAAGCCACCGGAAAACTTCGTGACAGCAGATCCACCGACAAGCTCTTGGAGCAAGCCTGACCGTCTGACAAAATCCAGCTTCGAGGAACCACTGTTCAACCCACTGTATAGGCACTCCCTGGCAAAAGAGTCGGGGGCGGCATACCGATCATTCACCATGATGAAGCTCAAGCTCGTCTCGCTCGCGGTCATATCCCTGCTCGGACTGGGCGGGAGCCTCACCGTCGGTTGTTCGGGACCGAAAGATGCTGACCCTGCTACCGCGGAGCAGACCCCGGCCAGGGGCTGGCTGAGCTGGCGAGGCCCCCAGCAAGATGGCACCACTCTCGAGACCGGGCTGCCCGAGGAACTTTCCCTGGAAGCCAGCGCCGGCACCTGGTCCTACCAGCTGGCGGGAAGGGGCACACCGGTCATCGCCGATGGTCGGGTCTACGCCATGGGTTACGAGGGTGAGGGCGCCGAATTGCAAGAGCTCCTGGTCTGCCTGGAGGCGCAAACCGGCAAGCTGATATGGGAGCATCGCTTCACCGATTTCCTGACCGACATCATCTACTATCGATTCGGCATCGGCAGCCCGACAGTCGACCCCGAAACCGGCAATGTCCTGTGCTTCACCTCGGCCGGCCTGCTGAACTGCTTCACCAGGGATGGCGAGCTCTTGTGGCAACATTCGGCGATGTCGGAGTATGGCAGGCTCACCTTTCCCAACGGCCGCACCGGCGCACCACTGATCGACGGTCAGCTGGCCATCATCCACATCATCTGCACGAGCTGGGGGCAGCACGGTCCAGCGCGCGACCGCTTCTTTGCCTTCGACAAGAAGACCGGTGCGTCGGTGTGGAGTTCAACGCCCGGTGGACCTCCCAAGGATAGCTCCTTCTCCTTCCCCGTGGTCGCCATGGAGAAAGGCCGACGGGTTCTCTATGCCGGTCTCGGCGGTGGCCATCTGGTCTGTGTTGATCTGCGCACGGGCGAACCACTGTGGCGTTTCCAGATGGCGGTCGGTGGAATCAATTCCAGCGCACTGCTCTACAAGGACACGATCATCGCCATCCACGGCAAGGAGAACACCGACAGCTCGACCATCGGCCGCATGATCGCTCTGAAGAGGGGTGCCGAACCCGAGCCTGGCAAGGGCCCTGCCGTTCTCGGTCACGATGCGGAAGTCTGGCGTAATTCTCTCGAAGCCTTCACCAGCTCACCGATTCTGGTCGGCGACCGCGTCTACGTCACCGTACACACCGGCGAACTCTGCTGCGTCAACGCAGCTGATGGCACGGTGCTCTGGCACGAGAAGCTCGCCCCGGAGCAGATCCATGCATCGCCCATCTGGGGTGATGGCAAGCTCTACGTACCGATGAACAATGGATCTCTCCATATCATCCGCCCGACCGACGAAGCTCCGAAGCTCCTGCATAAGCTCCAACTCGAAGGCAACTGCCTCGGAGCCCCAGCGGTCGCCGATGGACGGATCTACGTGCACACGACCCAGCACCTCTACAGTTTTTCCGGCGGCACCGGCAAGGCACCGGCAGCGACTTCAACCACACAAGCCGCCTCGACAGAAGCTGCAACCCAGTTGCAGATCATCCCTGCCGATATCCTGCTGCGACAAGGATCTACCCTGCACTTCCGCGTGCGCAGCCTGGACGCAAACGGGCGTGTCGTCGCCGACCCCGCGCAGGCGAAAATTACCTGGAGCGGCGTCCCCGCCGATGGCGTCTCGATGGGCGACAACGGCGTCATGATAGTGTCCGATGACGCTGCCCCGACGGCAGTCGTCATGCAAGCCGCGGCCGGCAACACCAAGGGCTCGGCCCGCGTGCGGATCGTTCCGAGGACGCCTCACTCCGATGATTTCGAGGATGCGGTCCTGCAACCCCACCCCAAGGAAGAGGGGGTCAGCTTTGCGCCACCTCGATCCTACTGGTCCGGCGCCAAGTTGAAGTGGGAGATCCGCGACCTGGACGGCAACAAGGTCCTCGCCAAAACCATCGACCGGGCACTGTTCCAGCGCACGATGTCGATCACCGGCCACCCGGACATGTCCAATTACACGATGCAAGCCGACGTCCGCTCGGATGGCAATCGACGCAGCATGTCCACCGTCGGCATCGTCAACCAACGCTACCTGATCCGCATGAAAGGCAACCATCAGACTCTCGAGGTCAGTTCGAACATGGAACTGTTCCGAAAAGATGTGCCCTTCAAGTGGAAGGCTGGCGCATGGTATAGGCTCAAATCACGGGTCGACGTCCACGAAGACGGTTCCGGCACCATCCGCGCCAAGGCCTGGCCGCGTGATGACCCCGAGCCTGAAGACTGGACTCTCGAAGCAAGACATCCTCACGTTCACACACACGGAGCGTCGGGTCTGTATGGTTTCTCGCCACAGAGCCGCTTCCGCGTCTACATCGACAATCTTTCGGTAACTTCGAATGACTGATCCCGAACAAACATTCTCTCGCGTGTCCTTCCTCGGCCTGCTCTGCACCATCTCGATCACGGTCGCAACGAACTGTGCCTCGGCCCAGAAGAGTGGCGACTGGCCGCAATGGGGAAAGGACCACACGCGCAACATGGTCTCGAGCGAGACCGGATTGCCCAGCGATTTCGTCCCCGGCGAATTCATCGGATCGAGTGATGAGATCGACTTCAAGACCAGCAAGAACGTCAAGTGGATCGCCAAACTCGGATCACAGAGCTACGGCAATCCAACGGTGGCTGACGGCAGGGTCTATGTCGGCACCAACAACGACGCGCCGCGCGATCCCCGATTCAAAGGCGACCGGTCCTGCGTCTACTGCCTGTCCGAAGAGACCGGCGAACTCCTGTGGCAACTCAATATCCCCAAGCTCGGCACAGGAAAGGTCAGTGACTGGGAATACCTGGGCATCTGTTCCTCGCCGGCAGTCGAAGGTGACCGTGTCTATCTCGCCACCAACCGGTGCGAGGTGATGTGCCTCGACGTCAAGGGAATGACCGATGGCAACGATGGACCCTTCGAAGGCGAAGGGCATTACATGGCAGGTCCCGGGAAACCGCCGATGGAGGTCACCGATACCGACGCCGACATCATCTGGATCACGAACATGATCGATGAGTGCGGCGTCTTCCCTCACAACATCACCTGTTGCTCGGTTCTGCTGGTCGGCGACAAGGTCTGGACATCGACTTCGAACGGCGTCGACTACGGCCATGTCGAAACGCCTGCACCCAATGCTCCTAGCCTGATCGTCCTCGACAAGAAAACCGGCGAACTCTTCGCCGAAGAAGCTTCCGGACTGAGCCAGAGAATCTTCCACAGCAACTGGTCCTCGCCGGCCTACCTCGAAACAGCCGATGGCGGACTGGGCATCTTCGGTGGTCCCGATGGCGTCCTCTACGCCTTCAAGCCCGACCCGGTGAAGGATGAAGACGGCTTCAGCCTCCTCCAGGAAGCGTGGCGCTTCGACTGCAACCCTGCCAGCTACCGATCCAAGGACGGAAAACCGATCCGGTATGCAACTCGCAAGGGACCCAGCGAGGTTCTCGGCACACCCATTGTCTATAACAAACGCGTCTATGCCTTGATCGGCCAGGACCCCGAGCACGGCAGTGGCATCGGCAACCTCTCCTGCATCGATGCCGAGGGCAAGGAGGTTTGGTCTTTCCGCAAGATCAATCGCTCCATGTCGACGATGTCGATCGCGGATGGCCTCTTGTTCGCCGCGGACTACTCGGGATTCGTCTATTGCCTCGATGCTGACACCGGCGCGGAATACTGGGTTCACGACACGACCGCACACATCTGGGGCTCAACATTGGTCGCGGATGGCAAGGTCCACGTTGGCACCGAAGATGGCTTCTTGACCATCATCCCCGCAAGCAAGACCTATTCGAAAGACAAGGCAATCGAGATCGACATGACCTCGCCGATCTACTCCTCACCCATTGCCGCCAACGGCGTCCTTTACGTGGCGACGCACACTCATCTGTTCGCCATCAGCAAGCAGGCGCGGTAAGAACATGCCCAAGCTGGTCGCTGCATTACTGATCACTCTCTGCGTGATCCACCACGACATCTGGTGGTGGAATTCTCCCGAGCCACTCATCTTCGGCTTCATGCCGATCGGGCTGGCATGGCATGCCGGAATCTCCTTGGCGGCGGGAGCCGTCTGGTGGATGGCCGTGAAGTACTGCTGGCCAAAGTTCCTTGAGGAGGACGCCGCATGACTTTCGGAATCATGCTGGGCTACACCATCCTGCTCATCTTCCTCGGCTTATTCAGCACGCGCCTGTTGAAGAAGGACTCGGGCGATTATTTCCTGGCCAGCCGCGGCATCGGCCCATTCATGCTGCTGATGTCCATCTTCGGCACGACGATGACTGCCTTCGCCCTGGTTGGCAGCACCGGTCGCGCATTCGAGAAGGGCGTCGGCGTCTACGGCCTGATGGCCTCATGGTCGGGCATCATCCACTCCGCATGCTTCTTTCTGATCGGCGCCCGCGTCTGGGCTCTGGGCAAGAAGCACGGCTACATGACGCAGCTGGCGTTCTTCCGTGACCGCTACCGGTCTGACCTTCTGGCCTTGCTGCTGTTCCCCTTGCTCGTCGGCTTCGTGACCGTCTACATCCTGATGGGAGTTGTCGGATCGGGTCGCGTGATCGAGGCCCTGACCCCGGAAACCTTCGCCGAGCGCGAGGTGACGACTCAGGTCATCGCCCAGAATCCGCCTGCCAACTTGACGATTTCGGAGTCCTGGCACGACCGCCTGTCCTTCGACAAGGCGACGAACACGCTGACCTTGACCGGGTCGATCCACCCCAAGCGGCGAGGCGAACTGTTCGCGATGGCCGGCGGACCACCGACCCCTGAATGGAAGAAGACCGTTGGCGAATTGATCAACAAGGCGCCGCGCGGTGCAGTTCCTTACCCGGTCGGCATGGGTTTCATCTGCCTGGTTGTACTGATCTACGTGTTCTTCGGCGGCATGCGCGCAACCGCGTGGGCCAACACCTTCCAAACACTGGTCTTCATGGTCATGGGCGTGGTGGCCTTCCTGGTGATCACCAGCAAGCTCGGTGGCCCGACCGCGGCAACCGAAACACTACTCAAGTCGGACGCCGCCGAACGAGCCGTCCGCGGCAACCAGATTCACAAGTCACAGTTCCTGACCTATTGCTTCATCCCGCTTTCTGTCGGCATGTTCCCACACCTGTTCCAGCACTGGCTGACCGCCAAGCGAGCCAGCAACTTCAAGCTGACGGTGGTAGCACACCCGATATGCATCGCCATCACCTGGGTGCCATGCATCCTGCTCGGCATCTGGGCCGCCGCCGAATTGCCAGCGGCCACGGATCCGAACTCGGTGCTCGGCGTCATGGTCGCCAAGCATTCGACCGAACTTCTCAGCGGCTTGATCGGAGCTGGAATCCTCGCCGCCATCATGTCGAGCATGGACTCGCAGTTCCTGTGCCTGGGCAGTCTGT
>CAZIVO010000055.1:0-23040 GCA_964542765.1 uncultured candidatus Brocadiaceae bacterium | reverse complement strand
GTGATCTGGGGATCGGATTTCACTCGAAACGTTCAAGGATTCGCTTGCGGCTCTGTGGCCGTTGGGAGGGGGATGGCGTTCCTGATGCTGGGGAGTTCTTCGCCGAACGTTTGGGACAAGCTGTTGAGCGACGGAAACGGCTCGGCCTGCTCGAAGCCCGTTCCGGTGCGCGGCTCGTCCATGCAGATGCTGATGGTTTGCCAGGACTCGTGGTCGATCGCTATGCCGATGCCCTCGTGCTTCAGGTGACCTCTGCCTTCGTGGAAAGCTGTTACGACTGCATGGTGCCTTATCTGGTCGAGAAGACGGGGGCGGACTCGGTCTGGGCACGCAACGATGTTGTCCATCGAGATCGAGAAGGGCTGCCTCGCGAGGTGCGCCTCGTGCAAGGCCGCCGTAAGGAGATCGTGGAGATCGAGGAGCACGGAGTGGCGCACGAGATAGATCTGCTCGGCGGGCACAAGACGGGTTTCTACCTCGATCAGAGATTGGCCCGCTCGCGGATCATGGAACTTTCTCGGGACCGTTCGGTCCTGGACCTGTTCAGCTATCAGGGAGCCTTTGCTCTGGCGGCCCTGTCTGGAGGGGCAACCGGTGCCATTGCCGTGGATCAGTCGCGCGAAGCCCTGCAGAGGGCCTGTGAGTCCGCTTCTCGCAATAATCTCGATGGGCTGGAGACCGAGCGGGCGAATGCCTTCGACCGATTGCGCGAGTTCAGGAAGGAGGAGCGGACCTTCGACCTGATCGTCGTCGATCCGCCTCCCTTCGCCCGCCGCCGTTCCGAGCGTTCGGGCGCGTTGCGGGGCTATCGCGACCTGAACCGGAATGCCTTGCGCCTGCTTGCTCCAGGAGGGCATCTGCTGGCCTGCTCTTGCAGCCATCACGTCTCACTGCCTATGTTCGAAGCCGTGTTACGGCAAGGAGCGGCGGGATTGCCCTTCCCTGTTAGTCTGGTCGATCGTATCCCGGCGGGCTCGGACCATCCGGTTTGGCTGAGCTTGCCGGAATCGGAATATCTCAAGGCTGTCTTGCTGCAACGGATCGACTGATGATCACGGCGGACTGAGTATGGACATGAAACTGCAGATCAATGGTGAGGCCCGGGAGCTCGAGGAGCCGATGACCATCGCTCAGCTGATCGAGCACCTGAAACTCGATGGCCGCCAGGTAGCTGTCGAGCGTAACCGGGAACTCGTCCGCAAGACCGATTTCGGTGATATCGAGTTGCTCGATGGTGATGAACTGGAGATCGTGACGTTCGTGGGGGGAGGATGAAGTTCTTCTCGAGCGGCCATGGAACCATGGGTTGGAGATCATGACGGATAGAAGCTTGAAGATCGGCGATCATGAATTCGAGTCACGACTCTTTGTCGGGACCGGGAAATACGAGGATCTCGAGGTCATGCAGAGCGCCTTGGATGCCTCGGGGACGCAATGCGTCACGGTTGCCGTACGCCGTCTGCAGCTCGGCGTCCCCGAGGGGCAAAGCCTCCTCGATTATTTGGATCGGCAGCGCTACGTGCTGTTGCCGAACACGGCGGGGTGCTTCACCGCCGATGACGCGATCCGGACCGCACGACTGGGGCGTGAAGCCGGGATGTCGGATCTGGTGAAGCTCGAGGTCCTGGGCGATCCACAGACCTTGCTTCCCGATCCGGTCGGCACGCTGGCTGCAGCCGTGACGCTGGTGAAGGAGGGATTCACCGTCTTGTGCTACACGAGCGACGATCCGATCATCGCCCTGCGTCTCGAGGATGTTGGTGTCGCCTCGGTCATGCCGGCGGGAGCTCCGATCGGTTCCGGGCAGGGTATTCTCAATCCGAACAACATCAGCATCATCATCGAGCGGGCGCAGGTGCCGGTGATCGTTGATGCCGGTGTCGGCACGGCCTCGGACGTGGCCATTGCCATGGAACTCGGGGCCGAAGGCGTGCTTCTCAATACCGGGATCGCCCTGGCGCAGGATCCGGTGCGCATGGCTCGCGCCATGAAGGCGGCCTGCTCGGCGGGCCGCGATGCCTTCCTCGCCGGCCGGATCGCCAGGAAACGCTACGCATCGGCGTCTTCGCCGACCGACGGCATGATCGCCGTGGCCGGAGAGTGAGGCCGGTGAAGCGGCCATGAGCGAGCGACTCCAAGCGTCAGCCGGGAGCCTGATGGCCATGGCGGTGGCTTCCCTGTTGCTATTCGAATGCGTGGCCTTGGTGGCTGCAGACCTCATCGTCAAGGCAGGAGGCTCTCCCGGTGGGCCAAGTCAGGCGGTGGAAATCTCGCTCGCGGCAATGGGGGTGTCTGCCCTGGCGATCTACGCTTTTGCCTTCATCGCTCGATCGGGTTTCGGGTGGAGGGGCGCGGGTGCTCCCTGGCTGGTTTTGAAGGCTTACCCGGCCTTCCTTATCATCTGGTTCCTGATTTCCTTTTTTGCCTATTCTCGCTGTCTCGACGCCATGGGGCAGACACTGCCTCCGCAGACCGTCCTCGATTATTTCGCCGGGGAACCCGGGAACTCGAGCGGCCGATTCGTGGCGATTCTGGTGGTCTGTATCATGGGGCCGCTCAGCGAGGAGATCGTGTTCCGAGGCTTTGTCCAGGGAGCCTTGGCAAACTTCATGAACCGTTGGGTGGCAGTGCTGACGGCCTCTGCCATCTTCGGTGCTTACCATGGCCTCCTCTATGCTTTCCCCGTTGGTTTGCTGGGTCTCTTTTTCGGCTGGTTGCGTGAGCGCACGGGGGGATTGGCGGCTCCGGCACTGGCTCACATGATTCACAACAGCATCACCGTTGCCCTGGCTCTCTTTTTCCCCGATGCCATGGACTGGCTCTACGATCGATGAAGGAACGTGAGATGAGGATCTTTCCCGACATGATCGGTCGGGTGCGGCGCCTCGGGGATGCTTTCATCGCTGACACGGCCGTGGTCGTGGGGGATGTAACCCTGTCCGCCGATGTCAATGTCTGGTTCGGTGTCGTGATCAGGGGCGATGATGCTTCCATCGAGATTGGCGCGGGCACCAATATTCAAGACAACACGGTGGTGCATGCCGACATCGATATGCCACTTCGGATCGGTGCAGGAGTGACCGTTGGCCACGGTGCGATCTTGCACGGGATCGAGATCGGCGATCACTCTTTGATCGGCATGGGTGCGAAGCTACTCGGTGGTAGCCGCATAGGAACATCCTGTATCATCGGCGCCGGAGCCGTCGTTGCGGAGGGTGTCACCGTGCCCGATCGGTCGGTTGTGGTGGGTGTCCCGGGAGTGGTTCGTCGGCAGGTCACCGATCCGGAGGCTGCGAGATTGCTGTTGAGCGCGACGGATTACATTGCCCGGGCTCGGAGCTATCTCGCCGGAGAGTGAGCGCCATAAGACCCTTGTCATAGGTGGTTTGAGTCGCTTTAACGGCGCTTTCTTGGAAATCGAACCGGATCTGTTTCTGCGGACCTATTTCTGTCGACAGAAATAGGTATACTGTTAGCCGGGTGGTCAGCCGGAGATACTTGAGGCCATGCGAACGACTGGGAACTGACAACGGATGAAGAACCTCGTTTACGGATTTTCACTGCTCGCTCTGTTGAGCGTTTTTGCTTGCGGTGGCGGTGGTCGTCGCAGCGGCGGTAGCGGCGGTGGCGGTGGTGGCGGCGGCGGCGGTTCGAAGATCCTGGCCCAGGTTCTCTTCGAAACTCGCGCGGAGATCGCTGTTGGTGATCCAAAAAAAGCCGCCGAAAATGTCATCGACGCCGTTCTCGTTGACCTGAATGGCGACGGCAATCAAGATCTCGCAGTCACTACCCTCACCAAACTCGGGGGCAACCTGCACATTCTCCTGGGTAGTGGCAAGGGCACCTTCTCTCCCGGCTCGAAGAAGGCCTTGCCGGGTACGCCGTTGCTCGTAAAGGCTGCTGATTTCGATCAAGATGGCGATAAAGACCTCGCGGTGCTGCAGTCCGACAAGGCCAAGATCTCCATCCTGACCAATGACAGCGCCGCGAACTTCAGTTTCTCACCGGAAATCGATGTTGGTTCTCACGCCATCAACATGGCGGTGGGGGATGGGAATGGCGATGCCACGCCTGACCTGACGGTCATCTATCAGAAGACCGACTCGAAGATCCATCAGTATATTGGTCAGGGTAACGGCCAGTTCAAGCCGGGTCCTCCACTCGAACTTCCTAAAGGCACGGAGCCCGTCGGTCTGGTGCTAGGAGATGTGACGGGCGAAGGTTTGCTCGACATCATCCTGACCGATTTCTCGAATGCGCGGTTGGTCATTCTCGATGCGAAGAAGGGCGGTGGCTACGAGGCCCCGCGGACAATTCCTTGTGGCAAGAGGCCGATTGCCGTGCAGATCGGTGATCTCAATGGCGACAAGCGAGACGACCTTGTTGTTTCTAACCTTGGCGATGAGGACATGACCTGGCTCAAGGCAAAGGCCGGCGGTGGCTTCGATGCGAGCACGATCCCCTCGAAGGGTATTCCGACAAACACCTTGATTGCTGATGTGACCGGTGATGGATTCACCGATCTGGTCGCTTGCGTGGGGGGGCGCGCGAGTATCTCGATCTTCCCGGGCAAGCTTGGCGGGACGCTCGACAAGGAACTCCAGATGTCTGCCAGCGGCTTGCCTGGTCGGCCGCTGGTTGGGGATGTCAACAAGGACAATGAACCCGATCTTCTGGTGACGGGCTTCGGACTCGGCAAGATCAGCCTCTACCTGGGTCGGGGCGGGATGCTCAGCGGTTCGTTCAATTACCTGTCCGGCATCGATACGCCACGGGTGGTGGCATCTGCCGATTTTGACGGTGACGGTGAGGCCGAGATGGCGGTGGCGGGGTCTGACCTGGTCAGGAAGGTTTATTCAACGAAGGTTTCGATCCTTGCGATGTTCGAGAACAAGGCCATGAACACCCGTGCGGTGCGCCCGGTCAAGACCATCGATGTCAAAGAGAACTGCGTCAGCATCGAGAAGGGTGATTTCAATGGAGACGGGAAGATCGACCTTGCCGTTTCGACGGACAAGGGCGTGAAGGTCCTCGGTAATTCCTCGACGAAGGGGAACCTGCAGTTCACCGTTCATCCTGCTTATCTTTCCACAACCAAGGGCGAGTTGATCTTCGGGATCAGTGCCAGGGACATGAATGGCGATGGACTCACCGACATCATCATGACCGATCCTTATGTGGAGGAGGTTGTGATCCTGCTAGCGAAGGGCAACTTCTCCTACTCTGCCCCGCTTCGGACATCGGTGACAAAATTGCCTGGAGGACTCGCGGTCGAGGACTTCACGGGTGATGGCATTCCGGACGTGGCGGTCAGTCGCAATTCGGGTGCTTCGATTTCAGTGCTGGAAAACGATGGCCGGGGACAGCTGAAGGAATGGGCCGTGGTGCCGGCAGGATTGCAGCCGAACTACATGCGATCGGCTGATTTCGACCGCGATGGGCGGATGGATCTCGTGGTCAGCAACGGTTATTCCGATTCCATCACGGTGTGGCTCGCCCGAGCAAAGGGGTTTGCGGAATTCGATTTGCCGGCCGGCAAAGCGCCGACCGCATTGCTGACCCGTGATTTGAATCGCGATGGAAATCCCGACATTCTCGTCGCCTCCCTCACGGGGGCCGACTTCCGGGTTTTGCTCGGGGATGGCAAGGGCGGATTTCCGACACAAATGCCCTTCCCCGGGACCTTCAGGGCGATATCGGCCGACCTGGCCGATCTCAATGGCGACCAGTTGATGGATCTGGTCGTGGCGAGCCTGGATACGGCCAGGATTTCTGTCTACCGGAACATCAGCAAGTAGGCCCCCCTTGTCAGCCAAGGTGCCAGAGAGCCCGTTTGGGTTAATGTTGCTGGATCTGACGGTTCAGCTTGTGGACTGTCCGAGCTAACCTGCCTTCATGGTCGAGGCTGCCGATTGCGTGGGTGTGGTCCTTGCCGCCGGGAAGGGCACACGGATGCACCCTTTTTCCGAGCGGTATCCGAAACCGATTCTTCCCGTTGGCGGGAAGCCAGTCATGGTGCATCAGCTCGAGGCCATGGCCGCGATCGGGATCCGGGATGTCGTCGTGGTGATCGGACATCTCGGGCATGAGATCATTCGAGAGATTGGCGATGGTGGTCAGTACGGTCTACGGATCGAGTATCTGGAGCAGGAGACGACGCTGGGCATTGCTCACGCAGTTCGCCAGCTCGAGGCGCGGGTTGATCGACCCTTCCTTCTGTTCCTTGGTGATATCTATTTCGAGACAGAGAACCTCTCCCGGATGCTGGACTGCCTGGGCGATGACCGTGAGACGGCTGCTGTGCTGGCCGTGATGCGTGAGTCTGATCCGGAGAAGATCAAGCGAAACTTCACCGTCGAAACGGATGGTGCCGATGGCCGGGTGATCAGGGTCATCGAGAAACCTCGCTGTCCCACCACGGACATGAAGGGTTGTGGGATTTACCTGTTCGACGTGTCGTTCTTCGACGCGGTGCGGCGGACGCCGCGCACGGCGATGCGCGATGAGTACGAGATTACCGATGCGATCCAGATCTTCATCGATCGGGGATTCCGGGTGGAAGCGGCCGATGTGATCAAGGCGGATCTCAACCTCTCTTTCCCTGCGGATCTTCTCGATGTGAACCTCTATCTGGCCGATCAGAGCGGAAACCGCAATCTGGAAGCCGAAGGTGTCGTCATCCATCCCTCCGCGCAGATCGATCGCTGCATCTTGATGGCTGGAGTGGAGATTGCTGAAGATGTGAAGTTGCGCGATTCGCTGGTCTTCCCCGGGGTTCGGGTGGGCCCGGGCAAGGAAGGTGAGCGTCTGATCCTGACGCCAACGGTCGAGATTCCGTGCGGGATCAGCGAGAACTCCAGATGAAATTAAACCCCACGCCCGCAGAGAGCATGTCGGACACGGCTTACGAGCGAGCGCTCGAGGTGCTCGACCAGCGACTGCGTTCATTACCCGGTGCGGTGGTGGCATTTTCGGGCGGAGCCGATTCCGCCATGCTTGTTCATGCGAGTCAGCGAATCCTCGATGATCGGGTCCTCGCGGTCACCGCACGCTCCCCTTCCCTACCGGCGATCGAGCTGGCCGAGGCCGAGGCCTTCTGCAAAGGGCATGGGGTCCGGCATATGGTGATCGATACGCATGAACTCGACCGGAGTGAGTATCGGCGCAATAGTTCGGACCGATGCTATTTCTGCAAGACCGAATTGTTCGAGGCGATGGCCGAGCATCTCGAAGGTTTGGGGGAAGCGGACTGGCCGGTCTTGTTCGGTGCGATCACCGATGATGCGGGTGACCACCGTCCCGGAGCGCGAGCTGCTCGCGAGCGTGGTGTCCTGGCTCCGCTTGCCGACAGCGGTATCAGCAAGGTGGCCGTGAGGCGTTACAGTGCCGAACACGGTCTGGAGACTGCTGACAAGCCCTCGTTTGCGTGCCTCGCCTCGCGGATCCCCTACGGGACTCCTGTTGACTTCGATACCTTGCGTCGCCTTGAGCAGGCCGAGGATCTCCTGCGGGGACTGGGCTTCAGCCAGTTTCGAGTGCGTCACCATGGTGCGATCGCGCGGGTCGAATTGCTGCCGACAGATCTGTTGCGAGCGGTTGGCGATCATAGCGAGCCCATTGTCCAAGGTCTTCGTGACCTTGGCTACGCCTACGTGACGTTGGATCTGGCGGGATATCGTTCGGGGTCGATGAACGAAGTTCTGTGATAGCGATGAAGAATCCGAGACTGGTTGCTGCGGTGTTCTTCACGGTTTCTTGTGTTGCTGCTCAGGATGGGGAACCGGGGCGCGAGAGCATCACCCTCAAAGGCGTGACGGAGACGGTTCATTTCCTGGCCAGCGATGAGATGGCGGGGCGGGACAGCCCGAGCCCGCAACTCGAAGTAGCGGCTGACTATCTCGCCGGCCGCTTCAAGGCTGCGGGCTTGAAATCGATAAGTGCTGATGGGAGCTACTTCCACACCTTCACGATGCCTGGAGTCAAGCTCGATCCCACCGCTCTGCGGTGTGTGGTGCACACGGCTTCGGGCGACCGGACCCTTGAGCCTGGTAAGGATGTTCGACTTTGGAAGTGTGGGAGTAAGTTCTCGGCGGAGAGCACCGACGTCCTTCGCCTCGGCGATGATCCGAGCCGTGGCGGCCTGTCCTTTCGTATTCGCGGACGAAAACCCGTGATCTACGAGGTGAGTGGTGAAGCGGTAATTTGGCGGTCGCTGGCGACTCCGCGGGTCAGTCTCACCTCTCGCCTGGGCAGAAGCGCACCATGGCTCCTGATCAGGGAGGGCGTTCTCCCCGAAAGCGATGTCAAGATCTCCCTGGAGGTGCCCGAACTCACGGCTGTCCCGGCCGAACTGCGCAATGTGGTCGGTATCCTGGAAGGGACCGACCGGCGCGACGAGATCGTGTTGATGTCCGCGCATTATGACCATGTGGGCATCGGCACTCCTCTCGACGGCGACGCGATCTACAACGGGGCTGATGACAATGCGACCGGAACAACGGCGGTGGTGATGCTCGCGGAAGCTTTTGCCGCGCGGAAGACGCGACCATCGCGGAGCATCGTCTTCGCTTGCTTTGCGGCCGAGGAAAAAGGTCTGGTCGGATCGAAACAGTTCGTCAAGCAGTCGCCGATCAAGCTCGAGCAGATCATCGTCAATGTCAATGTCGAGATGATTGGCAGGCCGATGCCTGGCAAGGATCGGTCGGCATGGGTGACAGGGCGGGAATTTTCGAACTTCGAAGAGATCGCCTCGCGGGGTTTGTCGCGGGCCGGGATCGAGGTGATGCAGTTTCCACCTTCCTCATCCTTGTTCACGGCGAGCGACAACTATCCGTTTGCACGGGCGGGAATCATTGCGCATTCGATCAGTGCCGGTTCGCTCCACGATGATTATCACCGCCCGGGCGATGAGGTGGAGAAACTCCACCTCGAGCACATGACAGCAATCATCGGTGGGCTCTACGAGGTGGTTTCGGACTTTGCGAGCATGAAGGGCCGACCGGCCTATAACGAGAGCGGTAAGAAGCGCTTGCGGATCAAGAAGTAAGTGGTGTGCGGAGCACCCGCCCCTATTCCAGATCCCAGATACTGTCGGGTTTCTTGTTCTTGTCCTTGCTCGCTTCTTTCTTGGCTTGATCGAAGAGATTGCTGAGGCGCTTTTCATCGCCCTTCTGATCGCTGGTAGCTTCATCGAACACGGAGGTCAGGCGGTCCCCTTCGTTTTTTTGCTGCTCCAGCACGCTGTCGATGTCCTTGCTCTCTTTTGCCTCTTTGGGATCGACAGCGCGGACCTTGCCGTTGCGTGTGTTGAGTTCGATTTGCTTGCCGCAACACGGGCAGGAAGAAACGAATATGTGTTTGGGCATGATGAAGTTCCGATTCCTCTGAACCGTCGGGGGGTCGGACAAGTTATCTTGTAGGACTACTCCTGCGCTATCCCGTCCCGCTGAACACTATTGGCTTTGAACGAAAAACCTGCTACCGGGGGAACCTTTTCCGTGCCATCCCGTCTGACCTCATCGCTCGACCAGAGACAGCCTTCCGATGAATCCGGAAGTCCCGGTAGCATAGGGCCTTCCGAGCAGGAGCGTGAACTCGTGGGGCGAGCGAAGGCCGGCGATCGGGAGGCTTTCCGGGAGCTGGTTGAAGATCATCAGGACAGGGTTTTTCGCCTGGTTATCCGTGTATTGAATTGTGACCGAGATCATGCTGCGGATCTCTCGCAGGAGGTTTTCCTGCGGGTGTTCCAGGGGCTTTCCCGGTTTGACAACAAGGCGCGGTTTTCGACCTGGCTCCACAAGATCACGATGAATGCATGCATCAGCGAATATCGCAAGCTTCGGGCTTTGAAGCGCAATAGATGGACTTTCTCGCTCGATCAGCCGGTGAGCGGTACCGACGATCTCCTCATAGAACCGCAGGCGCGAGGAGATGGCCCGGCGGATAGCGCGCGGAATAGAGAGATTGCTGCGGCGGTGCGGCAGGCCATCAGCGAATTGCCCGATGAGTTTCGTCAGTCCGTTATTCTGCGCGATCTGAACGGGTGCTCGTATGAGGAGATTGCCGAGGTTCTCGATGCGCCGGTGGGGACGGTGAGATCTCGCATCCATCGTGGGCGACTGATGCTGCAGCAGAAACTGAAGGAGTTCCAGCCATGAGCGAGCAAACACCGGAATCCTTTGCTGATTGGGTAGATGGGCGGCTCTCGCCTGAGGAACAGAGCAGCTTTGAGACTCGGATGCGCGAAGACGACGAGTTCCGCCAGGCGGCGGAGGATTACCGCGAAACAGTCCGGAGGATTCGTTCGTCGCGGGCCGGTTCGGACGATCGCAGTCCGGACGATTTTGTCGATGTGGTCATGGCGGAAGTGGATCGCGAGGTGGCATCGACGCGGATGCGGAACCGGATTCCGTTCTTTGCCAGCGTCGCGACAGCCGCTGCGATGCTGGTGCTGTATCTGGTTCTGGGGGATGTGTTGTCGGGTGTGAATCAGTCGCCCGAGATCCGTTCGGTGGCGACCGGGTCCGAAAAGGAGCTGGCGGGTTCAGATCTTTCGAGCGATTTCCCCGGTGCTCGTGCGAGACAGGCGCAAGAGCGTCTCGAAGAGGGCGAGATCGGGGAGATGGAGCTACCCACAGAGCAGTCGCAGGATTCCTTGAAGAAGCTCGACGGTGTCGTGCGTGTGATGGACGTGACCGAGGTTGATCCTGCCGGTGGACTCACCGCTGGAGGACTTGGTTCGGATGCGCAGGCTCTTCCCGAGTCCGAAAAGTCATCGACCGTTCCGGTTGCGTCTACCGATCGCGGGGCGAAGAGAGCGGCAACGTCTGGACCGGCGACGCCTGCCCCGAGCGGACCCGCGCGGAAGGTCGCAAACTCTTTGCCCGGTCAGTCCCCGGCAGCCGAGGCATCACCGAAGTCGGATGATGATTCTCTCGCGAGCCGATGGGGCGAGTCCGCCAGCACCGGCCCCGGCAGCCTCGTGCTGGTTCTGACCCTGTCCAGGGAGGTGAAGGAGCTCGCTGAGAGCTTCTCCGGTCATCGAGGCCGTCCGCCGGTGGATGCAGGCAGGGCTGGAGGTGCTTCGGGCGGAGGATCTGTCGATGTGTCGAAAGCGCGCAGGGGCAGGGTATCGCAGAAGGCAACGGAGGCCCGCCCGCTCAAGGATGGTGGCCGGGTCGAGGAGGTGGAGCGCGAGAATGAGATTGTGAAGACCGCAAAGAAGCTTGCTGACAAGACCGATCCGAAGATCGAGAAGGTGTCCGAGGAATCGTTCAAGCGGCAGATCGAACTCGATGCAATGAGGGCGGAGAATCTGGAGAAGTCGCGGGCGGTCACCGGGGGAGCCGGGATGACCCTCCGAGAACATGCCGACACCGCGGAGAAACGGCCGGTGCCCACAATCCTGTTCGGCCATGCCGACAGGAACGAGTTGGCAGAACAGGTCGATGTCCCGAGTATTTCGTCTCTGTCGCTGAACGAGGGTCTCCTTGCAGCGCTTGCTCGGATCAAGAGCAAGAAGAAGGTTGCGGGCGAATACCGCTGGTCATCAGGGGACGAGATCTATGTCGTTGCGGGTGACCGGACTGCGATCAAGCGTTATCTGAACAGCTTGCAGCAGGACGCGGATCGCCGTGGCGGCAAGCTGGAACTGGAGCGCAGCGCGCCGGGTTCGCTCATCACTGGCGCCACGGAGAAGTTTGTCGAGGAGGCGGACGCCAAGGAATCGACCCGGCCGGTAAGACTCCTGATCGTTGTTCGTCGGCGCTAGGGAGCCTTGGTCGCGTTACCGAAAGGAAATGCCGCTTACCGGCAGACCTCTCGGGTCGGTGATACGGATGAAGAACTCCTGGGCGCCCGCCCCGCTGAGCTTCAACTCGATCGGGTTCTCGCCTTCCTGCAACTGAATCAGTTGCGAATCGAGATCGGGGAGAGAAACCCGATCTCCTGTGCGCTCGAACAGATCTTGTTCGTGGAAACGTACAGCCACGCTGCATCCTGAACCGACCCGCAATACCGCTTCGCGTGCGCGATCGGAAACAACGGTTACGCGCGCGCGTGCCGCTCCGTCGCCGTTGAAGCGTAGGTTCTCGGGTAGCACCGAGCGTCCACCCGAGATGTTCTTCACACGTTCCCACCCCTTCGCCCCGGCAACTTCGAAGCTGCTCGGGAAACGGGGCTCGATCACCTTGCCGCCGGCTGCCCGGAAAGCGGACATGGTTTGCGTCCAGGTCTTGGTTTGCCAGAAATCCGCAGGTTTGAAGGTTGCTGTCCCGGTCTTGTTCCAGCCCCAATCCAGATAGATGCTCTTGTGGTTAGGTCTGCCGTCAGGCGTGAGGACGAGTCCCCGCAGCTCTTGTATCGTGATTGGCAGTCCGACATCGATCAGCGTCACACCTTCGGTGCCGAGGAGTTCCGCGCACCGTTGACGGTTGGTAAGGCAAAGCAGATCGGCATTTTCGGTCTTGGCCATGGGGAGAACCCCTTGGGTGGGGATACTCATGCCAGCGGGGAAGACGGTATCGGTCTCTTCGCCCCAGAACTCGACTTCTTCGATGGGGTCTCCGCCACGCCATAGATACCGAACGAACATCGTGGTGGCAGCGTTGCACCCGACGTCCCAGTATCCCCTGGGCGGATTATCGCTCATCAACTCCACCTTGAAGCGCACCCGCCGGTGAGACTTCTTGGGATCCCGCCGTTTATCAGGCTTGGCTTCGTCGTTGGCCTTGAGCTCTTCCTTTGTGAGCTTTTCAGTGGTTTCGCGGAAGAAGAGATTCAGGTCACGGCCGTCCTTCTTCATGCCCTTGACTGTCACGAACGTGGCATCGCGAGGCAGTCGGAGCTTCAGACGAATATCTTCGTTGTCCCAGTTCGGCACGGAGACGCAGCGCGAGCCGAGGATCGCGAACATCATGGCATCGAGGTTGATGCCGCTCTCTCCCGGCTGAAGGCGGTCTGGCCAGGCGGCTTGCCGGGTTGCCATCGGTCGCCCATTGGTGTCGTAGAGCCTACCCCACTCGCCAGCGGGCTCGGCCATCTGCAGCATGACTTCCATGGCATCGTAGCGCTCCTTCGCATCGCGTTCGACAAGCGCTGTCAGGAGCATGCCCTGCAATTCGCCGGTCGCATGGCCGACGCTGGGAGTGCTTCCGATCCGGGTGCCGCGTGACCAGACCTTCTGGAGGAAGTGTTTGAGGTTATCCATGCTCCGTTCGCCGGATGGGAATGTCCATCCCACCCACAGCGGCATCAGGTTGGCATTGGCCATGACCGTATGGTGCTGCTTGCCATTGACGGGCGAGATTGCGGGTGCGAAGAACTCCGCGTTGTTCATCCAGTAGGCAGCCTCGAGTTCCTCCATGATCTTGAAGGAACGCAGTTGGTGGGCTGCGCCCAGCGGGTTCTCAGGTTTGCCATTCGCCCATCCCTCGGGATTCCGTTTTCTGTCCATGCCATTCAGCATTTCCCCGATTGCCTGTAGAGAAATCAGGAACAGAACTCCACTGGTGAAGGAGTAGGGGCTTCTCCCACTCGCCGGGTCATGAGCGATCAGGCCGGCGTCACCGGAAATTTCGGTGGGGTAAAGCGCTTCGAGTTCCCTGAGATAAGGCTCGGTGCCTCCGAAATGCATGAGCGATCCCTGGTGACGCCGCTGCCGTTTCAGACAGGCCTCGAGGAGTGGCCAGTGTTCCTCGATCAATTCCATGTCCTGCGTGACTCGCCAGTACCAGAAGTGCTGAAGGATGACCCACGAGGGGATCTCACTCGCCGGGATCTTTACCTTGCTCCAATCTGTTTCCTTGCCCTCGAGTGCGCTGAAGTCCAGGTCCAAAGGGTGCTGCTCTTGCAGGCGACCAAGGAGGCGGGTGGAGCGGAAGATATAGCGCAGACAGTCTCCGGCTTCGTCCCACATGTTGAAGCGCAGAAATGCCAGGAGGGCTCCGCTGGTCTGGCGCGTGTAGGCTCCGTGGCGATTGACCATCGGCGCGACCATTCCTGAATGCGCGCAGCGCAATGCGAGCATCATGACCTTCCAGTCTTCGAAGAGGTCTTCGATCTTTGCGCGATCGGTATCGAAGTAAGTGGTGGCTTCCAGTTTGGCCCGCCACCATTTCAGGGTTTGGCGAACTTCGGCGGTGGCCGTTTCCATGTCGGTTTGCGGAACGGCCTGGGTGGCGGGCCAGGCATGTCCGGCTGCCGTGCCGATCGTGAACACGCCCTGCCAGGTGCCACCTGCGGCAAGCTTGCCGATCTCTGTCTCCAGCCCCCTGGGTGTCTTGGCGATCTCCAGGATGCGTGACCCACTGAGCTGGTACACCGCTGAGCATGAGCGATCACCGCGGTCATAGATCTGCAGGAGGCGTTGCTCCTTCGTGATCAAACTTGCATCGGCGAGGGCGCGGAGGGTCAACTCTGCAACGTCGGTCTTGCCGTTATTGGCAATTTCGATGATGCGTGTGAGATGGCGTTGCCCGGGTGTCGCGAAGGTCAGGGTGCGAAGGGATAGGCCGTTGGCTGCCGCGTCTTCGGTGACGACGAATCCCGCACGCCGCACCCTTCGGATTCGTTGTGTGGGTAAGTCGACGGCCTTGCCGCCTGCCATCAGAGCCAAGGTCACCTCGCCGAAATTTCCCCGCGGCGCGAACTCTTCTTCGGTCTGATAGTGTGGCCCGGTGATGCCTTGCAGAGTGTTGGCGCGCTTGCCCAGACCTGCGTAAGCGAAAACTCTACCGTTGCCTACGGGATAGACTCCCCGCGAATGCTTGTCGGGTGAGTCGCCCTGGTGGGTAGCGTCTTGCGCCCACGATGAGTGGCTGAGCAATTCCTCGAAGGTCTCACCCAGTGGTGTCGGGACGGTGACATCCTGTCCGCACAAGCCTGCAGTCAGAACAAGAGTTGCGAGTCCTACTCGCATTGCGGAGTGGCGAGTAGGCGATGGAAGGTCGATGTTTCGTCGCATGGGTTAAGTTGTTTATCGAGAGGTGGGCCCGGGCTTGAGAGTTTTGCGTGTGTGACGCTCTTGATCTTGTCCGGGCATTGCCGCAGGCCATGAAATCGGTGGGATTCTGACTCCGCGGTCCATCGATGATAGCGGAATTTTGGTCGATTGCCCGACCGAGGGTTCTTCTGACCGGTGCTGCTCCGTCCCGAGGGGGGTGGAGATCGGGGGAAGCCGCCTTTCGCAAGTGCGCGAATTGGCCATATCAGGGGGCTGCGCGCCGCCCGGCGACTCTTGCTTCATTGGGGCTGGCGCTTGCGCCAAGATGGTGTCCATGTGCCTGCTGATCGTTTTGGCCGGACTCGACGAAGAGTATCCGATTTTGGTTGCTGGGAATCGCGACGAGTTCCGTCATCGCACAGCCTCGCCCCCGGGGCTTTTCGTCGGTTCTCGCCGCCGGATGATTTCGCCGCGCGATCGCCAGGCTGCTGGCACCTGGATGGCGGTCAACGATGCTGGTTTCTTCGCAGGGCTGACGAATTTCGGCGGGCTGCGGGCGCCACCCGATGCACCGACACGTGGCGATCTCCCGCACCTCGTTCTGGACGGTGAAGATATTGCCGATGGAGTGAGGGCGATCGAGACCGGCGGCCGGTCTTACAATCCGTTTCAGATGCTGGTCAGCGATGGCTCGGTGATCCACTCGATCACCGGTGACGGCGGGGTGATCGAGCACATCGAGATCGAGGGTGGGGTAGCGGTCGCCAGCAACGAGCACCGAGTTGGCGGGTTGGAGATCCCTGGCCTCGAGGAAGTGTGTGCCCCGGGACAACCGCTGGAAGCGAGGATTGATCTGCTGAAGACGATCCTGCTCGACCGGGGTGAGAGCAGTGGTCACCCTATCCTCAAGAAGGGCGGCGACTACGGGACGGTGTCGAGTTCGTTGGTGGCTGTGCACCGCGAGGATCCTCGCCGCTTGATCTGGTGGTATGCGGCGGGTGAGTCCGACGATGTGCCCTATCGGAACTACGGCAATCTTGGTCGGCGGCTACTGACAGGTCCCGACTAGGAACGAACGAGAGCCCTTACTGCTTACCCATCTTCTTCAGGTTCCCGGTTGCGTCCTGCCTTGCCTGGCGGGTCCGCGTCTTCTTCTCGTCGCTTGCCTTCGGGTCGTTGAGGACTCGCGTCGCTTCCACGAGAACGCGCCGATAGTAGGTCGCCGCCATTGTTAGATTTTCTCTTGTCGGCAAGTGGTACTGCAAGATCACGGCGGTGTCGTTCAGCAGTTGCGGCGAGTCTGGATCGAGGCTCAGGGCGTTTTGATACGCACTCAGACTGTCCTCGAACTTGCCGGTTTCGCGGCACAAGAAGGCGTAGTTGTTCCAGTGAGCAGCCGTGGCCTTGACCTTTGCGAGAATGTGATTGAGGTCGCGCGATACGGGGAGCCGATCGGCCTTGAAGGAACTCTGTGCGAAGTATTCCAGGATCCCCAAGACCTCGTCCTTGCGCTTGGCCTCCACCGGGCTGCGGATCAGGTCGGCGAAGCCGGCAGCATTCTGTGATGCGTAGTGCCAGGCGTGTGCCTGCGCGACATCCTCTTCGCCACCCCAGTAGGCCGCCAGCATCGCGTAGTAGTGACTGTTCTGGAAGAGGGGGTTGGCCTTTGCTGCTTTGGAGAAAGTCAGGTGTGAGGCCTTGAAGTCGCGTTTCTCGAGCAACGCATACGCCAGATACCAGTAGAGGGTCGCGAGCTTCCCCTTCTCCATGCCGGGTTTCTTGCGATAGGCCTCGGTGGCATTGCGGTACAGCTCGGTACGACGCTCGCCTTCGACGTTCGTGGTGATCCAGCTATGGTTGACGGTGGTGGTCGGATCGACAGCGAGCGCCTCTTGATACATGAGCAGGGCTTGCTCGGTGTTGCCATTCCAGGCCTGGAGGTCGCCCAACCTGACGCGGGGATAGGCGCGCGTGTTATCGATTTCAGCGGCTTTCGCGTAAGCCCTGGATGCGCGTTCACGCTCGGCAGCTGCCTGTGCCAGGAGATCCGCCTGCTGGCGACCTCTGGGTTTCTCCACGTTGATCTGATTGCGCAGCTTCACGAAACGCTGATAGGCGATATCGCCGAGCAGGACGTGGCCTCCTTGGTGCCGCGGAAATCGGCGCACGGCTTCCCGCGCATGCTTGTGAGCTTCTTCCATCTCGGCCAGCTGGAAGTGGGCCTTGGCCAGTATCAGCCTCGCATCTTTGTGGCCGGGATGTCGTTGCACGACCGATCTGGCAACCCGCACGGCTTCTTCGAAGTTCAAGGTGACGTTGACATCGCGGATGCCCTGTGCCACCGATGCCTCTGCCTTCAGGACATAGGTCTTGGCGACCAGCGCCGGGATTTCGATCACATCCGAGAAGCGTCCGAAACTTCGCTCGAGCAGATCGAGACTGTCGTTGTAACGGCCGACCCGGCCCAGACAGCGGCCGGCGGCCAGCACCCACTTCACTTCCTGTGGGTCCTGCCGGGTCAGATCGAGGTAGAGCCGCGCAGCCTTGGCAAGATCTCCGCGGCGCTCGGCCCCGATGGCGCGTTCCTTGAGGCTGGGAGCCTCGGCGACGATCTCGGGAGGATTTTTCTGCGTATGGCCGACCCCTGTCGTGATGACCATTGCCAGAATCCCGCAGGCTCTCCTCATTTCTTACTCTGTTCCTTCTTGTGGCTCTCGGTTTTCCTGGCCTGTTTTTCGAGCTGGGTCAGCTTGATGAGGTGCAGCGTGCTGGCGCGTGCGATCCCCGGGTAGTAGGTGCGACTTTTTTCGAAGGCTTTCCGCGCGGCGGCGAGATCCTGCGAATGAATCATGTGGTAGTAGCCGAGATTCTCGTGGCAGTCACCTACTGCTTCCTGAAGATCTCGGAGTGCTGACTCATCGACGGGAGGATTGCTTGCGAGCTGCTCTTGCCCGCGCTTGATGGATGCCAGCAGGAGGTCTCTGGCCTGTTCCAGATCCCGATGTAGATGGTAGATCAGGAGCAGCGCCTGATCATTGACGAGGCGAATGCTTCCGGGTTCGAGCTGGGAGGCGCGGCGATAGGAGCGGTAGCTTGCTTCGAACATCTCGCCGGCCGTCTTTTTTTCGCCGGCCTTCTCGAGGACGCTGCCGTGGTCCCGTGCCATCAGACCGTGGTCATTGGCGAAGTCTGGATCGGCCGGAACCGCAGTCGTGGCTGCCCGCAAGACGTGCTCGGCCCTGGCGAGGTCCTGCCGTTCACGAAAGTAATGGTCGACGACGAGGAGAATCCCTTGCTTGGTGGTGTAGCCGCCACCCAGGTCAGCGTTGATGTGTGAGGGTGCGAGCCGTGCGGATGCGATCAGAGTATCCGCGGCTGCTTCGAATTTTTTCGCCGTGATGAAGGCGATGCCCTTGCTGCCCATACTCAGGGCCTGCCACTGCGTGCAACTGCTGGAAAAATCCGGGTTCGCTGTCATCGAGGATGCGAAGTCAGCTATGGCTGCATCGAGGCTCACTACGGCCTGGTCGTTGCGTCCTCTGAACCACAGTTCTTGTCCCAGGTTGAAGCGCGCCTTGCCGAGGTACCAAAGCCCGGTAGCGTCCCGGCGTGAGGCGAGCGCTTGGATGGCATCGGCACTGGAATCGATTTCCGCCGCCATATCGACAAGCTGACCCAGAAGAAATTGCGAGTCGGGGTTGTGCTGGATCCCTCGTGCGATGACCCCTATCGCCAGCGCCTGGGCGCCGGCCCATTGTTCGAGCATCACCCAGTTCTTGATCATCGTCTCATCGAGCTTGCCCAGCTTCTCGATGGCCGAAAACGAAGATCTCGAACTCTGTAATTCGGCGGGGGCGTCACCTTGGGACTGCTTGGCAGCGACGTAGTTGCGCAGTCCGGCAAGGGCTCGCAGACGATGGGCTTCCAGCAGCCATTGCGACGGAGAGCCGCCGACGGATCGGATGTAAGAGAGTGTGCGTTCGGCTTCGACCGCCGCCGCTTTGAAGTTCCCCGTATCGTGATGCGCTTGTGCCAGAAGGACGCGAGTTTCGAGGGGAGCGCCATCGATCTCGACTGCGCGGACGAGATGTCGAATGGCATCGGCGTAGAGGCCATCGACTTGCCCGGCATTGCCACCGCCAGCACTGGCCTTGTTGGCATAGAGCAGGGAGTATCGACCCATCAGATGGTGGAAGGGTGCATGTCCGCGCAGTTCCGCTGCCTTGTTATCCAGGATGAGTAACGCTCCGTCGAAGTCGCCGCTGTCAGCCCTCGCGGCAGCAGCGTGAGCGGTCTTTTCGAAGAGTTGCTTATCGGTTGGCGGCTGGCTGTTCGCATCGCTCATACCTCCCGTGTTCAGGAGTTTCGCGGCTTCACGTCGCGTGTACGGGTAGTAACGAATGGCCTTTTGGAGGTAAGGCTTGTACTTCTCAAAAGGCTTGCCTCGGTTGCGCATCATGATGGCGATGTTTTGCCAGGCATCGCCGACGGCTTCCTCGAGGTCGTTGCGCAGCTTTTCGTCAGCATCGTCAGGGAGTTCGTCGATCTTGGGCTGCCCGATCGCGATGGCGCGGTCGAACAGTTTCTTTGCAGTGTCGTGATCGCGGTGCAGGTGATAGATCAGCATCAGCCCACAGTCATTGACGATGCGGGGATCGCTCGGGCTCAACAGGACGGCTTTCTGATAGTAGCGGTAGCTCTTCTCCCATAGCTCCATCGCCTTCTTGGTCCGTCGTTCCCTCTCGCTGTTGGTGAGGCCGGGTTCTTTCGCCGATTGCTCGATGGCGACACCGAGGTCGCGAGCCGAAAGCCCGGCATTGTTGTAGATCGAGCCATATTTGTCGGGATGCTTGGCGATGGCCCATTCGTAGTGGTCGAGGCTTTTCTCCAGCGCTGCAGGTGTTGATGAAACGGTGAGGGCGCGCCCGATCTGGTACAGCCCGTTGAGGTAGAAGTCTCCGAGGTCATCGCGCACCATCGGCGCTCCCTGCTCGTCGAGATCGGCGACCTTGGGGTAGGCAGCGTAGGCCTTCTCGTAGTGAGCGCGGGCAGCCTCCAGCTTGTTGGTATGGATGAGAACCCTGCCGGCCGAGAGATGACAGACGGCGATCCAGTGGCTGGTGTTCTCGCGATGCATGGGCATGACGGCGAGATATTCTCGGTAGGTTTCGGCGGCGTTGACGTAGGCGGCTGTGGCGTCTGCCCACCGGCTACCGGTGCGGTAGCTGTCGCCGAGCGAGACCTGTGCGCGACCGAGATACCAGTGAAGGACCGGGAAGCGAGCGCCTCGCGCGATCAGGCGCTTGTAGGCGGCGACACATTCGGCCCGTCGGTCGAGATCGAAATAGATGTTCTGGTAATCGAGGTGGAGTGCGTGGTGGTTTGGTTCGGCATCGATGCCGCGTTCCATTTCCGCGATGGCTTCGTTGGTGTCGTCCAGCCACATGTATACCCGGGCGGCTTTGCGGTACGCTTCGCCCGGGGATCCCTTGGCCTTGACCCATTTCAGCCGCGAGAGGACGGCGTTGGCGAGCTGGAGAGTTTCTTGTGTGGGGCGCTCTTGTGCGGCGATCTCCTGCCGTCGGCTATCCACGAAGATTTGCATTTCGTTGTCCGCGGCAACCAGCACGGCGGCCTCTATCGCCGAGGGAACGGTGTTTTGCGTGCCCAGCTGGGCGGCGGCCTTGACCGCGGCGTCGCGGCCTTCCTCGAAGCGGGCGGCCTTCAGGTAGCAGCCGGCGATCTTGAACCAGGTGTCGGCGTCGTCGTCGGTCAAGGCGAGTGCCTTCTCGAGGTTCATGATGGCGTCTTCCAGGAAGCCTGCGGCGCCGCTCGGTCGCTCACGGAACAGCCCGAGGTTGCCGTCGGCAGCGACCAATCTCGCAGCATGATCGGAAGGGTTTTCACTCAGAATGGCATCGGTGATCAGCAGAGCATCGTCGAACAGGCCTTGAGTGAGCATGTCGCGGGCTTCGCTCAGGGTTTTGAGATGTGAGGGCCGGGTCTCGCCCGTGCCGTGGCTTTTGCATGCCGGCAGCAGCAGGCATGCGAGCACCATCGCGAGCTTCTCCGGCAGCCCCATCCTCGGATGGTCCAGGCCCATCCCGAATCGTGTGGCGAATTTCATGCTGGCAGGCTAGCCCCGATGAGGTGTCAGCTGAACCATCAGTTGCCCTTTGTTGGGCGCTCCGGAGCCTGCTGGCAGCCGGAGGTAAATTTTGTTCCGTGCCGGGGCTGTAGCCGTGTGGGGCCCAGGTGCTGAGATGCCCGCAGTAAGGGAGAATGGAGGCCATGCGCGCTGGTCGAGTCGTGGTAGTTGAGATTCCACGCGAGAAAGCGGCTGCCCGGTGGAATATGCTTTCATGGGAGGTCGTCCAGTGGTGCGGGACGGAAAGTCGCTGGGCTAGCCCAACAAAGGTATGAACAGAAGTTATTTTCAAATAATGGTTTGCGTCCTTGTGGCGGCGACGATGTCGGGTTGTGACAACATCGCCCGCATCTTCGATAACAAGGGCGGCAGCAGCAGTGGGGGGCCGACGACCAATGTCCAGACCATCCGTACCGGCGGGGTCATCGCGGACGGGCGGCCGGTGGTCAAGTCGGTTTATCCCAGCGGTGGTTCGGGCTTCCCGGAAAGCGTTCCGGTCGTGGTCGTGTTCAGCGAGTCGATGCACGAGGACTCCTTGTCTTCGCCCGGGCCCAATGCCGAGCCCATGCTGTATGTGCGCAACAAGACCACCAAAGCCAGGATTCCATCCACCTACAACTTCCTGCTAGGGGGCACGGTGGTGGTGATTCGGCCGCCGATGGGTTTGCCCAATACCCAAGGCACCTCCTACGAGGTCGTGGTGGGTTCGGAGGCCCGGGATGTCGACGGGCTTCGCGTCGGTGGGGCTACGACCAGGGTGCTCTCCGAGTTCAAGACCGACCAGGATAGAGAGGATCATGATGGTCGCGTGCTGGTCACCTTGCCCGAGGACAATAAAAAGGATCGGCAGCGTGAGACGCCGGTCTACGTCATCTTCGACAAGCCGGCGAAAACCACGAGTGTCAGCAGCTCGAACCTCAAGCTGACCGATGGCCAGGGCAGTCCCATCAGCGGCAATGTCAGTTTCCCTTTGCAGGGGAACGATGGCCGGGTCGCACGGATCGATCCCGATGCACTTCTCGGGTCTGCCGCCGATGTTGAGATCGTCGTTGACGATACGATCACCTTCGACCCCGATGGCAAGCTCGACTTCGGCAAGAAGACGCCGCTCGCCAGGTTCACCACCGTCGCGATGGCAGCGCCATTGAGTGTGGGTGTTGGCAAGGGGACTCCTTTCCCCGACAAGGTGAATCGCAACAACCTCTCGTTGTTGCTCGTCGACGTCGAGGTCGATGCTTCCGTGCAGCCAAACGATCGGATTTCAATGCGGATCTATGGACTCGATCCCAAGACCGCGAATGCGACGGACGTTAATTTTATCGAGGCTGCGAAGTCAATTCTGGCGGCTGGCCGGCAAACAGTGACAGTGGAGTTCAGAGCTTCGCTGGGAACTCTCGATGCTCCGCGCTTCTCGGAGGGAGCCTTGACGTTTGCCGCGATGATCTCGCGCGGGTCCCGCGAGACCGGGTATGTCCTGTCTGACGCTGGTAATTCGCCTCGCTTCGACATCACGCCACCTAGTATTGCGAAGATCGGCGCCCCGGGTGCGGGCAATGATCTCTTCACCGATCAGGAGTACGTGGCCCTGATGGGCAAGGCGAGCGAGAGGTTGGGAGCAGCGAGCATTGCCGCCGGGTCCAAGTTCAGCAATATGTACGCCTGTTCGGGCGATGGGACCTTCATCATGAAGCCGCTGGACCTGAGTCTGCTCACCTCGGGGCTAGCTTACACTCTTGCGGTTACCGATCAGGCGGGCAACCCCGCTCTCGGCACGGTGAGCGGCAAGATCCATCAACGAGGTGTGGTTACCGGTTCGGTGACCGGCGGCAATCTCACGGTCGAGGCCTTCGATGAGAGTACCTTGGCCGTGCTGAGTGGCGTGACGGTTCTGGTCGAACCTGGTCTGCCGACCAAACCGGCGACAGGAAGAGTGACCAAGGCGACCGCTGCT
>CAZIVO010000054.1:0-23197 GCA_964542765.1 uncultured candidatus Brocadiaceae bacterium | reverse complement strand
GAAACGCTTCCGACACCTCCGAAGAGCGAAGTCGGAGGCCCAGTTCCTGGATATGCTTGAGCGAGCGCCAGTCGAAATTCGCACTGCCTACGAAGACATCGCCCTCATCGACAAGCATGTACTTGGCGTGAAGAACCCCTCCCGTAATGCCGCTCAAATCAAGGTGGCGAACCTCGATCGACGCATGCTCCGAAAGTCGATCCAGAGTGTCCGGATAGGTCTCGTAGAACTTCTTCTCGGCAAGAAACCGGACGGTCACACCCCGATTCGCCGCAGCCTCGATCGCCCGGATCACAGGCTCCAGGGGGCCTTCCTCGCGGTTGCTCGCGTAAAAATGCGCGAGGTCGATCGTCTCGCGGGCAGCAGCGACCATCTCCAACCAGACCTCGCATGTGTCACGGAGACCGGGTTGGTCCAGATCGGTCTCGACCGGCACCGACTCGACGAGCTCCATCGATGCCTCGACAAGAACCTCGCCCTTGGGATCAGCAAGAGCAGCGACCCCTGCCTTGTCAGGGTCGGATCGGACCTGATTACTCTCGGGTGATGACCCCTCTTGGACTTCGACATGCTCCGTGGTCGGGCCACACCCGGAGCCAAAACCACAGAAAACAGAAGCAGCCAAAAGAGCGACAAATCTCATCGGCCAACACCCTCAAGAATTTCCAGCAGACCTTCAACTCCACCAATCACATGGTTGATCGATCCTTCATCGGACAAGCCGAGAACCCATTCCGGAGTGTGAGGGTGCTTCCGCAGAACCAATATCTCGGGAGCCTCTCGGATCCCTGCGTCACGGAGCACCAGCGGCAATGCGAGGTCAAGCGAAAACACATCACCAATCACAACGTCCGGGTCCTCGCCGAGGACCACCTCACTGTAATCAGGGCGGTCCACATATACCGGTCGCCCACCGACCTGAATGCATTCGTCGGTCAAACCGATTTTCTGCTTACCTGCCTCCCCGCGCACGCGAATAGCATGACCGGAACCGCCGCCAGCATCGACGCCAACCTCGGAGAACCAACTCGCAATCTTTTCGACCGGCGAATTGGAGACGATGACAATCTCGACATCGGCTGCCCTCAACTCCTCGATGACCGACGCTGCCTGAGGCACGAGAGTCGGCGGATGTTCGTTGCGAAATTCCTCCATTGCACGCCGAAAGCAGGCGTCGGCGAACCGGTTCAGGTTCTCGAACTCGCTGGCGAGAATGGCCTCCCGATAGGGCTCGGTGAGGGCATCATCTTTCTGATCGGCTATGTAGGACGCGATCGCATTCGATATGCACAAGGGATCTTCATCCACATAAGCCGCAATCCGGCCATCGGGAGCCCACCCGAAACAATCGGGTCTGGCCCGCACCTCGGATTCGAAAGAGCTGAAATCCTCGCGCGCACGATCGAGGGGAGTCCCGGCAAGCTGAGCAGCCTCGGTGGTGAGACAGAGCTTGACGACCTCGGCCTCGAGGGCTTGGTCGGTCCAAACCCCATCAAAATCAGACAATAGCTTGACGGGCATCAGTGGATGAGAGTCAAAGGAAGATGGAGAGTGGCAAGCCGGGATTATAGTGACCGCTCGCCAGGAATCCCCTCCCCATCAATCTTCCTGGGGACCTTACATTCAGCATTCTCATACCTTCTTCATCACATATCGCGACCCCGGACATACAGATGCCTGACTGGTTCGAGAAGTTCTTGCCGATCCTCATCCTTCTCGGCGTCGTCATCCTGGTCATCTCTCGCTTGCCACGGGTCCCCGACATCTCACACAGCTCCGAATTTCGTCGGCGCCGGGTCCTGAACTGGCTGCCCCTGGGGCTCATTTATGCGTTCCTTTACATGGGGCGTTACAACCTGACCGTCGCCAAGGACGCGTTCGGGGATGCCTTGATGGACAATGCCGATTTCGGCTGGATCTTCGGCGCCGGCACCTTCGTCTACGGTTTTTCGTTCCTCTTGAACGGTCCGCTGACCGATCGCTACGGCGGCAAGTTCGCGATCCTCATGGGTGCCGGCGGCGCAATCATCTTCAACGCCCTGATGGGAATCGTGACGCTGCTGGTCACGCAATCCGCAGATCCTGGGCAAAGCTTTCTGGGCGGGAATCTGACCTCGATCTTCGCCCTGCTCTACAGCGGCAACATGTATTTCCAGAGTTTCGGAGCCGTCGCCATCGTCAAGTGCAACGCGCCATGGTTCCACGTTCGCGAACGCGGAGTGTTCGGGGCCATCTTCGGCATCCTGATCTCGCTCGGGATCTACTTCGCATTTGACTGGGGCTACATGATCATCCAGTCCTTGCCGCTGGCGTGGGTCTTCTTCATCCCGGCGATCCTGCTCATCATCTTCTGGTTCCTGGTCTTCTCGGTTGTCCGCAACACGCCAGGTGATGCTGGCTTCGCGGACTTCGACACCAAGGACGCCTCTTCAGGTGATGATGGCCCCAACCTCGGAGCCCTCGCCGTCTTCAAGATGATGCTGAGCAATCCCGTCATCCTGACCATCGCCAGCATCGAGTTTTGCAGCGGTTTCTTGCGCCAGGCGATCATGCAGTGGTACCGGACCTTCGCCAAGCAAACCGGCATCAGCGAAGGATTCGTCTACGAGAACTGGGGCATGCTGCTGTGTGCTGCCGGAATCATGGGCGGAGTCTTCGCCGGCGTGATCTCCGATCACATCTTCAAGTCGCGACGAGGGCCGGTCGCCGCAGTTCTGTATGCGCTCATGTTCATCGGAGCCGTCATTTTGACCTTCACCTACCAGACCTCCCTGCTCGGCCCCACGATCATCTTCATGTCCCTGTGTGTGATCGGAGTCCACGGCATGCTCTCGGGAACGGCGAGCATGGATTTCGGTGGACGCCGCAACACCGGTATCGCCGTGGGCATCATCGACGGATTCGTCTATGCCGGCACCGGCGTCATGGCCTTCACCTACGCGATGATCCTCCCCAAACCGGGAACTGCTGAGAACAATCCCGCCAGCAACCCTGACAACTGGATCGCCTGGCCCATCACGATGATCCCGATCGCGGTCATAGGTTTCTTCCTGGCAACCAAGATCTGGAACGCCACTCCGAAGCCACAGAAAACCCCCACCACGATGGCAGCAAGCACCCAGACCGAAGGACACACGAAGCCGTGAAGAAAAAGCTCATACTGATGCTGCAGGTGCTCGCCATCAGCCTTGGACTTCCCTGCGCCGCACAGACCCAGAAAAAACCACCCAACATCGTCTGGGTCCTCGGCGAAGACATCTGCCCCGATCTCGGTTGCTACGGCGAGAAGGCAGTGCGAACCCCGCACCTCGATCAACTGGCTGCCCAAGGGCTGCGCTACAGCCGCGCCTTCACGACCTCGCCGGTTTGCTCCACCAGCCGGAGTGCGATGATGACCGGGATGTATCAGAACGCGATCGGCGCGCACCAGCACCGCACCAAATCCAAGAAGCCATTGCCATCACCGGTCATGCCCTTCCCCCTCCTCTTGCGGAAGGCCGGCTATCACACCGGTCTGATGCAAGGCAAGAAACTGGATCTGAACTTCACCCACAAGGCCACCGAACTCTTCCCCGACGGCGACTGGAGCAAGGCCGGTGAGCGACCCTTCTTCGTACAGATCACCTTCGCGAACACCCACCGTACCTGGCACCACTACCCCGACCAGCCCGTCGACCCGGCTGAAGTCACCGTACCCCCCTACTATCCCGACACCCCCCTGGTGCGCCGGGACATCGCCAACGGCCTCGAGGAAATGCAGGTGCTCGACGCCGGAGTCGGCAAGATCCTCGCCCGACTCGAGTCCGAAGGACTCACGGACAACACGTTGGTGATCTTCATCGGAGATCATGGCCGTTGTCAGGTACGCGGCAAACAGTTCCTCTACGACTCTGGCACACATGTCCCCCTGATCCTGCGATGGCCGGGGCACATCGAACCAGGGGCGGTCGACGGTCAACTCGTCAGTTCAATCGACGTGACTGCCACCGTCTTGGCAGCCGCAGGTATCGAAGTGCCCGACTGGATGCATGGGCGAGATCTCCTCGACCCTGACCGAAAGAAGCGCCAACACGTCTTCCTGGCTCGCGATAAAATGGACAGCACGCACGATGCGATGCGGGCCGTCCGCACCAAGCGGTTCAAGTACATCCACAACCTGATGCCCGAGCGCGCCTATTGCCAGCTCAACGAATACAAGGAGAGGCAATACCCTGTCCTGGCACTGTTGAACGTCATGCACATGAAAGGCGAACTCAACGAGGTGCAAGCTCGCTTCATGCAACCGAAAAAGCGCGCGGAGGAACTTTACGATCTCATCAAAGACCCCTTCGAAACACGCAATCTGGCAATGGAACCAGACCATGCCGAAGTGCTCGAGCGCATGCGCTCCCTGGTCGAAGATTGGCGCAAGCAAATCGATGATCCAGGAGTGACCGACGAATTCCGTGAGGGTGGCTGGTCGAGCGATTACCCGACGCGGACCCTGAAGGAGTGGCAAGCCCTACTCGACAAGTGGGAAGCAACCATGCTGATTCCGGGTGGCGGACCCAAGGCCAGAAAAGGCGGCAAGAAGCGCAAGAAGAAATGATCCGGCAGCAGCAAAGGTTCAAGGCGTTCATCCAGCGCCTGCCAGCACAACTTGCCGGGTTGCCTGCTTCCCCCACCAGCCCCACAAACAGCCCGAAAGCGCCTCGTCGCCCTCGGATTGCGGCACACAGAAAACAAAGACATATCGGTTGCACGCCACGAGTGGACCCACAGGGCTTGAGGCCGTAGGACTACTTGTCCCGGTGTTCGTTCAGACATCATCTCGAGATGCGGAGTAGCCCAGTGAAGAAGACAACTTTAGCCCTGTGGATCGCCAGCCTGGCGATCGGAATTCTGCCTGCCCAGGATGAGAGGAGAGGAGAGGGCTCCACTCGCAAGGAAGGTGACTCCGGGCGAGCCACACAGGGGGGTGACAACCGCTTGCAACGGCGTGGGGGCAGCGATCGAGGCGACCCACGCGGTGGCAGTGATCCCCGCCGCGGCAGAGGTGGAGCCAGCCGATCGGTCGAACTGGTCGACAAATTCGACACCGACGAGGACGGAGTCCTGGACGCAAAGGAGCGCGACGAGGCACGTGCATGGATGGCCGATCAACCGCCAGTCAGACGCGGCCCCGGACGATCCAGCGGGCCGGCAAGAGACCCATCGGAGACGCTGCACGATTTTGCTGCTGACGATGCCGAACACTATCCCGATGCGGGACTCTACGACATCGATGTGCTGCGAACCTTCTTCCTCGAGTTCGAACAAGACGACTGGTATGCCGAAATGGATGCCTTCTATCGTTCGGATGTCGAACTTCCTGTCCGTCTGACCGTCGATGGAATCACCTATCCACGAGTCGGAGTGAACTTCCGCGGCAACTCTTCTTACGGGAGACCCCGCAAGAAATCCCTCGGCATGTCGATCGACACGTTCGACAAGGACCAGGAACTCTATGGCTACAGGACTCTGAATCTCCTGAACTCGAACGGTGATCCGACGATGATGCGCGAAGTCCTCTTCTCGCAGATCGCTCGCGAAACCTCGGCAGCACCGAAGGCGAACTTCGTTCGTGTCGTGATCAACGGCAAGTACTTCGGAGTGTTCGCCAACATCCAGCAAATCAACAAGGACTTCCTCAAGGACAACTTCGACACCAAGAAAGGCATTCGCTGGAAGATCCCCCCGGCCTTCGGCGGGCAGGGTGCCTTGACCTGGCAGGGTCCTGATCTCGAGGCCTACAAGGCTGCTTACGAACTGAAAACCGGTAGCGGCGACGAGGATGACTGGGCCGATCTGATCAAGCTCTGCCAGACACTCGAGGAAACACCTGACGGCGACCTCAAGCAGGCGCTCCCGGCCGTTCTCGATATCGAGCGGACGCTTTGGTTTCTGGCTCTCGACAACGTCTTCCAGGACTCGGATGGCTACTTCAGCCGTGGTAGCGATTACATGTTGTACAAGGGCCGCGATGGACGATTTGTTCCCATCACCTACGACAACAACGAGACGATGAAAGCCGGTGGTCCTGGCGGCGGTCCTCGACCGGGAGGAGACGATCGACGCCGCGGGGGCTTCCAACCGCCCGACCGTGACCAGCGTCGCGAAGGCGACCAGCGTCGCGAGGGTGACCAGCGTCGCGAGGATGACCAGCGTCGCGAGGCCGCCATGCTCATGGGGCTCTTCTTCTCGCGCTTCGTCGATGATGATGGTGACGGCAAGGTCACGGCCAAGGAATGGAAAGTCTTCGTCGGCGATTCCGATCCGGACCGGAGCGGTACCGTCACGCAAAACGAACTCGCAGATAATGGCCTCCCCGAACGGCTGGCCTCGATGCTCGCCCGAATACTCGACTCCAATGGGGACCAGAAACTCGGCACCAAGGAGTTCCAATCCGCATTCGCCACCCTCGACAAGAACCAGGATCGAACGCTCACAGCCGGTGAACTTCAAACTCCGAGCGGGCGCGATGCCGACCGGCAACGCGGCGGGTTCCGCCCACCCGACCGTGGCAACCCGCCCGAAGCCTCCCGCTCGTCCCGTGGACGGCGCGGTGGTGGCGGATCACGTGGTGGTGGAGGTGGGCACGGCGGGGCGCGCGACCCGCTCACGGGCATCGATGATCCAATGCGCCCACTCATCCGCCGCTTACTTTCGGTCCCCGAATGGCGCGCCACCTATCTCAAGCACGTGAAAGATCTCGCCACTCACTGGCTCGACTGGAAACACTTGGGGCCGCTCGTCGAAGGGTACCGCGCACTGATCGAGCCTTCGGTCAAAAACGATGTGCTCGGACCCGGACTCGAGGCGTTCCGCGCCGGCATCGACAGCGAACACTCGATCAAGTCCTTCGCTGCAGAGAGGCGCAAGCACCTGCTCGAGCACGACCAGATCAAGTAACATGGTCCGTGATCGGTAAGGGAATGGTCGCCATGGCGCTCGGCAAAGACGCGCCACGCGACCACCCCCAGGACCAAGAGGGCCGCCCGAGGACATGCCTTTGTCCATCACCAACCATCCAGCAGTGCGAGTGACCCTTGCGCTTTTCAAGATGGTCTTCGCGGCGGCCGCCTTGAGCCTGCTCCTTTCCTCGCTCGGCAGCTGGATCGCGGGCGCCGAGGGAGGATATTGGGGCTGGATCGCAGGCGCCGCAACAGGACTGGTCATCGGCCCCTTCGGGCGCATGAACGTCGGGGGCTTCAAGATTGGGACTTACCGGCAGGACACCAACGAAACCCCGGACGCTGACCGCAAAACACACCAGATCAGCAGTGCCCCGGTAGCAGCGCTGATCGGATTCCTGGTGGGCGGCTTCGCGTTCTTGCCCATTTCGGGACTGGCGATGCTGATCTGGTTTTCCGTGGCCCAAAGCCCCTGGGGACCATCGGCTGAGGTAGGAATCTCGGGAGCGGGGGCGAACTTCAAGTCGAGCGACCTCTCGCTGCTCGTCACGGCAACGGCTCCCGTCCTTGTGGGAGCAATCGCCGGAACGGCCTTCTGCCTCTTCCTGTTCTTCGTGCAACAAAAGGGCAAGCGGCCCGACTAGCAACGCTCACGCAACAGCGAGCCTAGTTCTTCACCAGCGGTTTCGGATCCTCGACATGGCCTGCCGGACGCTGGTTCTCGCCAACCTGCTTGCCGTCACCAATGTCACGCCGTGCTCGCTCGGCCAAGGCGAGCAGACGCTCGACAACGGCTGGCTTCGCCGCAGTGAGGTCGCGCTTCTCGCCGATGTCCGATTCGAGATTGAACAATCGCGCAGGCAAGACCCGCTGCTGCTTGTTCTTGCCTCGGCCTCGATCCTTGCGCGAAAGATGAAGCTTCCACTCGCCCGAGCGCACCGCTTGCAGTTGATCGCGGTAGTAGTAATAGAAGGCCTCGTGCGGAGTCTTCGCGCCGGCCTCACCGAAGAGCAAGGGTGTGATATCGCGACCGTCGATCTTGCGATCACTCGGCAGCTTCGCGCCCGCGAGCCTGGCAAAACTCGGCAGAAGATCCATCGACAACGTCATCTCGCTACAGGCCGATCCAGCAGCCACCTTGCCCGGCCAGCGCACCACCGCCGGCACCCTCATACCGCCCTCCATCGTGCTCCCTTTGAAGCCCGACAGCGGCAAGTTGGAGCCGCCCCACCGACTCGCTGCACCATTGTCCGAGGTAAAGATGACCAGCGTATGCTCGTCGATCCCCTGCGCTCTCAGCTCGGCGAGGATCTGTCCCGTGGACCAATCGATCTCCTCGACACAATCGCCATAACCACCATTGGCACTCTTGCCCGAGAAGCGAGAGCTCGCGTGCACCGGGTTATGCGGCATGGTGTGCGGCAAATAGAGAAAGAAAGGCTCATCGACATGGCTCTTGATGAAGTCCACGGCTTCTTGCGTGTAACGCTTGGTCAGCGTGTCCTGATCTGCGGGAGCCTCGATCACGGTCTCGTTGCGCATCAAGGGCAGCGGAGGACGGTTGCTCTTCTGTCGTGTCCCCATGTCGTTCGAATAGGGAATGCCGAAGTAAGAGTCGAATCCTTGTCGAGTCGGCAAGAAGTTCGCTTGATCTCCAAGGTGCCATTTGCCGACGCACTTCGTCGCATAACCCTGGCCCTTGAGAATTTCGGCAGTCGTCACTTCATCAGGATGGAGACCCCTGATGCCGATCGGAAACAACACCCAGCCCCCCTTGCCATCGGTGTGCATATTGACACGGCGAGGATAGCTTCCGGTCATCAAGGATGACCGCGATGGGGTACAAACCCCGCTGCTTACATAGAAGGAGGTCAGACGCATGCCCTCTTCAGCCATCTTGTCGATGTTGGGCGTACGATGCTTGGTGGAGCCGAAGCAACCGATATCCCCGTAACCAAGGTCGTCGCAAAAGATCAAAACGAAATTGGGCTTCCGATCGCCGACTTTTGCCACCTTCTTCTGCTTGTCCGCGCGACTCTTGCGGGTCTTTTTCGGCCCGGGATACCTCGGTGTGCCACCGGTGTAGGGGTAGCGATCGAACTCATCACCCCCACCCTGAGCACGCGGATCGCCGGAGTCGCGCAGCGCGGCCATCAACCGCGAGGACAAGGCCTTCTTGTCCGTCGCTCGGGCAGGGTCGCTGGCCAGATTGACGAGTTGATCCGGGTCGCTCCGTAAATCATAGAGTTCCTCGGCAGGCCGCTTGCCGAAGGCCAGAGCAAAGAGCTTGCGGTGGGTCTCGTCCTTCTCGCGATGGGCGATCATGTAGGACTTGGTCGGCCCGTTGTCGGCATCGCCATACCAGGAGTTTTTCAGAAAGGCCTGCTGGTAGTTCGGGGTGCCTGCGGGCCAGCGATCGGGTCGGAAATTGCGAATGTAGAGCCAGTCTGCGGTGCGGATGGCGCGCATCGGGGTACCGCCAGAATCGGGAGCCTCCTGGCAGGGAACATGCCGTTCCTTGCCGATCAAGGCATGATCGCGCGATGGATCGATGAGCCCTGAAGCCTCGGCCGTCAAAGATTTCATCAGACTCCGCCCGGTCATGACCTTGGGCACCGGCAAGCCCGCGGCTTCGAGAAAGGTAGGAGCCAGGTCGGTCAGGCTGACGAAGTCGTCCAGCCTTCGCCCGGGAGAAACCTTCAGGGGCCACCGCACCACCAAAGGAACGTGCGCACCCGAGTCATAGAGATTGCCCTTGCAGCGAGGGAAGGGCATGCCGTGGTCACCACTCATCACCACGATCGTGGAGTCGAGTTCGCCACGATCCTCGAGGGCAGCCAGCAACCCCCCCACTTCTCGATCGAAGCGTTGGACCTCAAAGTAGTAATCCGCGACGTCACCACGCACTTCGCGACTGTCGGGAAAGCAGGCAGGGAGTTCGATCTCGTCGAGATCCATGCCGCTGGCTTCACCCGAACCAAGCTTGTAGCCGCGATGCGGATCGTTGCTGCCGAACCAGAAACAGAAGGGCTTTCCTTCGGGTCGCTTGCCGAGGAACTCATCGAAATTTTTGTACTTCGACCCTGCCGGATTCCGGTCACGCTCACCGAGTTTTCCCGGGCCCCAACCCTTGCGCGTGTAGCCGACGTGGTAACCAGATTGCTCGAGCAAGTCCGGGTAAACCGGGAACTCCTTGGGGATCGTGCTATGGAGATTCGCAGCCTCACGCAATCGCCAGTGCCACTGCCCGGTGACGATGGCCGCGCGCGATGGCGAGCAAGATGGCGATGACACAAAGGCGCGCTGATACAGAGCGCCTTCACGAGCCAGGCGATCGAAGGTCGGAGTCTTGATGACTCGATCGCCGTAGGCGCCGGCGTGGGGCCAACCCCAATCATCGGCAAAAGCGAAGAGGATATTGGGTCGATCCGGCGCTTGCGCAGGCAAGCTTGCTGCCCCCACCGTGATCAGGAGGCCGACAACCAAAAGACAGGAACGGGACATGGCGCAAGCACTGCGCCCAAGGGCATGGGAGAGGGGCATAGGGATGGGAATGATAGCGAATGAAGCGGCCACGGGGTTCCTCCACATGGTTTCTTCCCCCAACTCTGGTAGCCCGGAGCGGCGAACCATACCTTGGATAGTCCCATTCAGATGAAACGGAATCTCCCATGAAACACTCCTTCCCTCGCATCTCCCTTGCTGTCTCCCTCTTCCTGGTTGCCACATCGATGCCGGCGCAAGAAGCCGTCACTGCATCCCCCCAGATCAAGGTGTTGGTCATCGATGGCCAGAACAATCACAAATGGCAATCGATGACTCCCTTCATGAAGACCCAGATGGAGAAGACCGGCTTCATCACCGTCGATGTCACGACCACCCCACCAAAGGCTCCTGGCAAGCCGCGGCGGCGCAAGAATGCCAAGGGTGCACAGCAACCGCCAAAGGAGACCGCCGAGCAAGTCACAGAACGTAAGAATGCTGCTGCGAAGATCGCCAAGGCCTGGGGAGCATGGCGGCCGAACTTCTCCGACTATCAGGTGATCGTCAGCAACTACAACGGCGAACTCTGGCCGGAAGAAGTGCGCGAGGACTACACGGCATTCGTCAAATCGGGTGGCGGAGTCTTGATCGTCCACGCCGCGAACAATGCCTTCCCGCAATGGAAGGAATTCAACGAGATGATCGGTCTCGGCTGGAGAAACGCGAGATTCGGCAAGCGGGTCTATCTCAACGCCGACGGTAAGCCGGTCCTGGTCAATGCACACGACGGGTCCTGCAAGTGCGCGGCAGAAAAGAACCACGGCTGCCTCGGAGCGGGACACGGCCCCCAGCACGAGTACCAGATCACGATCCGCGACACCGAGCACCCCATCACCAAGGGCATGCCCCCGGTCTGGATGCACACCAAGGACGAGCTCTATCACGGCCAGCGCGGGCCGGCCGCGAACATGCAAATCCTCGCCAGCGCACACTCGGTCACAAACGCTCCCGGTCGGCGCGGCACCGGCGTCTACGAGCCGATGCTCTGGGTCATTCCCTACGGCAAGGGCAAGGTGGTGACCAACGTGATGGGACATGAAAACGGCAAGGCACTGCAATGCGTCGGCTTCATCACCCTGATGAACCGATCGATCGAGTGGCTCGCCACCGGCACCGTCACTATTCCAGTCCCGAAGACTTTCCCGACGGCTGAGAAATCATCGAGCGCCATCGAGTAATCTGACCGAATCGACATGACCAACACCGCGCCTCGAATCATCCGCTGGACGATCCTGCTGCTGTCAGGACTCCTGTTCATCCTGTTCTGGTGGCTCCTCGATTTCGTGATCGAGGATATCGATAACCGCCAGGGGCCGAATTATCAGACCTATCGATCAGCCGAGGTGGGCACGGAACTAACCGCTCAAGACAAGGGACTCCGGGAACAGCAAGCCTCGATCAAGCGCGACCTGGCACGCCAGCAGGAAATCAAGAAGGCCCGCCTGCAGAAGTTACAGAGCGCACGTGAGGACTGGGGCCAGCGGGCAGGCGAACACCGGTTGGAACTGGAGGCAAAGCGTCAGCCAACCGAACAACTTCGACAAGACCTGGCCGAGGCCCGAAAACGTATCACGGACGCACAGGCCACCGTCGAAGCCGTGGACGCCAAACTCGCGGAACTCAGCTCACAAAAGTATACGGTCGGCATCGAACTGGAAGAGGCCGGGAAGAAGATCAAAGCCGCGCACGAGAAGGCGGATGAAAAGCACGAGGAAGCCCTTCGTCGATACAACTTCATCGTCGCGAGCTGGAAGCTTGCCTTCATCGTGCCCTTTTTTCTTGCTGCGGCATGGCTGGTCCTGCGCAAGCGAAAGTCGATCTACCGGCCCATCCTGCTGGCCCTTCTGCTGGCGAGTTTCTGGCAACTCGGCAGTGTCATGGGCGATCATTTCCCTCTGGAGTTCTTCAAGTACATCGCGATCGCCGCCGCCATCGTCATCACCCTTGCCTTCCTGGTCCGCTTGCTGCGGTCAGCGGCACGACCAAGACCCGACGTTCAACTCAAGCAACGCCGGGAGTCCTATCACAAGGACATCTGTCCCATCTGCTCCCACCCTTTCCCTCACGAGCATGGCAAGGCCTTCACCTGCCCCTCATGCGGGACAGGCCTCTTCTCGAACTGCGCCGCCTGTTCCGGGAGCCGCCACAGCCTCCTGCCCTTTTGCATTCACTGCGGAGCGGAAGCCTGATCGATTCCGCGCCGATGGCCGCACGGTAAGGCGCAGGTTACTCATCCTCACAAGCGGCTTCGACGAGACGGCGAAACTCATCGGCGAATGCTTGGCGTCCTGATGAGCCCGGGTTCTGAGTGAAGACGCAACCGACGATCTGACGCTTCGGATCGAACCAGGCCCAGGTTCCATCGGAACCCCCGTGCGAACAGACCCCATCGGTCTCGCGCAAGCCGAAACCATAATTACCCGCCGCAGCGATGTGCTCGGACTGCGAGTGAGTGGCCTGCTTCACCAGGGCCTCGCTCAGCAATCGCTTGCCGCCATAGGTTCCGCCATTCATGTAGGCCTGACAGAAGATCGCATAGTCGAAGACCGTAGAGATCATTCCGCCGGAACCGCGTGGGAAGGGGTAATCGGGAGGGTCGCCAGGCTGCCAACCAAGCCGCCATCCATCATCACCTCGACTTCGAAACACGGCCGACATCCGCGCATGATCGGCATCGCTCTCATGGTTGCAGCTGTCTTTCATGCCGAGCAACCCATAGATCCGATCGGCGAGAAACTTCTTGTATGGAATGCCGGACGCGACCTCGACCAATGCAGCCAGAGTGTTGTAGCCGGGGTTGTTGTAGCTGAAGCTCGTGCCCGGCTCGACCTTCGCACCGATCTTCCCGAAGCGTGAGACCTCGGCCTGCAAGCTCGGGGCATCCGGATGCTCGGCCGACTTCTCGAGCAGGGGGTGCAAGAAGAGCGTCCGGATGCGCAAACCCGAAGTGTGGGTCAACAGATGGCGGATCGTGATCTTCTCACTGCCGGACGACCTGAACGACGGTAGATACTTGCCAACCGGATCATCCAGGCCGAGTTTTCCGGCATCCACGAGGATCAAGATCCCGGCCGCTGTCAGGGCCTTGGCGTTGGATGCCATGCGAAAGAGTGAATCCTTGCGCATCGGCTTTTTCTTGTCGATATCGCGCCAGCCATGGGCCTCGTGCAGGACAATCGCGCGCCTGCGCGCAACGAGCAGAACCACACCTTGGAGCTCTCCCTTCTCGACAGCCTTCTCGAAGAGATCGGTGGCCAGGCCCAGCTTGGCCCCGGACATCTGCACCGATGACGCATCCCCGTATGAGAGGGTGTCAGCGCCCTCGGAGGAGCCCTCCTGAGCAGCAAGGAAGCTCATCGAGGAGAGAACCGCCAACCAACCGGTTATCCGCATCATGGGGCATGATTGTCCCACCTCGCACCACAGTCTCCAACCTCTGACCTCGGAGATTCGTTGCGATGCTGATCGCCGAAAAGCCCTTCCTCCTTACAATCCTCGGTGCCGCCAGCACACACATCTCCGCTGGCCTTGAGAGATCAAGACCATGACGTCCCCCAACCACCTGCTCCCCGGTATTTCACTCACGTTGATAACAATCACGGCGGTCACATCTTTCGGCCGCTCGCAGTCGGCAACCGCCGTTACCAACCCCAAGGAGCGCCTTGCGCGCTACGCAAAGCACACCGAGATGGTGCAGCGGTCTCCGTTCAAGAATCGCCCCTGGCAATTCCTGGGGCCCACCAATATCAGCGGCCGCGTGACCGATGTCGCGGTCGCCAAGTCAGGCGGCAAACCTCGGATCTTCTTCGTGGCCGGAGCATCGGGTGGCGTATGGAAATCCTCCGATGAAGGAGCGTCCTGGAAACCTGTCTTCGAACACGGGGTCTCGACCTCCATCGGCGATGTGACCATAGCACCCTCGAACCCGAACATCGTCTGGATCGGAACGGGCGAAGCGAACATCTTCAGAAGTTCCATGGCTGGTGCAGGTGTCTACAAGTCACTCGACGGCGGTGAGACCTGGAAGCACATGGGGCTCGCCGGAACGCACACGATCCCGCGTATCCTCATCCATCCCGAAGATCCGGACATCGTCTATGTCGCCGGTTCCGGGCATGAGTGGACGGACAACCCTGATCGAGGCGTCTACAAGTCTGCCGATGGCGGTGAGACCTGGAAGAAAACTCTCTATATCGATGCAAAGACCGGAGCCATCGACCTCGTCATGGATCCCTCGGACGAGAACACCCTGTATGCCGCCACCTGGCAACGGCAACGCAAGCGCTGGAACGATCCCCGAAACGAGGAAGGGCACGAGGGCAGCGGAATCTACAAGAGCACGGACGCGGGGGTGACCTGGGCAGAGATCAACTCCGGACTGCCGTCAGCTCGCTACCGCGGCCGCATCGGCATCGATCTTTGTCAGGCCAAACCCAGCACCCTCTACGCCTTCATCGACAACTACGAAATCGCCGACACAGAGGCGCCACAGGGGAGGGATTCGTACGGCCGAGCGAGAAAAAAACCCATCAAGGGTGCCGAGGTATACCGCAGCGATGACGCCGGCAAGACCTGGGCCAAGGCCAGTGAGTCGAACTCATACATGCGCCGACTGTCGGCGACCTATGGCTGGGTGTTCGGCCAGATCCGCGTCGATCCCAATGACGAGAATGTGATCTACGTGATGGGACTCGCGCTCAACGTCTCCCGCGATGGCGGCAAGACCTTCACACGCCTGGGTGGCATGCACGCCGACCACCACGCTCTTTGGATCGACCCGGACAACTCGAGCTACCTGCTCAATGGCAACGATGGTGGTGCCAACGTCTCCTCCGACGGTGGCAAGACCTGGCGCCACTTCACCGATCAGCTGCCGATGGTCCAGTTCTTCAATATCGGCCACGACATGGCCAAACCCTTCCACGTTTACGGCTCCATCCAGGACCACGGAAGTCGAAGAGCCGTTGTCGACATCAGCAAAGGGCGGTCTCGTATCCCGGCCCAGAAATGGGAAGGAGCTCCCGGCGGCGAGGGATCGAGCCATGCGATTGACCCGACCGATGAGAACATCGTCTACTCGGCAGGCTTCTACGGCCGCATCAGTCGCACCGACCTCAAAAAGGAACGCCGGGGCAAGAGCATCGTCCCGAAAGCCGCAAGTGGCGAACCCGCTCTGCGCGGTCAGTGGATCGCCCCCTTCATCATCTCGCCGCACGACCACGAAACCATCTATCACGGAATGAACTTCCTCTTCCGATCCAGGAACCGGGGGGATGATTTCGCGAAGATCAGCCCCGATCTGACCTACAACGACCTCGAAACAATGGGCGATATCCCCTTCCACACCATCACTGCCATCGCCGAATCATCCACTCGACCCGGGCGACTCTACGTCGGCACCGATGATGGCAAGGCGCACACCACCGCCGATGGCGGCAAGCAGTGGATAGAAATCATGCAAGGGCTCGCGGAACACCGCTGGATCTCGCGAATCGAAGCTTCGCGCTTCCACGACAGCACCCTCTACATGGCCCAGAACGGCAAGCGTCACGACGACTTCGCTCCCTACCTGTGGAAGTCGGCCGATCACGGCGAGACCTGGACCAGCATCGTCGCGAATATTCCCTTGGGACCCATCAATGTCGTTCGCGAAGACCCCAAGAATCCGAACATCCTCTACGTTGGCACCGATCTCGGTGTCTATGTCTCGATCGACAAGGGGAACTCCTGGCAGACCCTTCCCCGGAAGATCCCCACCACCTTCATCCACGACCTGATCATCCACCCACGCGATGGGATCATGGTCGCCGCCACCCACGGACGCGGCATGTATGCCATGGATATCCGACCGATCCGAAGGGCCGCGAAAAAGTAGCGGCCGGGCAACGCCATCGATCCTGGCGACCGGATTGCCTCCGAGACTGATGGTCAGGCCGTCGTCGGGGAAAGGCTTCAGCCGGAGCTTGCCTTGATTCCTCCCGCAGGGCAGAACCATGCTTCCCCCTCCCGGAAAGATGCTGGCGAAGAAGCATGCTCGCACGAGGCATGAAGCATCCAATCCAGTATTCTCACGGCAACAAGCCGAGCGTCCCGCCACCGCAAGGAACTGAACATGAATGGTCCTCGATTCTCCCTTCTCGTCGCCGTAGCCATGGTCCTTTGCCCGGAGGTCAGCCCTCAAAAGGCGGCACCGGCACCCCACTGCCTCGAAGCGCTGGAAGGAGCCACCCCGCGCAACATCGTCTTCATCCTCTCGGATGACCATCGCTATGACGTGATGGGACTCATGGGACATCCCTTCGTCGAAACCCCTCACATGGATGCCCTCGCGCGCGAAGGCGCCCACCTCAAGAACGCCTTCGTGACAACGTCCCTGTGCTCACCGAGCCGGGCCTCAATCCTGACCGGCCAATTCGTGCACAGCCACCAAGTCGTCGACAACAATGATCTGGCGCCCAGGGGAACGGTCTTCTTCCCCCAGTATCTGCAGAGCTCCGGCTACGAGACGGCCTTCGTCGGCAAATGGCACATGGGTGGTCAAAGCGACGCCGCCCGCCCGGGTTTCGATCACTGGATCAGTTTTCGCGGACAGGGCACCTACTATCCCCCCACCAACCGCAAGTGGCGGCTGAACGTCAATGGAAAGAAGGTGCCCCAGAAGGGCTACATCACCGATGAGTTGACCGACTACGCCATCGAGTGGCTCAGCGGTCGCTCTCAACAAAAACCCTTCTTCTTGTTCCTCTCACACAAGGCCGTTCACCACAACTTCCAGCCCGCCGAACGCCACAAGGGCCGCTACGCCAAGGTCGAGATCCAACCGCCGGTCACGATGGCCGACACCGAAGAAAACTACCGCGGCAAGCCCTTGTGGGTACGCAACCAGCGCAACAGCTGGCACGGTGTGGACTTCCCCTATCACTCCGACACCGACATGGAGAAACTCTACCGCGACTACTGCGAATCCCTCCTCGCCGTGGATGACAGTATCGGTCGCGTCATGGACTGGCTCCGCAAGGAGAAACTCGCCGACAGCACCCTTGTCCTGTACATGGGCGACAATGGCTTCCTGTGGGGCGAGCACGGCTTGATCGACAAGCGAAACGCCTACGAAGAATCCATGCGAGTCCCGATGCTCGCACGTTGTCCCGATTTGATCCAACCGAACACCGTCGTCGAGGGTGTCGTCGCAAACATCGACATCGGACCAACCTTCCTCGAAGCCGCCGGCCTGCAAACCCCTGACTCCATGGATGGAAAGAGCATGGTGGGCCTTCTGTCAGGCAAGACCAAGCTGAAGCAATGGCGCGATCAACTGCTCTACGAGTATTACTGGGAATACAACTTCCCTCACACGCCCACGGTCTTTGCCTTGCGAGGCAACCGCTACAAATTCATCCAGTACCACGGGGTGTGGGACATCGACGAGCTGTACGACCTCAAAGAAGATCCCAAGGAAAGAAACAACCTGATCTTCCACCCCGACCACGCTGATCGAGTTCGGGCACTCCGACAAAGGCTCCATGAGGAACTCGAGGCAACCGGTGGAACCACGGTCCCTTTCGGCATGAAGAAAAGCCATGGCGCCAGCTTGCGGCGGCGGTCCGGCGCCAAACCAGCCGCTTTCCCGCCGGAATTCATGCGCGACGAAAGCTCCAAGAAATGATCGCTATCCGGAGGGCCAACCGCCACCGCATCACCTCATCCAAGGATCACGCCCGCTTCGAAGCTCCGCCATGTAGAATGATGGCCCGTCCACTGTATTGATCCCGTGACACCTTTCTTTCGACGCAAAAAGCCAGAAGAACCGCCGGAAGACCCTCGTCCAGAAGAGGTGTCGGAAAAATCGCCGCCGACGATCAACCCCGGAAGCACCATTCAACACGTGCGCCGGGCGCAGGAACCGGATGACACCCCCGAGTGGCAAGCATCGTGGGCGCAACTCTCCGACAAGATCTACCATTTCCTTCATCGCCGCTTTGCTCGGAACCGCCTCCCTCCCTACCTCGATTTCGAGGACCTCTACAGCGGTGTCCTGGCACGCATGCTCCAGGATCTTCCGGGCCTTAAATTCGAACACCGCGAAGCCTTCTGGGCCTGGGTCAGGAAGGCCACAGCCAACGAACTCGTGAGTATATGGCGACGACACGGTGCGCAGAAGAGAGGCGGCGGCAAGGTCATCCAGCAGCAAACAGACGAAGAAGACCTCGACGTCCTGCAATCCGTAGACGATCCCGAAGCTCAACCTGCCAGCGTATACATGCGCGTAACAGAACTCGAAGACGCAGAGATCGATTGCCTGTCGCAAGTCCCCAACAAGGATTCTCAGCAGGTCTATTTGCTCCGACGAAAAGACGGCTTCTCTTTCGAAGAGATCGCCGAAAAACTCGGTCACGGCAATGCCGAATCAATGCGAGTTCTGTTCCACCGCACCAAGCAAAAAGTGCGCTCGTGCCTGCGCGGAAAACTGGACGGCTATACCGAGTTCATCCGCACCTAGAGACAGGTCCCTGTCGCGAATCCGGCGACAGGGAATGAAGCGGTCAGAGCTTCGGCGGCATCCAGTCAGGGATCCCACCAGCGGCAACTTGCTTGTTGTAGAGCTCGTGGAAGGGGCGTACCGGAGACATCGGCACATCCTCGTTCACCATCAAGGGACGCGCCTCCTTCCAGAATGCCTCGTAGGCAGCGCGCATCTCCGCCACCAGATCGGGGTGATCATCGAAGATGTTGTTCGCTTGACCGGGGTCCGCCACCATGTCGTAGAGGTTCTTGTTGCCCACCAGGCGATAACGCTGATTGCGCACGGCAAAGGGGCCCCACTTGGAATCGTCGGGGTCAGCTCCGGTCTTCCATCTGGCCTTGTGGGTGAAGAAATACCGGTCAGCCCACTCGGCATCAGGATTGGCAAGCAGGGGAAGCAGGCTGCGGCCTTCCACCTGATCACCGGGAAGACTCCCGCCCGCGAGTCCCGCCAAGGTCGGTAAGATGTCGATATGAGCCGCGATTCGATCGATATCGCGCCCCGCCTGCCACCGACCATCCCAGCGCACGAAGAACGGTACCCGCACACCACCTTCGTCGGTGGTTCCTTTTTGGCCCTTCATACCAGCGTTGTAGGCCTTGAGCTCGGTGCCGTCCGGAGCCTTGCCGACCACGCCTCGGCCGGAGCCTCCACCGGTCATGCCATTATCGGACATGAAAATGACGACCGAATCCTCGAAGAGATCCCACTCTTCCAGCTTGGCCATGAGGCGGCCGACATTCTCATCGATGTTCTCGATCATCCCGTAGAAGCCAGCGGTCTTCGCCTGGAAGCCGAGATCGGTGAACCGCTTGGTGTTCGTCGGCGGAGCGATGAACGGGCCATGCGGCGCATTGGTGACGATGTAGGTGAAGAAAGGCTCGGCTTGATCTTTAACCTTCTTCATCCAGCCCAGAGCCGCCGTGAAGAAGAGGTCGGTGCAATAACCCGAGGTCTTCACGAAAGAACCGTTGTGCCTGATGACCGGATCGAAGTACTTGTTCCCCGGAGCATCTGCACAGGAGCATTTGTAAGCCTGTCCGATGCCGCCGGCACCATGGATGAAGGCCTCGTCGAAACCCCGGTTGTGCGGCTGATACGGCTCTTCGTCGCCGAGGTGCCACTTGCCGAAAATACCGGTTGTGTAACCGGCAGCGCCGAGAACCTGCGGCAGCGTGGTGGCGGCGAGTGTCATGCGTTCACGCTCGAGAATCGTGTGGGTAACGCCGTTCTTCATCGGGTGGCGCCCCGTCATCAAGGCAGCTCGCGTCGGCGAGCATGTCGGGCTGACCAAAAAACGCGTGAAGCGAGTGCTCTTGTCATAGAGGGCATCGAGATGCGGCGTTCGAATCCACGGGTGTCCGTGCCGGCCAACCGGGGCATACCCCTGATCATCGGTCATCACGAGAATCACGTTCGGGCGCGGCGGCGGGTCCTCGACGAGGGTAGCCCCCAAGGCAAAGAGGAAGGTTCCGGCAATCAGCATGTTCATGGTACTCCTGGGGAGTCACTTTATGCTTTGTGCACGAGATCCCCAGACCATCCATCGATATTGAGGATGATTTCATGACATCGGGCAGTGAGTGGATACACCTCTCAGCCGACCATCAGTGGGGTCAGGAATCTCTCCCCTCCAACATCCTCAACGAGGCCAAGAACCATGAGCAGTAGCATCGCTTTTCTGGGCACCGGCTTGATGGGCGCGCCGATGGCTCGCCACCTTCTCGACGATGGCCATGCTGTCACCGTCTGGAACCGCACTCGCGCCAAGGCCGAGGCGCTGACCGAACATGGCGCCAGACTGGCTGACACTCCCGGCGCAGCCGTGCAGCAGGCGGAACTGGTCATCACCATGCTCGAGCACGACGACGCCGTCGCGACAGTTCTGTTCGACATGGGTGTGGCCGACGCAATCCCCGAGGGAGGCTGTGTGATCGATATGAGTTCAATCGCCCCTCACAACGCCCGAGATCACGCCAAGCGCTTGGGAGACAGAACGATCTCCCACCTCGATGCCCCCGTGTCCGGCGGGCCCAAAGGAGCTGCCGAAGCCAGCCTCGCGATCATGGTTGGCGGAGATCCGGGCACCTTCACGCGATGCGAACCCTTCCTCGAATTGCTCGGGCGACCCACGCTGGTTGGAGGCCACGGTGCAGGCCAGCTCGCCAAGCTCTGCAATCAGATCATCGTCGCCGTGACCATCGGTGCTGTTTCCGAAGCACTCCTGCTCGCCGCCAGCGGCGGCGCCGATCCAGCCGCCGTGCGCAGCGCCCTGGCCGGTGGTTTTGCCGACGGTCCGATCCTGCAATCGCACGGAGGTCGCATGCTCGACCGCAACTTTGTCCCGGGCGGCCCGATCCGGATGCAGATCAAGGACCTCGACAACATCCTCACCACCGCAACGAACGCCGGCATCAAACTTCCCCTCGCCAGCGCGGTGACCGACCTCTTCCGGACGCTGGGAGAGAGCGGAGGCTCCGAGTACGACCACAGTGCGCTGCTGCTCCAACTCGAGAAGATCAATGGTTCCGCTCGTGTAGGTACGGCACCCGATCAACTGCCCGACCCAGACTGATCCCGGCGGCGCTCTCCTACTTGAGCCAGCGTGCAGCGGCAGCTTCCCGCTCTTCTGCGGGAGCATTCCAAGCGTAGCCCCGGGTTTCGCCAAAGGCGCGCTCGAGCGCCTGTATGGCGGTAAGCCGCACCGGGCCCTCCTTGGAAAGAAGGAGCAGCGCCAGATCGGTGCGAGCACGTGCTTCTCCACAAGCCAACCGCGCACCAGCAGCATGCGCAAGGAGTTGTTCGGGGTGGCCAGCCGCAGCCGGAACGCGATCAGCGGCGACCATCGACCGAAGATCGCTATCGTAGCGCTGCAACGCCGGAAGAGCGGCGCGATCGCCAATCTGTCCCAACGCCCAGCAAGCCCAGCTACCGACACCGACGACCGGGTCACGAAGGGCCGCAACGAGAGCGGGAACCCCTGACATACTCTTGATTCGACCGAGAACGTTGCACATATGAGCACGCTTCACGGCAAAGCCAGGCGGATACTTCAAGCCCTGGACCAACTCAAGCACAGCGCTCTCTCCGAGATCGACGAGCCTTTGCATGATGGTCTCGTCATCACCGCCAGGAGTCAGGCCATCGCCCCCGCCGAGAGCCTTGATGTGTAACCAGACCTCCTTGTATGTCTCCCGCGACACCTTGCGAGGCGGTCGCAACTCAAATGTGTCGGCAACCCTCACCCAGGACCGGTTGATCGCGGCGATGGCTTCGAGCCGATCGGGGCGCGGTGCCATCGGGTCGTAGCCCTGATGCAAGCCGGTCACCGAGAACAGGGCCTCGAAGAAGCTCTCCCGGATCAAAGCATCGCCATGATCGAGACCCTCGATCAAAACCGAAACCGCTTGCGCGTCTCCCAGTTGCGCCAGAGACAGGGACAGATCTCTACGGGTTTCATCCCAGGTAAAATTCTTTAGCGCAACCCTGATCTCTTCGATCGACGAGTCATCGGAAAACTCTGCAAGCGCCATGGCCGCAACACGCACAACGTCAGGATCACGATCGCGCAGCGCCGCTCTGAAATCCGGCACGGCGGAAGCATAGCCGAGGTCGGCCAAGGCCTTGATCGCGCTCGACCGATCGATCGCGTTGGACATGCTCAAACCTCTGCGCAAGGATCTTTCAAGATCTGGGACATCACGAAAGCCCATCCGCGCCAGTAGTTCACGGCCATGCAATCGCACATAGAGTTGGTCGCTGGACAATGCAGTAACGATCTCGGGAGCGCTTTCAGCGCCGATCATCTCGAGAACCGTCATCGCCTGGTTCCATGTCTTGTTGTCCCAGGACCCCAGGGCCTCGATCAACTGCGGTACTGCGGGCATTCCTATCTCCGCCAACCGCTCACGCGCCAGAACATTGCCTTGTGGAACAGGGAACTGGAACAGCTCGATCAACTTCTCGATGTCAGCAGCGCTGTCTCCGGCGGGGATATCGATGTCTACCTTGCCAATCGGCGGCTTGGCAAAGTCCACGAGATTTGGCGGGCTCGCCGCCTCGATCGCGATGGCCTCGGGCACCCGGATCTTCACCTCCGGGGCAGACTCGATGGGATCATTCGAGGGCGTGACACCATCGAAGGCGAGCCGACGCTTTTCAAGCATGTGCGAGAGATCGGGGTGGTGGTCCTCGATCG
>CAZIVO010000053.1:0-23375 GCA_964542765.1 uncultured candidatus Brocadiaceae bacterium | reverse complement strand
GCACCTACTTCACGGTGTCCTTGCTGTTCTGGTATGTCGGGCTGATCCCGGATCTCGCGACCTATCGAGATCGGTTTGCCCGCGCAGGCAACAAGCTCAAGGCGCGGATCTACGGTTTGTTTGCGCTCGGTTGGACCGGCAGCAACCGGCACTGGATCAACTACGAGAAGGCATACCTGATCCTGGCGGGCCTGAGCACGCCGCTGGTGTTGTCGGTGCACAGCATCGTGTCCTTCGACTTTGCGATCTCGCTGCTGCCCGGGTGGCACACGACCATCTTCCCGCCCTACTTCGTGGCGGGGGCGATCTTCTCCGGCTTTGGCATGGTGCTGACCCTGCTGATCCCGGCGCGGAAATGGCTGAAGCTCCACGATCTTGTCTCGCTCAACACCCTCGACAACATGGCCAAGATCATCCTCGTGACCGGATCGATGGTCGGCTACGCCTACTCGATGGAGTTCTTCATCGCCTGGTACAGCGGCAGCGAATACGAGCAGTACGCCTTCGTGAATCGCGCCTTCGGCCCCTACTGGTGGGCCTACTGGATCATGGTTTCCTGCAACGTGATCTCGCCACAGTTGTTCTGGTTCCGGCGGTTGCGTCGCAGCACGGTCGCTTTGTTCATCGTCTCGATCTTCGTCAATATCGGCATGTGGTTCGAGCGATTCGTGATCGTTGTCACCTCGCTTCACCGCGACTTCTTGCCAGGCAGTTGGGATTACTTCCAGCCCACCATCGTCGATGTGCTCACCTTCGTCGGCAGCTTCGGACTGTTCATGACGTTCTTCCTGTTGTTCTGCCGCTTCTTGCCGATCCTGGCGATCAGCGAGTTGAAGGGAACGATGGCTGCGGCCGATCCTCACCACGAGGCCAAGGCAGGCGCCGTGGCTGAGGAAGGAGGTCAGGGATGACCAGGGGTTATTACGGTGCGGTAGCGGAGTTTGAATCCGCCAGCACGATTTTCCAGGCCGCCAAGAAGGCGACCGAGAAGGGCTACCGAGCGGTCGACGCACATACGCCTTTTCCTGTGCACGGCATGGATGATGCTCTCAAGCAAGGGCCGAGCCCCATTGGCTGGATCTGCACCGTTTGCGGTTTGACGGGCATCCTCGCCGCGCAGTTGATGATGTGGTGGATGAACGGTTGGGACTACCCCTTGTGGGTCAGCGGCAAGCTTCCCTATGCGTGGCCGACGACGATCCCGATCACCTTCGAGTGCATGGTCTTGCTGTCGGCTTTCGGCGCCGTGTTCGGCATGTTCGGCCTCAACAGGCTACCCACTCTCTACAGGCCGGTGTTCAAGCACAGCACCTTCCATCGCGTGACCGATGACCGGTTTTTCCTCGCGATCGAAGCAACAGACCCGCTGTTCGACCAGGCGAATACGGTGGCTTTTCTCACGGAGATCGGTGGCAAAAACGTGGAGCTGGTGGAGAGCTGATCACATGAAGAAGTCACGCATGATCATCGCCGCTCTCATCGCTTCGGCACTCGCACCCACCTTCTCGAGTTGTCGGGGTGGCGAGTCGAAAAGTCCTCCGATTCACATCGTGCCGGACATGGACTTTCAGCCGAAGTTCAGAGCTCAGGCCAGGTCCGAGTTTGCGGCCTGGTCGGATCACCGCGCGATGCGTTTGCCGGTCGAGGGAACGGTTCGGCGGCAAACGAAGAGCGAGAAGGAAAGCCGTGATCGTTATCCGGCGATGTTAGAAATTGACGGCCAAGGAAAAAAGGGCGGCGAATTCGTTGGCACCAATCCCTTGCCGAAGACAAGGGCGGTGCTGGATCGTGGCCGAGAGAGGTTCAATATCACCTGTGCGGTATGCCATGGTCGAACCGGCAAGGGTGGCCTGGTGGCCAAGCGCTGGCCTTTGCCGGTGCCGAGTTTGGTGGAACCAACCGAACTGAGAGAACCTGCCACGAAGATTCTCGATGCACCGCCGGGCGACCTGTTCGACGTGATTTCCAATGGCCGTAGCACCATGCCGAGCTACAGCCACCAGATCTCGGTCGAGGACCGCTGGGCCATCGTCCACTACCTCAAGGCTCTGCAACTACACTTCAAGAAGTAAGGGAATAGAACGAACGAAATGACAGCGAGCGCGACAGTTCCGACCGTCGAGACAGTGGCTCCGGGTCTCCCGACCCGGCTGTCCGAAGGCTCCTTCGTGGGCCATCAAAAACTGTGGTTCGCCGCTGGTGTCATGGGCGTGGCTGCGAGCCTCTATGGCTGGTCTCTCGGCGAGGAGAGCGCGAGACAGTTCCTGCACTCCTACCTGGTGGCCTACGCCTTCGTGCTCAGCCTGTGCTTGGGCGGGATGTTCTTCGTCCTGGTCCAGCATCTGTCGCGCGCCGGTTGGAGCGTGGTTGTTCGGAGGATCGCCGAGAATGCGATGGGCGTGGTGCCTTACATGCTGCCACTGTTCCTGCCGATTGCGATCGGCTATGCAACGCTCTACGGCCACTGGGTGCATGCTCTCGATCATCCTCCCGGCGACCCGCTGCATGATCCCGTCCTGTGGGGCAAGAGGGGCTTCTTGAATCCGCCCTTCTTCTTCATCCGCGCCGCTCTCTACTTCGTGATCTGGATCGGTATTTCTCGCTACTTCCGCGGAACATCCATCCGGCAGGATCAGAGTGGCGATGCGAGCCTGAGCTTGAAGATGTCGCGTGTCGCCGCGCCGTGCATGCTGCTGTTTGCTTTATCGATCACGTTTGCTGCCGTCGATTGGTTGATGTCACTCGACCCTCACTGGTTCTCGACCATCTGGGGTGTCTATTACTTCGCAGGCTCCTTCATGACCTTCCTGGCCTTCCTGGGCCTCGTCTGCATGTGGCTGCGAAGACACGGTTGGCTCTCGCAAGCGATCAATACCGAGCACTATCACGACATCGGCAAGTTGATGTTCGCCTTCGTGGTCTTTTGGACCTACATCGCATTCAGTCAGTTCATGCTGATCTACTACGCGAACCTTCCCGAGGAGACCTCTTTTTATCAACATCGCCAGGAAGGCAGCTGGCTGGCCATTGGCAAGATTCTGGTCTGGGGTCACTTCATGATCCCCTTCGCCTTTTTGATCTCGCGTCACATGAAGCGAGCCAAGGTAACCCTTGCCATCGGATCGGTGTATCTGCTGGCCATGCACGTGATTGATATGCACTGGATCATCATGCCGAACCTGCATCATCACGGCGCTCATCCGACATGGTTGGATGCCGTCAGCCTGATAGGCCTCGTGGGTCTTTTCTTGGCGATCTTCATCCGAAATTTGCGCAGCGCACCGCTGATTCCGGAGCGGGATCCGCGCTTGCGGGAATCGCTGCGCTTCATCAATCACTGAACCATCAAAATGGATACGACGACACAAGCAACCTCGCCCGAACAAGAGCCAGGAAACTCCTCCTGCTGTGCGGGGAGGTGGAAGGTCCTCGGGGGACTCGTGATCGCGGCTGTCGCGATCTGGGCCTGCGCGGGACTCCTCACCGAGCTCTACAGTTTCGAGCTTGCGCAGGAATACAAGCGCAAGGTCGATCTCGCTCCGACGACGGAACTCGACGCCGTCCGGGCAGGGGAGCAACAGGATCTTTATCCGGCCGACGGCCGGACCATCGACTCGACCATCGAAGAGTACATCAACAAGAAGTAGCCACCTATTCTCCAAGAAGCGAATCCCGTGATCGCCCTCCAGAATCTCAACCAGCACATGCCGCAAGCACCGTCGACGTTTGTCGACGATGTGGATGGCCTGCTGCAACTTCTTTGGATCGTCAGCGGATTCGTTCTGGCAGCGGTCGTTATCGTCATCGTGACGGCCATGTTCAAGTGGCGCCGCACCAGTTCCGATGAGCTTCCGGTGGCGGAAGGGAGTGGGTCGACGAGATTACAGATTGTCGCTGTCACTCTTTTCTTGGCCGTGGGCGTCATCCTGTTCGCTTGTGGTTGGCCGATCGGGCTTGACATGGCGGTGGCGCCTGCAAACAGCCTTCGGTACGAGGTGACGGTCAAGCAGTCGGAGTGGAGGGTTACCTATCCCGATGGCAGCGAAGCGACCAACGAAATCTACGTGCCGCTGGGAGAGGATGTTCGGATCGATTTGACCAGCGAGGATGTCGCTCATTCTTTCTACGTTCCCGCCTTCCGCGTGAGCCAGAAAGTGCGCCCTGGCGACACTCGGTCTGTCTGGTTCCGGGCTACCCAAAGGGGAGCGTTCGAATTGCATTGCGGGGGCGATTGTGGTGTCGCGCATCCCGACATGATCGGCAAGATTCATGTCATCGGTCCCGATGAGATCGAAGAGCGTCCCTGGGTCAAGATTTCCGGGGACAATGCCGCTGGCGAGAGGCTCTACATGAAGTGGTGCATCGCCTGCCACACCCTCGATGGGAACAAGTTGGTGGGGCCCTCCTTCAAGGGCATGTTCGGCCGGGAGGAAGAGATGAAGGACGGCGAGAAGATCACGGTCGACGAGGCCTATGTGATCGAGTCCATCAAGGAGCCGAGCGCGAAGATCGTGAAGGGTTTCGAAACTCAGCCCATGCTCAAGTTGCCCCTGGATGACGCGGAGATTGCGTCATTGGTGGAGTTCTTGAAGTCCGAGGAGTTGAAGTAGAGAGAAGTTGTCAATGACGTCCAACCTTGCAACCCCTGAGACCAGCGCGGCACAAGCCGCAGGAATCTCCAGCTATCTCGATAGCAAGCGAGGTCTTGGAGGCTGGCTCTTCACTCGCGATCACAAGCGTGTCGGGGTGCTCTATCTGATCGGGATCAGCCTGGTCTTCCTGGTGGGTGGCGCACTTGCCATGATGGCGCAAATGGCTGCGTCGGTTGCCGAGGCGGCGGACTCAGCAGGCACAGCGAACGCTGCGCTCCACGGCTCCGTGATGATTTTCCTGTTCGCGGTTCCAGCAATCCCGGCAGTTCTTGGCAACTTTGCCCTGCCGATCATGGTCGGCGCCAAGGGCGTGATGTTTCCGCGGCTCAACCTTGCGAGTTTCTATCTGTGGTTGCAGGGTGCGCTCCTCGTTTTTTCTGCGGGGATTGTGTCGAGTGTCGATACGGGTGGTGCCGCGACGCCGGTGGCCTTGATTGGCTTGGGGATCTTCACGGTCGGTCTCAGCTCCCTTTTGAGCGGCCTCAACATTCTCGCGACCATCCACTGCAAGCGAGCCCCGAGCATGTCCTGGTCGAAGATGCCGATGTTCGTTTGGGGGAGCTACGCGGGCGCCATCTTGCAAGTGCTGGCGACTCCGATGTTGCTCCTTGCGATGACTCTGATGATCAGCGGCAGCACCTCCTGGACCGGCGTGTTGGTCGCAAGCCAGGGGGACCCATCAGGCTTCACGGAAGGCATTCTCAGCCTCTGGTACCAGCCCGCAGCCTACATCATGATCTTGCCGGCGATCGGCGTTGTCACGGATGTGATTTCGGTGAACGCACGCAAGCGTGTCTACGGTGCTCCGGTGGTTGCGGCGGCGATGCTGGCGATGGCAGCCTTCAGTCTTCTTGCGTGGGGCGGCCACCTGTTCACGGCCAGACGACCTGAATCAGTCGTCACCGTTTCCTCCTTCCTTTCGCTTCTGATCGCCGCGCCGGCCGCAGCCATTGTTTTCTCGTGGCTGGCCACTCTTTGGAGGGGCAGCATCAGCCTGACAGCACCGATGTTGTTTGCCCTTTGCTTCGTCGTGACCTTCACGATGGGCGGGCTCGCCAGCTTGTTCTTGGCGATACCCGGGGTTGGCGTTTACCTGAAGAGCACCCCCTTCGCGGTTGCTCAGTCTCATTATGTGATGATGGGCGCAGCAGCCTTGGGATTGCTTGTGGGCCTTCATCATTGGTGGCCAAAGATGTTTGGGCGAACCTATTCGACGGTTTGGTCGAAAGCTGCCTGCGCGCAGATTTTTGCTGGCATCCATCTGGCCTTCATTCCGATGCTGCTTGCGGGAAGCCAGGGCATGGCCCGGCAAAACGCGACGCACATGTTTGAGGAGTACGGCCAGGTTGCTTCGCGTGGGATGGTGGTGCTTTGGATAGGTCTCGCGGCCACAGCAACCTACCTCCTGCATTCGCTGTTTGCGGGGAGCAAAGCGAGCCGGAACCCATGGGCAGGAGTGACCCTCGAATGGAAGACTTCGAGCCCACCTCCCGAAGGAAATTTTGATGCGGACCCAGTCGCGCCCAGCGAAACGTACAACTATAGCGATCTGACCGAAGGCGAAATGGTGCGCTGACCAAGGCGGACCATAGTTCCTGGGATCAAAGGGAGAAGGACTGATCGACGCCGTTTATTTGCATGCCCGTAAACCGTCCGATGCGCGCATCGTAATGTTTCCTTCGACGGCAGTCGAAGACCGAGCGCGCCCTGACTCCACCCTCAGCATTGCGGAGCCGATTGATTTTCAGGTCCTCTTGCCGACCGAGGAGTCTTCTCTGCGACCGGCAATGGATGCAACGGAGAATCGATCCGAGCGTGTGGCGCCCGCGCTGTGGCTCATCGAGGGCCGCGGAATGCCTCTCGATCGTGCGATTCCCTGGCTTGCCGAGATAGATCTCGCCTCGACGAAACCTGGCCTGCGCATTCTGAGCTTGGCCGCCCGGCTGGTGATGGGGATGCTACGACGCGGAGATTTTGGACCGGCCGATGAAGGTGGCGTGCTCACGCACACCCCCCACTGGGACGCCGAATCGATTCGTTGTCTTTCGGGATTGGCTGAACTGATACCGAGTTCCCTTTTGACCGCGCGGTTTGCGAGGCCCGAAGAGCCGGTTTACGCCGTCACTACCCGAAACTTCATGGTCAGCCTGATTGGCCATGCGCTCGATGCTTGCGTGGATAACCATGAGCGCAAACACGAGAATGCAGAGCGCCTCCCCCGCGAATTTTGGCGGACTCCACCGACACCGGTGCTTTCGGTAATCAAGCCGGAGACCGAGTTGGAGGATTCGGTTCCTTGGGCCATCGAGGTTTTCTTCCGTCCCGTGCCGGGGATCCGGAACCTCAGCTATTCGCCCGAGGGCCTGAGAGATCGTCTCGCGCAGAATCTTTTCCCCGATCCTTTGAGCAGTGAGGCAACGGAGGCTCTCGAGGAGCGGATGGAGTCGCTGGCGCAGCGGCTACCAGCCTTGGGGCGCGCGATCAGCATGGTCGATGGCAGAGCCTCGCTGAACCGGAAAGAGCTCGACATATTGTTCGACCACATCCCCCTTCTTGAGGGGGAGGGAGTCGAGATCGAACTGTCCGGCATCGAGGAAATCCAGCGCTTGGCGGCACAGGTGAAGATCGATGAGCCTTCATCGGCGCGGGAAGGCGAACGCCCCTGGTTCGAGATCAAGTGGACGCTTGCGATCGCTGGCCAGGAAGTCAGCGAGGAAGACTTCAACAAGCTGGCGAACTCGAAGAGCCCGCTGATTGAACTCGATGGCGGGCCGGTATTGATCGCGCCGCGAGACCGAGAAGCCTTGTCGAGTTTTGCACAACGAAAGAAACAAGGCGGGCAGCGCATCGACATGTTTGAGGCCCTTCGACTGAAGTTGGGCGGTGCGGCGCACCTGCATGGCTTGACACTCGAGCGGATCGAGACCGGACCGATACTGGACAAGCTTGCCGAAGGTTTGGAACGTGCTCGGACCATCGAAGAGCGACCGACGCCGGAGGGTTTTGTCGGCGAACTTCGGCCTTATCAAGAGCGCGGACATGCGTGGATGTATTACCTCCTCGATCAGGGGTTCGGGGCGTGTCTTGCTGACGACATGGGGTTGGGAAAGACCATCGAAGCCATCGCCGTGATCCTCGATTGGCGCCATGATCCGAATCGAAGAGGACCCATCTTGCTCGTGTGCCCGGTGTCTGTCCTGGGCAACTGGCGTCGCGAACTGAACAAGTTCTCTCCGGAATTGCGAGTGACGCTCCACCACGGCAAAGACCGTGCTCGTGATGCCGAGGGCTTCGGCGAAGTCGCGGACTCGCACGACATCATCCTTACCAGCTACAATCTTCTTCAGCGTGATCAGGAACTGTTCGAAGGCCGGGTCTTCGAAGGCCTTGTTTTGGATGAGGCTCAAAACATCAAGAACCCGACAACCCAGCAATCCCGGGCGGCCCGAGCTTTACGGGGCAACTTCCGAATGGTCCTGACAGGAACTCCGCTGGAGAATCGACCGCTGGACCTGTGGTCGATCATGGATTTTCTCAACGCCGGTTTGCTCGGAACGCGCACATCCTTCACCCAGACTCTCGAGCATCCGATTGTCAAACAGCGCAGCGGTACCGTGGCCTCCACCCTTGCACGATTGGTGCGACCCTTCGTGCTTCGTCGGTTGAAAACTGACCCGGAGATCATCACCGATCTTCCGGAGAAGTCGGAGCAGATCGTGGCTGCGACCCTTTCGCGAGAGCAAGCTGTTCTTTACGAGGAGGTGGCGCAGAAGGGTCTTGCCGATGTCTATGACGCAGATGCAGGCATACAAAGGCGCGGGGCCATCTTGACGACCCTCTTGCGTCTCAAGCAGGTATGCAATCATCCAGCGCATTACCTGTCGGATGGATCGCCATTGCCTAATCGGTCAGGCAAGTTCGACCTCCTGATGGAGATGATCGAAGAGGCTCTGGACGAGGGTGACAGGTGTTTGGTCTTCACGCAGTTCAAGGTGATGGGGACGCTGCTCAAGACCCATATCGAGAGTTCGCTGGGCCAGAAGACGCTGTTTTTGCACGGCAGTGTGCCGCAGAAGGATCGCGAAAAGATGGTGAATGAGTTCCAGCAGAGCGAAGAAGACGGGCCGAAGGTCTTCGTGCTGTCGCTCAAGGCCGGAGGCACGGGCTTGAATTTGACCGCTGCCAACCGGGTGTTCCACTTCGATCGATGGTGGAATCCGGCCGTCGAGGATCAGGCGACGGACCGTGCATTCAGGATCGGTCAACAGCGCAATGTTTTCGTGCACAAGTTCATTTGCCCGGGAACTTTCGAGGAGCGCATCCAGGAGATGCTGGAACAAAAACGCCAGGTTGCTGACAGGCTTTTGGGTGCCGGAGAAGCTTGGCTCTCAGATCTCAGTAACGAGGATCTGCGGCAACTCATCCTTCTCGATCGAGAAGAGGCTCTGGCATGAAAGAGAGAAAGCCAATTTCTCTTGGCGAACGATGGCGCCGCGAGGCTAATCGCGGCGTTGATGACAATCGGCTAGACCTTGCTCTCGCCACCTTGCCTTCGATTCGCAAACCCCTGGTAAGGATCCGCGCTGGCATGATCCGCGCGGAGATGGAGGGGGCGATGGGTGCGATCAATGAGGTCGGCATTCAAACCCCGGTGTTGCCTCAGAAAATCTGGCCGCAAGTGGCCAGGGTGATGCGCCGATCCGCCACCATGCTGGAATCCCTGAGTCAGGGGAGGGTGCCGCGATCCTTCGATCGACTCGTCGCGCGGATCTGTGGGGACCCTCTGTTTCCCGAAGCTCGCCGGGTGACCTCAGCTTGCACTTGCACCGATTCCGAGAAGCCGTGTCGGCACATTCTCGCCCTGCATGAACTGTTCGCGCGCAGGCTGGAAGAAAAGCCATGGGAACTTCTCGTCTTGCGCGGAGTCGACTTGCGAGACCTTCTCGAAAAGGCGCGCACGACGAACTTGGACGAAGATCTACCCCCACTCGCCTTTGGCGCCACCGAGGAGCCCGTGCTGTTCCCGGAAGGAGAGGAAGGCGATCTGGATTACATCTTGGGGCAAGGCCAGATCAGGCACCTTCTGGGGCTGCTACCGACCGAATTGATCGAGGCGGTGGAAACGGAAATTGAGAGCTATGCGAAGGTCGAAGAATAGCGGGTCCCTTCTCTTGAGCGCGGCATCGATCAAGCCCCTCTCGGCGAAACCCTTTCGAAATTTGTGGAACATCTCTGGCTGCGCGGCATCTTGATGACGTGCTGATGTTTTCAGGTTTCGCTGCTGGCGATTATACGGACACGTCTTATGGCCTGTTCGCCCTGGCACTCTTTGTCCTGGCCTACGCGCTTGTTGTCACCGAGGACCTGATCAAGCTCCGCAAGTCGAAGCCGGTCATGTTTGCGGCGGGCTTGATCTGGGTCTTGGTGGCTTTGGTCCACAAGCAGAGTGGCGAGGCGGGTGACGGCCACGGGGTTGCCGAGATGGTCTCTCATCACCTGAGCGACTTCGCGGAACTGTTCTTGTTTCTCATGGTCGCGATGACCTACATCAGCGCCATCGGCGAGCGGAACGTGTTCTTGAGGATCAATGCGTGGCTCGTCTCGAAGGGTTTTGGCTTGAGGGCAGTGTTCTGGACAACGGGACTTCTCTCCTTCCTCATCTCCCCCATCGCAGACAATTTGACCACGGCCCTCTTGATGGGAGCGGTCGTCGTGACGGTGGGTCGTGGCAATAACCGCTTCATCGCCACAGCATGTACGAACGTGGTGATCGCGGCGAATGCTGGTGGTGCCTTCTCCCCCTTCGGCGACATCACAACGCTCATGGTCTGGCAGAAGGGGCATGTGGCGACGGCGCAGTTCCTTTGGTTGATTCCCGCGTCCATCGTCAACTGGATCGTCCCTGCTCTGGTGATGCATTTTTCGATCCCGCGCGAGAAGCCGGCTCCCGTGACCAAGGAGGTCGAACTGAAGGATGGTTGGTGGGTCGTCATCTTGCTGTTCTTGATGACCATCGCGACCGCGGTCAGCTTCCACGCCATCTTGCACCTACCCCCCTTCCTGGGCATGACCACGGGTCTGAGCTACTTCTTCCTCTACGGCTATTGGCGTCGTCTGCACGAGCAAAGGATGAAGAAGGATGTGCCGGTCGATGTCTTCCGCAACGTGGCGCAGGTGGAGTGGGACACCCTGCTCTTTTTCTTTGGCGTGATCATGTGCGTTGGCGGCCTGTCCGAACTCGGCTATCTCGCAATGGCTTCGGAGTTTCTCTATGGCGATCTGGGGGCATTCTGGGCCAATGTCGGCGTCGGTGTGGTTTCGGCGATTTTGGACAATGTCCCGGTCATGTTCGCGGTGCTCGGAATGGATCCCGACATGGGATCGACGGCTTCTGAGCAGCTCCAGAACTGGTTGCTGGTCACGCTAACAGCGGGCGTAGGAGGATCCCTGCTGTCGGTTGGTTCAGCAGCAGGCGTGGCCTTGATGGGGACCGCGCACGGCAAATACACCTTCACCAGTCACCTGAAATGGCTCCCCGTGATTGCGATAGGCTACGCCCTTTCAATTTGGGTGCACATGTACGTCAATCAGTGGGCCTTCAGCTGAGGGCTGCAACCGCAGCGATCAAACTCCCAGCGCCAGGCGGTCGGCGAGCATGTCGGGCAAGCCCGCTTTCCTTATCTTGTCCTGCACGGTCGCAATGTCGTAGCTGATCCGCTTGATGGCGACCGTCCGTGTTTGCGTGTCGTAGATGCAGTAGGCCGCTCTGGGGTCTTCGTCCCGAGGTTGTCCGACGCTGCCGACATTGACAAGAACCGAGGCGTCTTCAGGGAATGTCGTCTGCGGCTCGGCGCCGGAGATCATCTCCAGTTCGTTCACCCCGGGTCGCTCGATGTAGATGGCTGGAACATGTGAATGCCCTACGAAGCTGATACGCGTGCGTTGTTGGCGAAGAGACTCCCTTGCCTCTACCTGTGTGAGCACGTAGCCAAACAATTCAGGCATGTGAAGCGTTCCGTGGACGAGCGTGTAATCCGCGTGTTCCACGACGAGGGGAAGTTGCTTGAGAGAAGCAAAATCCTGTGGCCGCAGATGTGCGCGAGTCCACTCGATGGCCTGACGGGCATAACTGTTGAAGTACTCCGGGTCGAGAAGGCCGACCACAGCCGCATCATGATTTCCCACACACACCGTGCACTGCAATTCTTGCAGGACGAGGTCCATCGCTTCGCAAGGCTCCGGGCCATATCCGACGATGTCGCCGACCTGGACCCAGTGGTCTATCGATTCCGTCCTCATCGCCTCGACGACTTGCGTGAGGGCTTCCATGTTGGCGTGAACGTCTCCTAGGATTCCGATTCGCATGGGTTGGCAGTTCAGCGTCTGATTCGATATGAGGCGAGGGCGATGCAAAAAAAGAGTCCGCCGGCCGTTGCTTGCACGGCAATGAACATCGAATGCGTGCTCGCGAGGGTCAACTTATCTTCCGGGCCAGATCCTGCAGGAAACGGATACCCGAGCAGGAGGCAGGCTGCAATAGCGCCGAACCAGAGCGGGATCGATAGGTTGTTCGGCAAGCGAAAGGATGCCACGCAAAGGGCCAGAGAGGTCACCGGGATGGCGGTGAGAGTGAGGTGTCCGAAGAGAAGGGCGGAACGAAGAGCCGAGCTCTCTCCTAATATACGGTCAACCGTATATGCAAGGATGAGTAGAGCCCCCACCTGGATCAGGATGAAAAGAGCCAGCCCCAACCACATTCCGGCGATGACCTTGCCCGGTCGGCGAGCATTGCGCAGGGTCCAGACCTCGGCTTTTTCACCGCGCCAAAGCCACCAGAGCGGCGGTATGAAGAAGATGAAGAGGAGGCCCAAGGCCTCGATGCTCTCCCAGTAGAAAGGAATGCTGAGCCGCTGGAAAAAGACCGGCTCTTGTAGGCGGAGGAGCAAAGCCCAGACGAGCGCTGTGGCAGGGAACCAGAACCTTGCCCGCCGATGGAGGGTCAGTAACTCGAGCCGAACTTGGTGCAGGAGGCTCACGCAGGCAGTGTAGGTAAGCTTTGGGGGTTTTTCCCTTCCGGATTCTCCCAATTGCAGCAGGTCCACGGCAAGATAGGCGGAAGGAGAAGGTGCTGGGCGGGTGCTGAGCATCCATGAGTCAACCCGAATCGGGGAGGAATCAGGCCGTGCGGTCATTGGCCTTGGCGAATCAAAAAGGCGGAGTGGGAAAGACAACAACAGCGGTCCACCTCGCCCATGGCCTCGCCTTGGCCGGCCAGCGAGTTGCGCTGATCGATCTCGACCCACAGGGTAATGCGACCCTTTCAGTCCAGGCCATGTCGCTGGGGTCCCCCACCACTGAGGAACCTCGCGAGCCCATGCGGGCGCTGACAGAAACCTGCTGGATCCTGCCTTCGCCCGGAGCGGAGCGAAACCTGGTCAGGGACGAGAAGGTGGACGTCAACAAACTCATCGGATTTGTTGAATCGCAGTCAGAGAGCCTGGATTGGCTCATCGTTGACTGCCCTCCGCGGATGGATCAATGGGGTTGGGCCGGCCTTGAATTGTGTGAGGAGGTGCTGGTCCCTGTTCAGGCAGAGTTCTTTGCCATGCAGGGCCTGACACACATGCTCGGGACGCTCGAGCAGGCCCGTCAGCAGTTTCCAGGGCGGGCGAACCTGCTCGGAGTTGTGGTGACCATGCTCGATACCAAGGAGCCTGTGGCGACCGAGATCTTGACCGATCTCCGCCGAAGCTTGGGATCACAACTACTTCAAACGATTGTATTTAGGGACTCTCAGCTGGTCGAGGCCGCAAGCCACGGCACAACGCTGTTCGAGTATAATCCGTTTTCCAAGGGTGCGCGCTCCTACGGGGAGCTTGTCAGGGAGGTCATGCATGGTCGGTCGACGATTGGGTAGGGGTTTGGACTTTTTCCTTTCCGGGAGTGAAGAGCAGAAGCCCGAGGTGGGCGCGGTTGAGGAGTTGGTTCTGGGGGAATTACAGCCCAGCGCCCACCAGCCTCGGCATGAGTTTTCGCCAGAGGAGCTTGAGGATCTGAGCAACTCCATTCGAACGGCCGGTGTCCTGCAGCCGATCCTGGTGCGTCGAGGGGGGCTGGGGAGTCGCAAGTATGAGATTGTTGCGGGCGAGCGCCGCTGGCGGGCTGCCAAGATGGCGGGGCTGACCACGGTGCCGGCCATCGTTCGCGAGGTGACGGATGAGCAGGCCGCTGTTTTCGGGCTGGTGGAGAATATCCACCGCACGGACCTCAATGCGATTGAGAGGGCAAAGGCCCTCCGTCGGATTCAAGCCATGACGAGAGGCAGCCAGGAGGATGTGGCCCGCCAGGTGGGCCTCGATCGTTCGACCGTTGCCAACTTGACCAGGTTGCTCGATCTTCCCGAAGAGGTTCAGGCCCATGTTTCACGTGGAACGCTCACGATGGGCCACGCTCGCGCCTTGCTGGGTCTCGCCACCGATGCCGAGCGATGCTCGGTCGCGGGGGAAGTCATACGCAAAAAGCTGAGTGTGCGACAGGTGGAAGCCCTTGTTCAGTCACTTGTTGTGTCCGAGCCCGGCGTGGCCAAGCAGCCGGGTAAATCGGAGGTGCGCAGCGGCAAGGGCGAACGACCCCTCTGGCTGAACGAAATCGAGGAGACTCTGGTCGAGGCTTTGGGCACTCAGGTGACGGTTCATTACGGGAAGAAGCGCGCCCGGATCATGATCGAATGCATCGGCCGTGAGGAGTTTGAGCGCGTGTACGAGAAATTGAAGGGGGTTGGGGATGAGGCTGTGGTCTGACCCCGCCTGAAGCTTCGCACCAACGGCTGGCCTGCTCCAGCCAGGTGCACGGGTGGGCAGGGTCGCGGCCGTCGGGCTTTACCGCCGGGATCTAACTGTCGATCACCGTGACGGACTCGATCTTGATCCGCTCGCTGGGGCGCCCCCGCCCCGAGCGGCTATCCTGCTCCGACTCGAAGGGCGATTCACAAATGCTCTCGATCACGTCCAGGCCCTCGACGATGCGGCCGAAGATGACCCGCTGTCCGTCATAGCTGCTCTGTGACGCGCAGTCGTTCGCATTGATCCAGATGCGTTCACCGGATGACTTCCCTTCGCTCTCCGTGGCAGCCGCTACCATGCCCGGAAAGTGGCTCAAATCGTTATCCTCAAAGTCCAGGATCGTGCCGCTAGGGTCGGTTTTAGTCCATTTGGAGCTATCTGCATCCTTTGAGCTCGGAAGTCCGAAATGCAGTTCCATGGCCACGTCGAGGTTCTGGGATTCGCTGCCGGCTCGCGTGATTTCGTCGATGTGCTGGCCCTTGTAGAACTCACCTTCCGCATCCTTGCAGAGCTTCAAGAATTGCTCTGCGTGCTTGGGCGCACGCTTGCTGTAGAGGCGGATCTTGAAGTTGCCGTGGGTGGTGGTGACCAGCACGGTGGGTCCGGAGTCCGGTTCCGGCGCCTTGTAGAGGTAGTCGTTTGCTGCGCGGAAGGCTTGCTGCGCCTTGATCGCAGTGATGGCGAGCTTGACGGCGCTGCCGACCTCCGGCTCGACAAGGTCCGGGTCCATTTTCTTGTTACTGTCATCCTCCCTGTCTTTACCCTCGTTCTTGTCTCTGCGGTGCTGAACGGGATAGTCACTGGCGAGGCACAAGAAGTGCGAAGGGAAGCGATCCTCGAGGTTCCCGAGATGGCCGAGAGCTTCTTCCCATTGCTCTTCGAAAGCCGCTCGGTGCGCGGCAATCCAGATCAAGAGGGGTTCGCTCGGCTTGCTGGCGGCGCTGGCGATGGCCTCCTCCAACCCTGCTTTGCTGCTGCCCTTGAGGTCCTTGGCCAGTTCCGTGACTTGCTCTTGCTGGGCCGTGCTGAGGTAATACTGGGCCCACATCAAGCGGTTCTGATCGTCTTGTTCCTGCCCCTGGTTCATATTGTCGAGGAGACTCGCCAGGCTGCCATCCTGCGCATAGGCCTGATCTATCCCCGAAGCCGTTGCGAAGGAATTCCAGGTCGCATTGGTCTCCTGCCTATCCATATACTGTAGACCGTAATTGATCAGGAGGCCTGCGAGCAGGAGGGTGGCCGCTGCGGTGACCTTGAACCGATGCTTCTCCCAAAAGATTTCGAGAGGGTTGGGTTGTTCGACCTGGTCTTGCTGGGTGGGAGGGGTGGACTCTGACATCTATCGATACTCGTTCTAGGGAATGCTTCCCGAAAAGGCCTTCGGCGGGGCTCTTTAGCTTTCGGTCCGCAGGTTGACCATCATGGTCGTGGTTAGTTCCTTGCGACGAATGCTACACGTGACCACGTGGGAGCCACGGCGAAAACGAAGCTCCTCCAGATCCTTTTCTCCGGTTTCCCGCCTTTCGAGAGCCCAGGAATGGTGCGGCATCCGCTCTCGCATGTAGGCGCTAGCCTCCTCGATGCTCAGAGAGCCCTCGTAGACCATGCTGGCCCGGCGAAAATTGCCGACCGCCACCGAGTTGCTCTTGTGAAACCGCTCTTGCAGCCTCATCCCGGCGGGCACGGGGATATCGGAAAACTGGCCTGCTGAAACACCATGCTCACCGTCGTGACGGTAGCTATCGCCGATCCCACACGAAACCAGCGACAGGAGCGACAGACTCGAAAGAGCGAAAGCGCGAAGAAACATTGTTTGCATTGTGGAAAACCCTCCCTTGACCGTGAGGGAGTGTAACGGGGCATTCGGCGCCCCGCAATGATGATGCTTGCAGGAGTTTGGCTGCAGAGCGCTTCAGGCTGGGTTTTGGAGCGATCGAGCAGCGCCGCGCAAGAGAGATTGGCGAGACGCGGAGAAGAACCATCACCACCTTCGGGTTGGGGAGTAAGCTGGCCGCCCGCCATTCTCAGAAAAACCGAACCATGAAGCTCCTTGCACTCCTGTGTTGCCTGTTCGTCCTCGCCGATGCTTGCCCCGCGCAAACACGTTCCCAACTCAAGAAGGATCTACGCGTTCGCGAAAGCAAAGCTGTCGACGCGGACTCCTTGATGGAGACTGCGAAGTGGGCTGAGAGCGTCGGCTTGCTGACGGACTACAAGCGCCTGCTCAACAAGATCGTCAAGAAAGACCCTGATCACGAAGGGGCGATGACGGGACTGGGCTATCTCCGCTACGAAGGAAAGTGGATGAAGAAGGAGAAGGCCGAGGCCCTCCTGAAGAAAGAGTTGCAAGGTCGGATGAAGGCCAAGGGGATGGTCGAGTTCGATGGTGCTTGGGTGGAGAAGTCCGCCGTCGAGGATGCCAAGCAGGGCATCTTCCATCACGAAGGCGAGATCGTTAATCGAGCCGACAAGATCGCCCTTCAGCGTGGCGATGTTCGTCATCCGGTCACGGGAATATTCATCAGCAAGGATGATGTAAGCAAGGCGGAGGCAGGACTGTTTCCGCTGGGCGGTGGCAAGTGGGGTGATCGCAAGGAAGCGGACAAGTTTCACGCGGACCTTCGCCGGCCTTGGGTTTTGCGCACCTATTACCTCACCGTGCTCACTACCTTGCCGCTGGAGAAATTCGACGAGATGAAACTTCCGATCGATGCATCGGTTGAATTCCTCAAACCCTTGTTTGGAGGCAATCCGCCGCACCCGGATTTTCGCCCCATCATCATGGTGGTAGCAGATGCCGATCAGTACCGCGAACTCGGTGCGGCGGTGGGTGCGGAAGGATCTGCGTACGATGTGTTCCTGGCGAGTGCGGTCCGTCGTGGGGGAGGTGTCGAGGGCAGGCCCGCGATCACTTACTGGCACGAGAGCTGGGGTCCCTACTGGGTGCGTCACGCGGCGGCCTTGGTGGCCGCGCATTCCTTCGCAGAAAAAGCCGGAGCCAAGTTGCCGGAGTGGTTCCTGCGTGGCGTTGGCGGGATGGCCGAGCGTCACTACAACAAGGGGGTAGCTTCGTTCTTTGGCAAGCAGCATCTCGCCAAGGGCGGCGTCAAGGATCTGGACTCCTGGCTCTCGAAGTTCCGGATTGCCCCTGACCTCGAGCGTCGTCAACTCGACTACAACATCTATCAGGCGGGTCTGGTGATCCGCTTCTGCATGAACGGAGGAGATACCAAGGCGACCGATGCCTTGATGGCGGTGACCAAGGCTTTCGACAAGGATGGCCGCTCGGTCGACCGGGCCTTGGCGAACCTGAAGAAGTTGATCCCGCGGAAGGAGAAGGAGATCCGCGAGTATTTCCAGAAGCTCATACAGGGCTAGTCAGCCCTCCGCAGGCTCCTTGCGCCAATTCTGGCGAGGGGAGAAGAACTCCTGCTTTTATCCGACAGGCCGTCCTCGGAGCCCGTCTACATAGCAATACCGCCCCTGACATGGCCGGAACGGCCCGGTGCGGATCATGAAATTCCCCCGAGATCTCGGCTGCGAGAGCAGATCGAGGAACTCGAACAAACAACCCTCCCGAAGTTAAGAACCAGGAGTTACACGATGCGGATGAGAATGAGTTTTATGGGCGCCCTGCTGATCGGCAGCGTCCTTGTCACCCCGGCCCTTGCCCAGACGGCCGACTTCAAGAAGGCCCTGCCCGAGGGCACGATCGCTTATGTGGGCATGCCGGACATCGAGACTTCCTTGCAGGAGATGCAAGACGGAGCCTTGGCGCGGATGTGGAGGGAGTCCGAGGTTCAGGATTTCTTCGCGGATCTTTTGGCGCTGGCCGAGGCCGAGTGGGACAGGGGTCTCGCGCAATTCCGCGACATGCACGAGCAAGGCATGATGCCGGTCGACCCGGATGACTTGCTGAAGTTGCGGGTGAGGGGTGCGTCGTTCGCCTTGACCAGCTTGGATATTACGGCCGAGAACGGAGAACCGATGCCCAAGGTGGGCGTGTTGGTCCATCTGGACTTTGGCGACACCGCGCAGCAGTGGCAGCAACTCCTCGGTTTTGCGATGGGCATGCTCGAGCAGCAGAGCGAAGGGATGCTCGTCAGGGAGACGGCGAAGGTTGGCGATACCGATATCGTATCGCTCGTTCCCCCGATGACCGAGATGGCTCTCAACTGGGCCTTCGTCGGCAATGGAGTCATCATCGGCACGCTCTTTGACGAGGTGAAGTCCGCGGTCGAAGGCTTGCATTCCGGCGGTTCGTCACTCGTTGGATCGACGAACTTCACGTCCGTCTACAAGAACCTCGATACCCAGGGCGCGGAACTCGAGACCTACTTCCAGCCGGGCTTGCTCGTTGACTTCGGCATGAAGTTTTTGCAACTGGCTTCGGAAGAGGCTCCCGACTTCCCGGCGGAACTCGATGTCCAAGGTGTTGATCGTGCGATCACTGCTCTGGGCCTCAGGAGCATCAAGTCGCTTGGCGGCACCTGGTCGTACGATGGCAACAAGAGCCGCGCCAAGGGATACGTCTACTCACCCGTGCCCGAGCGCCAAGGATTGTTCGCGGGTGGCATCAAGGAAGTCGATCTCGGGTTCCTGAAGTGGGTGCCGCGCGATGCAGCTTCGTTCAGTGCGACGAACTTCGATTTGGCTGGCGTGTATGACGCGATCGTCGGCGCCGTGAGGGCTTACGACGAAGGCATCGGTGAAATGGCTGTGGGCATGATCAGCAGCTACGAGGACCAGTTCGGAGTGAGCATCAAGGAAGACCTGATCGGTTCGCTCGGCACCAAGATGGTGTCCTGGTCCATGCCGATGGCGGCCCTGGGAACGACACCGGAGACCGCGCTCGTGCTGGAGGTGAAGGACGAACAAAGGTTCATGAAAACCCTCCGCACCATCGCCGAGATTTCCGAAGGAGCGTTCGATATCGACGAGTCGGAGCGTCGTGGTATCAAGGTCTACCAGATCCAGGCGAACATCGATGTTGGCGCGGAGATGGGCTTCAACCCTCTGGAGATGTTTGTCCCCACCTTCGCCTTCAAGAATGGCTATCTGGTGGGAGGTTTCGCGGCAGGGGATATCAAGCGAGTGTTTGCCCGGATGGACCGGGAAGATGATCCTGCGGATGACATCCGGACGAACGAGGAGTTCGCACCGTACCTGGCGAGCATTCCGAGATCGGGCCTGACCAGCGTGTCCTTCACCGATTGGAAGGCGAACTTCGAAGGCCTCTACCAGATGGCAACCAGTCTGGTCGCCTTCCTTCCCGTCGATGGTGAGATTCCGATCGACCTATCCCTCCTGCCGGATGTGGGAACCCTGACCAAGCACCTGTTCGGGGCTGTCAGCTGGAGTGGGTCCGACGGCAATGGCTGGTCTTCCCAGACGATCAGCCCCTGGGGCCCCGAGATGGTGGGGGTTTTGGCGGGCGTCGGCGTCGCGGGTGCTGCGGCTGTCTTCATGGTAATGGACAGTAGCGGATTCTGATTCGCTACCGATGAAGGCAAGCATCGCCAGCGATGGCAAGGGCGGGCAGCGGCCGGTGGCTGCCCGCTATTTCTTGGCCCTGGCCGCCGCGGTGTTCGCGAGCCCGCTCTCGTCCCAAGAGATCTCGTCGCGGCCATACCAGGGCCGCGATCTCGGCTATACCGCTCTCCACCAGGCCGCCCTGGATGCTGGCGCGGACACGCTGGTTCTGATCCTTGCCTCCCATCCGGATGACTCGTACGTCATCCCCGCTGCCTACCTGCGCTTCAGGTTCGGGTGGCGGGTCTCGATCTTGCTGGCGACCCGTGGCGAGGGTGGTCAGAACAGCAGTGGGCCGCAGACCGGCGATGATCTCGGCCGCCTGCGCACCCTCGAAGCCGAACACTGCGCGGCCCGTTTGGATGCGCGCGTGTTTTATCTGAACTGCCAGGACGCAGGCTACAGCCGCTCGGCCAGAGAAACCCTGCAACTCTGGGACGAGGAGCGGACCACCCGCAACATGGCCCGGCTGTTCCGCAAGATCCGGCCGGACATCGTGCTGACAGCTCACCACCCGGCCGAAACTCATGGCCACGACACGGCGCTCTTGCAGATTCTTCCGCAAGCCGTGGTCATGGCTGCGGACGAAGAGGCCCTGCCCGGATTGCCTCCGATTCGGATCAACAAGGTGTACCGCGGAGCGGCTCCGGGCGAAGCTCCTTCGGATCTCGTCGAATTGCCCATCTACGAACACGATCATTTCCGCGGGCAGACCTATCGCCGCCTTGGATACTCGGCGCTCCTCGAGCACCACAGTCAGGAGCCGATTCGCCCGATGGAAGATTTGACCGATCTTGTGATCCGTCTGATCTCAACAGCTCCGTGGGCCGGCCCATCATCGTTCACTGGAGGACTGCGGTCCCTGTTCGATGACCTGCCGGAGACGACCGAGAATGCCCAGCTCAAGCGCGACTTGCTCGACCTGTCCGGGAGTCTGGATGGGCCGACGGCTGTTCTGAACTCGGCGCTGGATCTGCGCTCACGATTGCTGAAGATCCCCCCCTCACCAGGAACCGACAGGGAGGTTCGGGTCTTGCGACGCATGGAAGCTCTCGACCGGCTCGTGTTGCAAGCGGCGGGCTTGCGGATCGATGCGCAGGCGTCACCGGGCGAGGATGCGGTGCCGGACAAGGATCTTCACTTTCAGCTCAGGCTGCAAAACACCACCGGGATCTCCGTGGAACAACTCAGTTTCGAGTCATCTTCGGCCGGGGAAGTGCGGATCGAGGAACTCTCCAGCGAAGAGTCCCGTGCCGAGACCTTGCAACGCCTGTGTTCCGATGAGCCGGTGTTCCTCAACGGGACATACCACGCCCGTGCCGACATCGGTGATCATCAAGAATGGGTGCAGCGCCTGTTCACCGTGGACTCCTACGAGCCCCCGGTTCGTCTTCGCTGTCTGGTGACGCTGGAGGGTCATCAGATCGACCTTCCCCTCATCGTTCCGGTTGAGGTGCGCCCACCGGTGGAGCTGGAGGTGCGCCCCCGAGCCTTGCTGATTCCGCGGGGGGGGACGGAGGTTTCCTTCACCGCGGTCATCCATCGCAACACGCCCGATCCTCTCGAGGGCAAGCTTCGCATCGAGGGCCGTGCCGGCTTCGTCGTGCGTGGCGCTCCCGTCGATCTGCAGCTGGACAAGGTTCGTTCCCTGCAGCGCGATTTTAAGCTTCGAGTGCCTGAAGATCTCGCTCCTGGTGTCTACAACCTGCATGTTGAACTCGGCGACCTGACCCTGAAGGTTCCGGTCCACAAGGTGGATGTATCGGTTCCTCGGGGGCTGACGGTCGGCCTGATTCAGGGTGTCGATGACACCGCCAAGAGTGTGTTGCGTGGGCTGGTGGGTAGCGGCCTTCAGGTTCTCGACGAAGAGGAACTTGCGGTGCGGCCCCTGGGTGAATTCTCGACCATCTTGATCGACATTCGCGCCTTGCGGGAACGCGAGAAGGATGGCCGCTGGAAGGCTGCCCGAGCAGCTTTTCCGCGACTGCTCGAATACGTCGAGGAGGGGGGACGCCTCGTCGTTCTCTACCACAAGGACAGCGAATACAACATCGACTCGGCTGGTTTCAGGGGCTGGCCCTATCGCCTCGAGATCGGCAAGGGAAGGGTCACGCAAGAAGACGCTCCCGTCGAAGCGCTTCTCCCCGAGCATGTGCTGCTCAATATCCCCAACGAGATCCGCGCGCAGGACTGGGATGGTTGGGTACAGGAGCGCGGGCTGTACTTTCCGCAAAGCTATGCTCCCGAGTTTCAGGAGTTGCTGGCGATGTCGGATCGGGGACAGGAGACCCTGAAGGGATCGTTGCTCTACGCAACCTACGGCAAGGGCGAGTTTGTGTATTGCGCCCTCGCGCTGTACCGGCAACTCAAGTTCCTCCACCCGGGCGCTTGCCGGATCTTCTGCAATCTCGTGGCCAGATAGAGTTTCCGAGGTTCCGGGATCACGCTCCCGTTATCCCATGAAGTTCTGCTCAGCCGGTTCCCGGGAGGGGATATTGCAGCGCATGTGGGTGAGACATCGATGAGACATCGCACGTCTTTTACAAGGCTTGGACATGGGATTGAGTCCCCATCGACGTCTGTAGAGCTAATAATGGGAGCCATATTCCCAACAGGAGTCGAAACAATATTCCCAACAGGAGTCGAAACATGAGCCTCATCACTTCCGTTCTGGTGTTCTGTGCAAGCGCTGGCCCCGGCGATGTGCCGCAGTCTCCGCCTCGTTTGCCCGCCGCCGAGTTCTCGCGCGCTCACGCCAAGCACCTTCTTTTGAGGGCTGGTTTCGGCGGAACTCCTGAACAGATCGACAGGCTTCATGCCGCTGGCCTCAAAAAGGCCGTGAACTGGCTGGTCGATTACGAGAAGCAGCCCGATCTCGTGGGTCCGCATGGTGTTGTCCCGGGGGCGCCGATGGAGCGCGGGGAATTCGGCCGCATGGATGAGGATGAGCGCCGCAAAGTTCGGCAGCAACGGCAGCGCACGGATCGCGCGAAGATGAACGGCCTGCGCAACTGGTGGATGGGGCGCATGTTGGCGACGAACCGACCGCTCGAAGAGAAGATCACCCTGTTCTGGCACGGTCACTTCACCAGCGGTTATCGCGATGTCAAAAACACCTTTCACATGGCGCTGCAGAACGACCTTTTGCGCGCTCATGCGACGGGCAATTTCAAGGAGTTGGTGCACGAGATTGCGCGAGATCCGGCGATGCTCGAGTACCTCGACAACAACCGAAACAACCTCCGGGCTCCCAACGAGAACTTTGCCCGCGAACTCATGGAGCTATTCACCCTCGGTGAGGGAAACTACACCGAGAAGGACATCAAGGAAGCCGCCCGCGCCTTCACCG